>LSTF01000001.1 GCA_001644455.1 Betaproteobacteria bacterium SCGC AG-212-J23
GCGGCGAGGCCCCAGCCGGCGAGCGCGGCGGCGATGCCGACCGCGAGATGCGGCAGGTAGGTCTGCCGCCACCAGCGCTGCAGCATGGCGAGGCCGAGGTCCATCGCCTCCCAGGGCGTGCGCCGGCGCAGCGCGATGGCGATGTCAGCTGGCTGCACGGCCGCGGCCCGCGAGGAGGAAGTAGAGGAGGAAGATCGCCCAGCCGGAAATGCCGACGATGATTTTTATTTGAAAATCGACCTCCGTCAGGGGCGACCAGAAGGCTTCGACGAACGCCGCGGCGAGGAACATCACCGCCGCGCCGTACATGAGGCGCACCGCCGGCTTCGCCGCGGCGACCAGCGCCGCGCGCCGGCTCATGTTGCCCGGCGCGATCAGCGCCATGCCCAGGCGCAGGCCGGCCGCGCCCGAGATGACGATCGCCAGCAGCTCGGGCGACGAGTGTCCGGCGACGAACGACCAGAAGGTCTGGGTGTAGCCGACGTGCGTGAGGTAGCCGGCGACCGCGCCGATGATCACGCCGTTCGCGCCGAGAAACCAGATCGAGCCCACGCCGAACAGCAGGCCCCCGGCGAAGGTCTGGAAACCGATGCAGATGTTGTTCCAGATATAGAAGCCGAACATCATCAGGCTCGAGTCCGCGCCGCGGGTGCCGAGGCGCCTGTTCGCCGGGTCGTACATCTCGTGGAAGCTGGCGATCTGCCCGGGCTCGAGGATGTAGTGCGCGAACTCGGGATACGACTGCAGCACCGCGATCAGGCAGAGCAGCGGCCCGAAGAAGAGCAGCGCGGCGGCGGCGACCAGGCGCCACTCGGCGCGCACCAGCGCCGGAAAGCCGGCGAGCAGGTACTCGAGCACGCGCTGCGACTGGCGGCGGCGGTTGCGGTAGAGCGCGTGGTGGCCGCGCAACGCCAGGCGGTTCAGGCGATCGACCAGCTCCGGGCTGTACTGGCGATCCGCGGCGAGGGCCAGCGTCTGGCAGATCCGCCGGTAACGGGATGGCATTTCCTCCGCGGCAAATGGAGATTTCTCGGGGTTTTCCAGAAAAGCCTCGAATTCCTGCCATTCCGTCGCGTGCGCGGTCTCGAACTGGTGCTGCCTCACTTGCCGCTTCCCGCGATGTGGTTCGCCATGCCGATCAGCCGCGCGGCGGCGCGGCTGCCGTCGAGCGTGCCGACCAGCGGCTCGGGCAGCTCGGCGAGCTCTTCCAGGCGCTCGCGCGTGAGGGTGGAGGCGCGTTCAGCGAGCTCGAGCACCGCGCGCTGCTCCTCCAGGGAGAGCGGGAAAGGCGGCGCGACCGGAGAGGCTTCCGGGAACACCCGTGGCGCCGGCTTCTCCGCCTGGTACACGACCACCGTACCGGCGGCGAGGTCGCCGAGGCGCTTGAAATCGCGGTTGCAGAGCATCGCCACCAGGCCGACGCCATAGAAAAACGGCAGGAAGTCGGCGGCGCGCAGCAGGTTGCGCGTCAGCGCCGCCGGCCAGCGCACCGGCGTGCCGTCGTCATTCAGCACGGCGATGCCGAAGGCGCGCTTGCCGGGCGTCTGCCCGTTCCAGCGGGTCTCGAACCACGCCGGCAGCAGCCACTCGACGAAAAAGGCCGTGATGAGGACGATGCCGGTGCCGGTGCGCCCGAGCGGCCCGACGGCCATCATGACGACGAACACCACGGCGATGCGCAGCAGCAGGTCGACCGACCAGGCGAGCGCGCGCGGCACCGGGCCGGCGAGCCGCAGCGTCAGTTCGATCCCTTCAGGTGTCGCTACTCGACGGGTGGTGTCGAGCATCGGTCCCTCCCCGGGGACCGATTCTAAGTTCTTATCCGCGCCGCATCGAGTCGAAGAACTCGGCGTTGGACTTGGTGGCTTTCAGCTTGTCGATGAGGAATTCCGCCGCTTCCAGCTCGTCCATCGGGAAGAGCAGCTTCCGCAGCACCCAGACTTTCTGCAGCACCGGCGCGTCGATGAGCAGCTCTTCGCGACGGGTGCCGGAGCGGTTGACGTTGATCGCCGGGTAGATCCGCTTCTCGTGCATCCGGCGATCCAGGTGGATCTCCATGTTGCCGGTGCCCTTGAATTCCTCGTAGATCACGTCGTCCATGCGGCTGCCGGTGTCGATCAGCGCCGTGGCGATGATCGTCAGGGAGCCGCCTTCTTCCACGTTGCGCGCCGCGCCGAAGAAGCGCTTCGGCTTCTGCAGCGCGTTGGCGTCGACGCCGCCGGTCAGCACCTTGCCGGAGGCAGGCACGACGGTGTTGTAGGCGCGGGCGAGGCGCGTGATCGAGTCGAGCAGGATCACGACGTCTTTCTTGTGCTCGACCAAGCGCTTGGCCTTCTCGATCACCATCTCGGCGACCTGCACGTGGCGTGAGGCCGGCTCGTCGAAGGTGGAAGCGACCACTTCGCCCCGCACCGAGCGCGACATCTCGGTCACTTCCTCCGGCCGCTCGTCGATCAGCAGCACGATCAGGCTGACGTCGGGGTGGTTCGAGACCAGGGCATGGGCGATGTGCTGCAGCATCACCGTCTTGCCGGCTTTGGGCGGGCTGACGATCAGGCCGCGCTGGCCCTTGCCGATCGGCGCGACGATGTCGATGACCCGGCCGGTGATGTTCTCCTCGGCCTTGATCTCGCGCTCGAGCTTGAACGCCTTGTCCGGGTGGAGCGGCGTCAGGTTCTCGAACAGGATCTTGTTCTTCGCCGCTTCCGGCGCTTCGCCGTTGACCTTGTCGACCTTGACCAGGGCGAAGTAGCGCTCGCCGTCCTTCGGCGTGCGGATCTCGCCTTCGATCGAGTCGCCGGTGTGCAGGTTGAAGCGGCGGATCTGCGAAGGGGAGACGTAGATGTCGTCGGTGCTCGCGAGATACGAGGTCTCGGGCGAGCGCAGGAAGCCGAAGCCGTCGGGCAGTACTTCCAGCGTGCCGTCGCCGAAGATGGAGACGCCCTTCTTCGCCTGGCTCTTCAGCATGGCGAAGATCAGGTCCTGCTTGCGCAGGCGGCTGGCGTTCTCGATGCCGTTGGCGACGGCCATCTCGACCAGCTGCGTGACGTGCTGCGCCTTCAGCTCGGACAGGTGCATGGGAATCGGCACCGCTCCGGACGCCGCTGCCGCTGCGGGCGCGGCTTCGGTGCCTTGGGATGCGCGAACTTCTGGCGGCTGGACTGCCTGGGGCCTGCTCATTCTCGGGGTAGGCGCCTGGACTTCGGCGCAGGAACTACGTTGTTCGGTTGACTTAGCTGCGAGTCACTGTAGACGGGTCAAATGTTGCTGTCAAGAAAAGCGGTGAGCTGGGACTTCGAAAGCGCGCCGACGCGGGTCGCCTCGACGTTGCCGTTCTTGAACAGCATCAGGGTCGGGATGCCGCGGATGCCGAACTTGGCCGGCACCTGCTGGTTCTCGTCGACGTTGATCTTGGCGATCTTGAGGCGGCCCTCGTACTCCTTGGCCACTTCATCGAGGATGGGCGCGATCGACTTGCACGGCCCGCACCACTCGGCCCAATAGTCGACCAGGACCGGGGTGTCGGCCTTGAGGACCTCGGGGTCGAAGGTGCTGTCGGTAACGTGATGGATATCCTTGCTGCTCATGAATCCGGTGCTCCTGATGGGGGGTGTTGCAGGAAGGGCTCTATTATGAGGCCACCCCCGCCAAAGTGCTAAACTATTGATTCCTATGGCTTACATCGTTACCGAAAGCTGCATCAAGTGCAAGTACACGGACTGCGTCGACGTCTGCCCCGTCGACTGCTTCCGCGAGGGGCCGAACATGCTGGTGATCGACCCCGACGAGTGCATCGACTGCACCCTGTGCGTCCCGGAGTGCCCGGTCGAGGCGATCTTCGCCGAGGACGATGTGCCCGACGAGCAGAAGCCGTTCATCGCGCTCAACCGCGAGCTCGCGCAAAGCTGGCCGGCGATCATCGAGCGCAAGCCCGCGCCCGCGGATGCGGACGAATGGGCGAAGAAGAAAGACAAGAAAGATCTGCTGGAAAAATAAGCAGTGCAGCAATTGCCGCGTTGCAAAAATATTTCTGTCGTGTGAATGACCACAGAAGTTTTGAAGTCTCACTCATCGCGTTTTTTTCTCTGCGCGCGTCACACATTTGCAAGCTAACCGGCGTAACCTGATCTCGTCGAGTTCACGAAGCTGAGCGAGGAGATACGGATGGAACAGGGACGGCTCGCATTCACCGCGGTGTACCTCAAATCGAATCACGGCTATGTCGGCTTCATCGAGGAACTGCCTGGAGTGAATTCGCACGGCCGCACCCTGGACGAAGCGCGCGAGACGCTGCAGAAGCTCGCCGCCGTGGTGTTCGACGAAGAGCGCCGCGAGGCCGAGGAGTTGATCGCCGGCAAGGACGTGGTGCGCGAGAACTTCGTCGTGCCGATCCCGCGTCCCGCCGAAGTCTCCTAGCTGTCTCCTAGCCGCCGCTACTTCTTGCCGTAGTTCTCCGCGAGGTAGCTCGCGATCGCGTCGACGTCTTCCTTGGCGATCGGCGCGCCGAACGCGTTGATCATCTTGTTCACCGACGCCGTCCAGCCCGCCTTGTCGAGGAAGCGCGAGTTCATCGGGATGTAGTCCACGCTGTGGCAGGCGAGACATGCCTGCGCCTTCTCCTTGCCGGGCCCGTCTTTGAGCGCGATTTTTCCCTCCTGGGAAAAAGCATTTCCCATCAGAAGCGCCAACGGCAGGATCAGAGTCGCTTTCATACCACCTCCACGTAGATGCGCTGGATGACGTTGTGGTGATAGCCCGCGGGGTTGTGGATCAGCTCGTTCACCTGTGTCTCGCCGGCCTTGCTGGTCGCGCGCGCCATGACGACGTGCGAGCCCGATTCGCGGGTCGGCATGCTGAAGGAGAACTCGCGGAACGAGAAGCGGCCGAGGTCCTTGCCGAGCTTCGCCTCGCGCCAGTCGGCGCCGTTGGTGGAGACCTCCACCTTGGCGATTCCCGAACCGCTGTCCCAGGCGATGCCGTTGACGACCAGCGGCTGGCCGCGGCGCAGCTGCTGGCCGCTCTTGAGCGAGGTGATGAGCGAGTTCACCACCATCGTCGTGATCGGCTCGTTCGGGGAATAGAGCTGCGACTGGAAGGTCGGCGTCTTGAACTTGCCGCGCGGCAGCCGGTAGGCGGTCGCCATCCAGAAATTCTTCTCCGGCTGCGCCACCACCCTGACCGAGGCGAGCTGCTTTACCCAGTAGGTACCGGTCCAGCCGGGCACGACCAGGCGCGCCGGGAAGCCGTTCCAGTGCGGCAGGGGCTGTCCGTTCATCTCGAAGGCGATCAGCGTGTTCTCGTCCATCGCCACCTCGAGGGGCAGCGATTTGACGAAGTCGGGCGTCTTCTCGAGCGGCGCGTGGTCCGCGCCGTCGAAGACCACCTCGAGCGCGCCGGCCTTCACGCCGGCCTTGGCGAGCACGTCCTTGAGGCGCACGCCCTTCCACACCGCATTGCCCATCGCGCCGACGCCCCATTCGACTCCGGCGACGTGCGGCTCGAACAGGCCGCGCCGGTTGCCCGAGCACTGGCAGACGGCGGTGACCTGCGCCGCCTTGAACTCCTTCTTCATCTGCGCCAGCGTCAGCTTCAGCTCGCGCTCCGCGCTGTCGCCGCCGACGCTCAGCGCCCAGTCCTTCGCCGAGACCTCGGGGATGGCGGCGAGGTGATAGCGCACGAAGAACGCACGGTTCTGGGTGATCGGCGTGCGGAAGTACTGGATCGGCGTCTCGAAATTCGGCGGCCGGAAGGTCTTCTTGATGAGCGGCAGCTTGCCCGGGAGGGCGAACAGCCCCTGCTCGGCGAGCGTGCCGTCGGGGATTTCCGCGAAGCCGAGCTCCGCGGTGCCGCCCACCGGCGCGGCGAGGGCGCGCGAAAACGGCAGGACGGCGAGCGCCCCGGCAGCGGCGCTGAAGCGGCGGCGTGATCTATCCATACGGCGAGCCTCCTTTGACCTTGCCCCTGAAGATGCGGTACGCGTAGAACGTGTAGCCGAGCAGGAACGGCAGCACGATCGCCGTGCCGACGAGCATGAAGTTGAGCGCGCTGGGATGCGCCGCCGCGTCCCAGATGGTGAGGGAGTCCATCACGACGTACGGAAACAGGCTGTAGGCGAGGCCGGCGAACGCCAGCACGTAGATCGTCACCGCGCCGGCGAACGGCAGCGTGTCGGATTTCTTCAGCGAAACCCAGGTGAATGCGCCGGCGGCGAGCGTGAGCGCCGGCAGGATCATCAGGTACAGCGTGCGCGGGAAGTCGAACCAGCGCTCGCGCACCGTTTCGCTCGCGAGCGGCGTGGCGATGCTCACCAGCGCCACCGCGAGCGCGACCCAGGCGAGGCCCCAGCGCGCCCAGACGGCGCTCTTCTCGCGCAGCGCGCCCTCGGTGCGCAGCACGAGCCAGGTGGCGCCCAGCAGCATGTAGCCGCCGCACAGCGCGACGCCGGTCAGCGCCGCGAATCCCCAGGGGAGGAAGCCGGGCTCGAAGCCGGTGATGAAGCGGCCGAGCATCAGGCCCTGCGAGAAGGACGCGAGATAGGAGCCCGCGGAGAAGAGCCAGTTCCACAGCTCGCGGTGCCAGCCCTCGGCCTTGATGCGAAGCTCGAAGGCCACGCCGCGAGCCATCAGCCCCACCAGCATCGCCGCCACCGGCAGGTAGAGCGCGCCGAGCACCACGCCGTGCGCCACCGGGAAGGCGACCAGCAGCAGGCCGACGCCGAGCACGAGCCAGGTCTCGTTCGCGTCCCAGAACGGGCCGATCGAGGCGATCATGACGTCGTGCTCCTCGCGCTCGCTGTCCCAGAGCATCAGCATGCCGACGCCGAGGTCGTAGCCGTCGAGCACCACGTAGGCGAGGATCGCCACGCCCATCAGCGCGGCGAAGATCAGCGGCAGGTCGATCGTCATGCGCTGCCCTTTCCGGCGAGGTGGGTGAGCGTCACCATGTAGGAGAGGAGCAGCACCGCGTAGGTCGCGACGTAGGCAGTGAGGCTCGCGCCGAGCTCCGCCCCGGTCGCGCCGCCGACCGCGTCGGCGGTGAGCAGGACGCCTTGCACGAGCCACGGCTGGCGGCCGATCTCGGTCACCATCCAGCCGGCGAGGGTGGCGACCCAGCCCGAGAAGGTGAAGGACGCGAAGGCCCACAGCAGCCACCTTGGGGTTTTGGTTCTTAATACAAACGTCCCCACCCAAGACAGGGCGAGCATGAGCACGCCCATGCCGACCATGATGCGAAACGCGAAGAACACCGGCGCGACTGGCGGATGCTCCTCGAACTCCTCGAGGCCTTTCAGCTCCGCGTTGGCGTCGTGCGCGAGGATGAGCGAAGCGCCCTTCGGCAGCATGATCGCGTAGTCGGTGCGCTTTTCTTCCTCGTTCGGGATGCCGACCAGGGTCAGCGGCGCGCCGCGCTCGGTTTTCCAGATCGCCTCCAGCGCCGCGATCTTCGCCGGCTGATGCTCGAGCGTGTTCAGGCCGTGCAGGTCGCCGACGAAGACCTGCAGCGGCATGAGGACAGCGGCGATGTGCGCGCCGAAGCGCAGCGTCTTGTTCGCCGCCGCGTCGCCCGGCGCCTTGAGCAGGCGCCAGGCCGAGAGGCCGGCGACGACGAACGATGCGGTGATGCCCGTGGCGAGCAGCATGTGCGTGAAGCGGTAGGGGAACGACGGGTTGAAGATCACCGCCCACCAGCTGCCGGCGATCAGCTCGCCGTCGACCTCGATGTGCCCGGCGGGGGTCTGCATCCAGGAGTTGAGCGCCAGGATCCAGAACGCCGACAGCGTCGTGCCGGCGGCGACGATGAGCGCGGAAGCGACGTGCACCCGACCCGAGACGCGGTCCATGCCGAACAGCATCACGCCCAGGAAGGTCGCCTCGAGGAAGAACGCGGTCAGCACCTCGTAGGCGAGCAGCGGCCCGGCGATGTTGCCGACGCTCGCCATGTAGCCCGGCCAGTTGGTGCCGAACTGGAAGCTCATGGTGATGCCCGAGACCACGCCCATGGCGAAGGACAGCGCGAACACCTTGACCCACAGCTTGTAGGTCGCGAGCCACGCGGGGTCGCGGGTGCGTTCGTACTGGATGCGGAAATACGCGACCAGCCAGGCGAGCCCGATGGTCAGCGTCGGGAACAGGATGTGGAAGGCGATGTTCAGCCCGAACTGGGCCCGGGCAATGAGGAGGGTATCGTCCATCGCGGAGCTAATATACGACGATGCAGGACGCAAAGCAGGCCATCGTCGAGTACTGCAGGAAGCGTGGCGCGCTGGCGGTCGGGGTGGCGAGCCTGGAAGCCTGCGAGCGTATCGCCCCGCCCGGCCACCGGCCGAGCGACCTCTTCCCGCGGGTGAAGTCGGTGATCTCGCTCGGCGTCGGCGGCCAGACGCAGGGAACGTGGCAGATGCCGGCCAAGGCGATGGCCTACTCGGGCTCGACCGAGGTGCGCGCCTACAAGCTCGCCTACGGGCTCGCTTTCCATATCGAGCAGAAATTCGGCGCGCCTTCGATCTACGTGCCGCCCGACCTCGATCCCGAGGGCGGGCCGCGCGTGCCGCTGCAAAGCCTGAAGCTGCACGCCGAGCTCGCGGGCATCGGCGCCCGCTCGCTCGCCGGCGACATCCTGCTGCATCCGGAGTTCGGCTTCATGTATTACGCGTCGGTCTTCACCGAGCTCGAGCTCGAGGCCGACGCGCCGATGGCGGAGAACCCCTGTCCCGCGCCGTCTTGCGTCTCGATGTACCGGCAGATCGGCCGCACGCCGTGCATGAAGTTCTGCCCGGCGCAGTGCCTCTCCGGCGAGATCGACGACAAGGGCAAGCAGAAGCTGATGCGCTACGACATGGCGGCGTGCGCCGAGCTCACGCAGGAATACGAGGCGGTGCCGAAGATCCTCGCCGAGGCGGTCAGGGACGAGGTGCGCTCGGAGGGCGCCGAAGGCCTGCTCGATCCCGACCGCAAGATGCTCTGGTACAAGGTGTCGGCCGGCTCCGGCGCGTGGTTCGCGCAGTGCTTCGAGTGCATGCGCGTCTGCCCGATCGCCACCCAGTCGCCGCAGGCCGACCCGATCCTCCGCTCGAAGAGCTGACATGGCACGAGGGATGACGCGCGAGCAGCTCGGCGTCACCGAGGCGATGCTCGCCACCTTCGGCGAGGCGGTGTTCCGCATGAGCCACAACCTGCAGCTGCGCGAGGGCGACCCGGTGCGCCGACTCGACTGGGCCGAGATCGAGCGCCAGCGCGAGGCGATGGGCCTCGCCGACGGGCAGATCGCCGCGAAGCTCGGCCTGACGCGCGAGCAGGTCATGTTCATCCGCAACAGCGAGGAGAGCCGCCGCTTCCGCACCGGCCAGACCGCGTACCTCCTCGACCTCGGCGGCGGGCGCCGCTACCGGCCGGAGCGCGTGGTGCGCCTCGAGGATCGCTTCGCCTACAGCGAGAGCGCGCTGCGCCTGCGCGGCGCGCTGAAATTCGATGCCGAGGCGACGCGCCGCTACGTCGAGCAGGGCTGGTGGGGCGACGACACGCTGCCCAAGTGGCTTGCCCGCCATGCGAAAGAACGCCCGGACGCTCCCGCCGTTGTTTCGGGTGAAATCATTTCTTGGAAAATCCTGGAGCAGCGAGTCCTTCATTTCGCCGAAGGCCTGCGCCGCGCCGGCGTCGCGCCGGGCGAAGTGGTCGCTGTGCAGCTGCCCAACACGCCGGAGTTCATCGTCGCCTTCCTCGCCATCTGCCGCCTTGGCGCGGTGATGTGCACCGTGCACATGCCTTACCGCGGCGCGGAGATCGCGGCGCTGCTGCGCCACAGCCGCGCGAAACTCGCCATTTGCCTTCCCGCCACGAAAGAATTGTTCGGCGGCCTTGGCCGTACACCCTCGGAACTCGAAGCGGATTCGCCTCTATCGAAGGACTTTCCCGAGCCGGTCGCCGCGGATCCTTTCCTGCTGCTCTACACCTCGGGCACCACCGCCGCGCCGAAGTGCGTGCCGCACAGCTATCACACCATGCTCTCCAACGCGCGCCTGGGCGTGCCCGAGCATCGCCTCTCCGCCGCCGACCGGATTCTTTCCGCCGCGCCGTTCACGCATCTCTTCGGCCTGTACGCGTTGCACTGCGCGTGGTCCTGTGGTGCAGCGTCGGTCTTGCTTCAAGCCTTTTCTCCAAAAGATCTCTCAGAAAAAATTCAAGAACAGAAACCATCAGCGTTGTGGACTGCGCCCGCCCACATCGCCGCGGTTCGCGCGCAGGGGCTGTTCGACAAGCACGACTGGTCGTCGCTCAAGCTCGCGATCATGTCGGGCAGCGCCTGCCCGCCGCAGCTGGTGCGCGAGTTCTCCGAGCGGGTGAAAGGCTGCGCGGTGACGCAGCTCTGGGGCATGACCGAGACGCAGGGCGCGCTCTACACGCGGCCCGGCGACGCGCTCGAGGTGCACTGCTCGAGCGCCGGCCGGCCGAGCCCCGGAACCGAGACGCGCATCGTCGAGGGCGAGCTGCAGGTGCGAGGCTGCCTGCTCTTTCCCGGCTTCTACGACAACGACGAAGCGAACGCCGCCGCGTTCACCGCCGACGGCTGGTATCGCACCGGCGATCTCGCCGCGGTCGACGCCGCGGGCAATTTCTCGATCACCGGCCGGGTGAAGGACATCATCAATCGCGGCGGCGTGAAGTTCAATCCGCGCGACGTCGAGGACCTGCTCGACTCGCACCCGAAGATCCTGCAGTCGGCGATCGTGCCGATGCCCGATCCGATCCTCGGCGAAAAGGCTTGCGCTTTTGTTGTTCTTCGCAAGGCGGAAGACCCGGTGCGCCTGGAAGAATTAACCCAGTATCTGCTTGATAAGAAAATCGCAAAGAATAAATTGCCCGAGCGTCTCGTCGTTATTCCTGACATGCCGCTGACGCCGACGCGCAAGGTCATCAAAGGGAAACTCAAGCTGCCGGAGTAGACTCGCCGCCGAGGAGGTTCCATGCGCTTCACGCTTCTCGCTCTGTTCTTTCCCCTTTCCGTGTTCGCTCAATTGAGCGGAACGGTCGCTTCAAAAGAAGAAGGCCCGATGGAAGGCGTGCTGGTCAGCGCCAAGCGCGCCGGCTCGACCATTACCGTCACCGTAGTGAGCGACGCCAAGGGCAACTACAGCTTTCCCGCGGCAAAGCTCGCGCCCGGCAAGTACGCCCTCAAGGTCCGCGCGGCCGGATTCGAGTACTCGGGCGAAGCCTCCGTGCCGGGGTCCAAGGATCTCGCGCTGGTGAAGACGAACGACCTCGCCAGCCAGCTCTCCAACGGCGAGTGGATGGCGAGCATGCCGGGGACGGACGCGCAGAAGGGGCAGCTGCTCAACTGCGTCGGTTGCCACACGCTCGAGCGCATCGCGCGCTCGCCCTACGACGCCGACACCTTCATGAAGACGCTCCTGCCGCGCATGCAGGGCTACGTCAACCAGAGCATTCCGCAGCACCCGCAGCTGCGCAAGGCGGAGCGGCTGATGGAAGAGCGCGGCGACCAGCGCGTGCAGGTCTATCGCGCCGCCGCCGAGTACCTCGCCACCATCAACCTCGGCCCGGAGAAGCTGTGGAGCTATCCGCTGCGCACGCTGCCACGGCCGACCGGACGCGCGACGCGCGTGATCTACACCGAGTACGACCTGCCGCGCGAGACCATCTCGCCGCACGACGTGATCGTCGACGCGCAGGGCATCGCCTGGTACTCGAGCTTCGGCGAGCAGAACCTGGGGCGCCTGGATCCGAAGACCGGCGCGGTGAAGGAATACGCCATTCCGGAACACAAGCCCGGCTTCCCGACGGGCTTGCTCGGCCTGCGCCCGGATCGCGACGGCAACCTCTGGCTCGGCAACATGTACCAGGCGACGATCGCCAGGTTCGACCGCAAGAGCGGGAAGTTCACCTACTGGCAGCTGCCCCCGGAGCAGAACATCGACGCCGCGCAGGTGAACATGGTGAGCCCGCAGTTCGCGCACGTCGACGGCAAGGTCTGGATGCAGAACAACGGCTTCGCCGGCGTGCACCGGCTCGACGTCGCCACCGGCCGGATCGAGACCTGGGAGCCGTTCAAGAACGCGCCCAAGGGCGAGCCGCACAACATCTACGACGTCATCCCCGATTCGAAGAACAACGCCTGGTTCACCGACTTCCGCCGCCGCGACATCGGCCGCATCGACGCGAAGACCGGCGAGCTGAAGCTGTTCCAGATTCCGGTCGAGAACCGCGCCGCCGCGCCGCGCCGGGGCATGATGGACGCGCAGGACCGCCTCTGGTTCGCGCTGTACCGCGACGATCGCGTCGGCATGCTCGATACGAGCAGCGGCAAGTTCACCCTCTGGCAGATGCCGACGCGCTGGGCGTCACCGTACGACGTGGCACTCGACAAGGACGGCGAAGCGTGGACCGGCTCGATGATCACCGACCAGGTCGCGCGCCTCGACCCGAAGAGCGGGGCGATCGTCGAGTACCTGCTGCCGCGCAAGACCAACATCCGGCGCGTGTTCGTCGACAACTCGACCACCCCGGTGACGTTCTGGGTGGGCTCGAACCACGGCGCCTCCATCGTCAAGCTGGAGCCGCTCGACTAGCTACTGCGGCTCGATCCTCGCGAGCCTGACCCAGCGCCCCCAGCGCTCGGTCTCGGTCTTGAGCAGCGCCGCCATCGATTCCGGCGAGCCGGGGAAGGCATCGAACGCCGAGCGCGCGAGGAACTGCTTCGCGTCCTCGCTGGTGGTGATCTGGTTGAACCAGGCGGCGAGCTTGTCGACGATCGGCCGCGGCGTTCCCGCCGGCACCACCACCGCGAACCAGGGCGCGATGTCGAACTCGCCCATGCCGAGCTCGCTCAGCGTCGGCACGTCGGGCAGCGCGCCGGAGCGCTTCGCCGAAGTGACCGCGAGGATGCGCAGCCGGCCGTGCGGCTCGCGCTGCGTCACCGCCCAGGTCGCGTCGTAGGAGAGGAAATCGACTTCGCCGCTCAGCACCGCGGCGAGCGCGCTCACCGTGGCCTTGAAGGGCACGTAGGTCGTCTCCACGCCGGTGCGCACCTTGAGGAGCTCGGCCGCGACCTGGCCGGTATTGGAACCGGTGCCGTAGAAACCATTCTTCGGTTTTGCTTTCAGAGCGGCAATCAAGTCCGGAATCGTCTTGATCGGCTTCGACGCGTCGACCGCGATGACGAAGCTGAGCGACGTCAGCGTCGTCACCGGCGCGAAGTCCTTCGCCGGGTCGAAGGGCAGGCTCTTGAAGATGTGCGGCGCGGTGGCGAGCGTCGAGCTCGCCGGGGTGATCATGAGGGTGTAGCCGTCGGCCTTGGATTTCGCGACGTAGTCGGTGGCGACGGTGCCCTGGTTGCCGGGCTTGTTCTCGACCACCACCGGCTTGCCGGCGAGCTTCGAGAGCCGGTCGCTGTACCAGCGCACGATGATGTCGGCGCCCGAGCCTGCGGAGAAGTTGCAGATCGAGCGGATCTCGCGCGCCGGGTAATCCTGCGCCGGTGCCGGCGCGGCGAAGAGGGTGGCCAGAAGAAAGATTGACGTTCTGCCCATCAGCTGGCCTTCTTCGGCAGCAGCCGGCGCACGGCCTTGAGGAGATCCTCCGGCTGGAACGGCTTCGTCAGGTGGCCCTTCGCGCCTTTCCTCACTGCCCAGGCGGCATCGGTCTTGCGCGTCGCGGTGATCATGATCACCGGTACGCGCTCCCAGCCCGGCGTGGTCTTGATCTGCATCATCAGCTCCTCGCCCTTGACGTGAGGCAGCTCGAGGTCGAGCGTCACCAGCGCCGGCGCCCACTGGCTGGTGATGAACACCTTCGCCTCCAGGCCGTCGGCGGCGTGCCGGACCTCGAAGCCTTCGTACTCGAGGACGAGGCGGATCAGCTTCGCCGTGGCCTCGTCGTCCTCGACGACCAGGATGGCCGGCTTATCGGATAGAGTCATCGCCATGGCCAACATACCACGCCGCGTCGCGATCCTCGGCGGCGCCCGCATTCCCTTCGCGCGCGCCAATACCGCCTACGCCGAGGCGAGCAACCAGGACATGCTCACGGCGGCCTTCAAGGCCCTGGTTCAGAAATTCGATCTGAAAAATCAAAAAATGGGCGAGGTCGCCGCCGGCGCGGTGATCAAGCACTCGCGCGACTGGAACCTGGCGCGCGAGTGCACGCTCGGCTCGGGGCTGCATCCCGAGACGCCCGCGTACGACCTGCAGCGCGCCTGCGGCACCAGCCTCTCCGCCGCGGCGCAGCTCGCGCACCGCATCGCCGCGGGCGAGATCGACTGCGCGATCGCCGGCGGCGTCGACAGCGCGAGCGACATCCCCCTCTCGTACGGGAAGAAGCTGCAGCGCGCCGTGCTCAAGCTGAACCGGGCAAGGACCTTCGGCGAGCGCCTCGGCACCATCGGCTCGGTGCGGTTGCGCGACCTCAAGCCGATGCCGCCGAGCGTCGGCGAGCCGCGCACCGGCCTGTCGATGGGCCAGCACTGCGAGGAGATGGCGAAGGAATGGAAGATCGGCCGCCGCGAGCAGGACGAGCTCGCGCTCGCTAGCCATCACCATGCGGCAAAGGCGTGGAAGGACGGGTTCTTCAAGGATCTGGTCTTCGAATTCAATTCGCTGAAGACAGACAACAACGTGCGCGCCGATACCTCGCTGGAAAAGCTCTCGACGCTGAAGACCGCGTTCGATCGTAGCGCGGCGGGCACGCTCACTGCCGGCAACAGCTCGCCGCTCACTGACGGCGCGGCTTGCGTGCTGCTGGCCAGCGAGGAATGGGCTGCTTCGAGAAAAATTCCTGTCCAGGCGTATTTGTCTTTCACGGAAACCGCGGCGGTCGACTTTGTCGGCATGGCGGGGCCCAAGGAAGGCATGCTGATGGCGCCGGCCTATGCCGTGCCGCGCATGCTCGACCGGGCGAAGCTGAAGCTGCAGGACTTCGACATCTACGAGATCCACGAGGCTTTCGCGGCGCAGGTGCTCTGCACGCTCAAGGCCTGGGAATCGGAAGATTTTTGTCGAAAGAAATTGAATCGATCTGCACTGGGGGCGATCGATCGAAACAAGATGAACCCCGTCGGTTCCAGCGTCGCCCTTGGCCATCCCTTCGCGGCCACCGGCGCGCGCATCGTCGCGACGCTGGCGAAGGAGCTCGCGCAGCGCGGCTCGGGGCGCGGCCTGATCTCGATCTGCGCCGCCGGCGGCATGGGCGTCACGGCCATCCTGGAGCGATAAGCTCTCCGGTCATGGGGGTCTCGCTCATCCTCGGCGGCGCGGTCGGCGCCATGGCATTCGGCGCGGTGATGGTGTTCGTCTCGCGCCGCGCCGACCACGTCTCGCTCTGGCTCGGCTGCTTCCTCGTCTGCGTGGCGACGGAGATCCTGCTCGGCGGCGAAATGGGCCGCGTGGCGGGCATGCTCGGCCTGCCGTTTCTCGCCGCGTTCCTCGCCGAGGTGAGCCCGGGCAAGTGGCAGCGTCGCGCCGCGATCGCGGTGGCGCTGGTCGGGGTCGCGGCGGCGGCCTTTGGCGGGATCGGCGTGGTGCAGCTGCTCGCCTTCGGCCTCGTGGGCTGGGCGAGCGTGGTCTCGGTGCAGCTCGCGCGGGAGCGGCGCACCTGGTGGCCGGTCGTGATCACCGTGATGGCGTTGATGTATCCGTTGCTCACGCTCGGCTTCTTCGATCCGCCGGCGCTCGAGCCCGCGGGCTTTCTCTCCTACGTGGTCGCGCCGGGCGTGATCCTGACGCGGCGCGCGATCCGCGCCTTCGACGCCGAGGCGCGGCGCGCGCTCGACCAGGCGAAGTTCGCCACGGACGTGTTCGACTCGGTGCCGGTGGCGCTGTCGATGCGCGACCTCGACGGCCGCTACGTGTTCGTCAACCGCACCTGGGAGAAGTACTACGGCAACCTGCGCGACCGGGTCATCGGCACCAGTCCGCGCGACCGCGCCACCCCGGAAGAGGCGAAGGCGCTGCTCGCGCTCGACAAGGCGGCGCTCGACGCCGGCCCGAACCAGCCGACGCCGCCCGCGGATTTCACGCTCGGCGACAAGCGCTACCTGCAGACGCGCACGGCGATGGTCGATTCGCAGGGCAAGCTGCTCGGCGTGCTCACTGCGAGCATCGATACCAGCGAGCGCAAGGCGATGGAAGAGGCGCTCGCCATGGAGCAGCAGCGCCTCGCGCTGGTGGTGCACTCCTCCAAGCTCGGCATGCTCGACTGGGACGCCGCGACGCGCAGCGCGTACTACTCGCCGCGCTTCAAGGAGATCCTCGGCTACGCGCCCGACGCCGACACCTCGGGCTGGCCGGACTACTTCGACCTGCTGCATCCCGAGGACGCGCCCAGCGTGAAGAAGCGCTTCCGCGACCACATCATCGGCAGCCGCGACGATTTCCACGAGGCGCTCGACTACCGGCTGCGCCGTGCCGACGGCAAGTACATCTGGGTGCAGGCGCAGGGCATCTCGGTGCGCGACGAGAAAGGCTACGCCCGGCGCTTCATCGCCACGCTCACCGACATCACCCAGCGCCGCGCGCAGGAGGAGGCGATGCGCGAGAGCATGCACCTGCGCGAAGAAGTGGAGCGCATGTCGCGCCACGACCTGAAGACGCCGCTGAACAGCGTCATCGCCGTATCGCGCCTGCTGCGCCAGAGCGCGAACCTGTCGCGCGACGACGAGGAGCTGCTGTCGATCGTCGAGCGCGCCGGCTACCGCATCCTGTCGATGGTGAATCTCTCGCTCGATCTCTTCAAGATGGAGCAGGGCACCTACCAGTTCCGCGCGCAGGCGGTCGATCTCTCGGAAGTGGTGCGCAAGGTCGCCGCCGACCTCGAGAGCCAGGCGGCGTCGAAGGACGTGGTGATCAACCTCAAGCAGTCGGGCCACGCCACCGCGCGCGCCGAGGAAGTGCTGTCCTACTCGATGCTCGCCAACCTGGTGAAGAACGCGATCGAAGCCGCGCCCGAGGGCGGCGTGGTCACGGTGACGGTGGAAGGCGCGGGCGACAACGTCGCGGTGCACATCCACAACCCCGGCGAGATCTCGCCGCGGGTGCGGCCGCGCTTCTTCGAGAAGTACGTCACCACCGGCAAGGGCGGCGGCGTCGGCCTCGGCGCCTACTCGGCGCGCCTGATGGCGCGCGTGCAGGAAGGCGAGCTCACCATGCACAGCGAAGCCGGACCCGGCACCACGCTCTCGGTGCGCATGCGCGCCGCACATGCCCAGCAGCCGAGTGAAGAGCGCGCCTCGGCGCCGACCGCCTCGCCGGGCGAGCGCCTGCCGGTGCTGCCGGCGCTCAAGGTGCTGGTGGTCGACGACGACGAGTTCAACCGCCTGGTGTTCCGCCGCATGCTGCCCACCCCGCCGCTCGAGCTCACCATGGCGGTGAACGGCCGCGCCGCGCTCGACGCGGCGAAGGGCGACTTTCCCGACGTGGTGCTGCTCGACCTCGAGATGCCGGTGATGGACGGCTACGAGGCCGCCGGCCGGCTGCGCAAGCTGCAGACCCAGCTGAAGAAGCCGCTGCGCATCATCGCCATCTCCTCGAACGACGATTCGCGCTCGATCGAGCGCGCGCTCAACTCCGGCTGCGACGAGTACCTGGTGAAGCCGGCGCCGCGCGAGGCGCTGTGGGCGGCGCTGGCGGGAAGCGAGACCACGCCGGCGAGGAAGAAGGAAGAAGATGCCCATGAAAAAGATCCCGTCGATCTCGACGCGGATCTGCGGGCGACGCTGCCCGACTTCCTGCGCTCGCGGCGCGAGGCGCTCGACGAGCTGCCGCAGGCGCTCGCCGCCGGCGACCGCGAGAAATTCCGCCGCCTGGCGCACAAGCTCGCCGGCAGCTTCGCGCTCTACGGATTCAAGTGGGCGGGCGCGCAGTGCCGCGCGCTGCAGGACGCGGCGGCGCAGGGCGAAGCCGCCGATCTTTCGCGCCGCGTGAGCGCGCTGCGCACGCATCTCGACAAGGTGGAGATCCGCTGATGGTGAGCCAATGAGCAACCCGCGCATCCTGGTGGTCGACGACGACGAAGCGGTGCTGACCTTCTGGAAGATGAAGCTCGCTTCGCGCTACGAGGTGGTGACGACCAGCGCTCCCGAGAGCGTGCTCGCCATGGCGCGGCGCGAGAAGCCGCAGCTCATCCTCTGCGACGTCGACATGCCGGACGTGGACGGCGGCGACATCTCGAGCGCGCTGTTCGCGGACGACGAGCTGCGCGGCATCCCGGTGCTCTTCCTCACCGGCCTGGTCGGGCCGGCGGAGCTGAAGGGCCTCGCCGGCCAGCTCGGCGGCCGCGCCGCGGTGTCGAAGAGCGAGCCGGTCGAGGCGATCGTCGCCCGGATCGAGTCGCTGCTCGCCCGCTAGAAGACGAGATCGACGCCGAGCAGCAGGCCGATGCCGCCGGCGCGGATCGGCGACTTGAGGAGGTTGTCGTCGGCGTTCTCGCGCGCCGAATACGCGGTGAGGTAGCCCAGGCCGCCGCGGATCTGGAAGTTCTTGCCCAGCGCGTGCGTGACCGAGATGTCGCCGCTCGAGGCGCTGGTCACGCCTTCCTTCTTGCCGCCGATGAATTGCAGGAAGCGAAGCTGCAGGGCGGTCGAGCTGGCGAAGCGCCAGATGCCGCCCAGGCCGATGACGCCGCCGGCATTGCTCAGGCGCTCCGACGCGGTCAGGCCGGTCGCTTCGCCTTTCAGGCCGAGCCCGGCCCAGCCGGCGCCGATCACGCCTTCGAGGGCGAACTGGCTGTCGCCGAACCAGAAGCGCGGCCGGTAGCCGACGTGCGCGAGCTGGATGTTGCTCGTCCACTCGATGTCGCCCGCCGCGCCGGGGAAGACCGTGCCGCCGAAGACCACCGGCTGGTCGCCGGCCTCGCGGTCCTGCCGGCGCTTCGCCTTGGCGTACGAGAAGCCCGCTTCGATGGCGTGCGAGCTGCCGGTATGGTTGCGCAGCGTCGAGTCGCCGACGACGTCGATGCTCATGCCGACGTTGCCGATCACGGCGCCGCCGCCCGCCTTGGCGTCGTCGGTGCTGTTTGCAAGAACCGCGCAGGGCGCGAGGAGCGCGAGCGCGGCGAATCGGAAGATTTTCATGATTCCTCCCTTGGTTTGCCGGCAGCGTACACCAGCCGCGCGCGGGCCGGCGTGTGATCGATTCACCTCAGACGAAACACGCTTTCGATGTTGTCCTGGTAGAGCTTTTTCCGGTCCGCGTCGCTCATCGGCATCTCGTCCGTGACTTTTACCTCGTCGGGCACGAACTGGTAGGGATAGTCCATCGCGTACATCACGCGCTCGATGCCGAGCACCGAGATGCAGAACTGGATCGCCGGCGCCCACTGCATGCCGCTGGTGGTGACCCAGATGTTCCGCTTGAAATAATCACTCACCTTCATTTCGAGGGGCTTCACCCCCGGATAGCGCTGCGCTCGCACCATTGAGGCGTGCATGAAGTCGAGGCGGAACAGCCAGAACGGCAGGCCCTCGCCGAGGTGGCCGACGACGATGCGCAGCTTCGGGAAGCGGTCGAAGACGCCGGCGACGATGATGCGCAGGAGATGCAGCCCGGTCTCGACCGCGAAGCCGTAGATCGCGCCGTCGAGGCCGCGCGGCAGGAACGGCGCGATCATCTCGCGCGGCGGCGTGTTGGGATGGATGTAGATCGGCACGTCGAGCGCCTGCGCCGCCTCGAAGATCTCCCAGCACTTCGGGTCGTCGAGGTACGCGCCCTGCGTGTGCGAGTTGACCACCGCGCCCTTCAGGCCCAGTCCGACCGCGCGCTGCAGTTCCTTCACCGCGTCGCGCGGAGCGTGCGGGGCGATCGCCGCCAGGCCGGCATACCGATCCGACAGGTGGGCGATGAGTTGGTCGTTCATGTCGCGAGCGAGGGCCACGGCCTCGGTCGCCTCGAAGACCTGCACGCCCGGCGAGCTGAGCAGGATGAGCTGCTTCGCGATGCCGGTCGCGTCCATGTCGGCGAGGCGCTGCGGGCCGAGGTCCTGGATGCGGCGCACGAGCGCAGTGGCGCGCTCGGTCGGGCCGAGGAAGAAACCCCACAGGCTGCGGAAGCCCGGGTCCCAGGATTCCGGCTTCTCCTGCAGGAGCTTGCGATAGCGCTCGAGGATTTCCTTCGGCGCCCAGGCTTCCTCTGCCGCGATGCGGATCATTGGAATAGCATAGCCGCATGCGATGGGGGATCGCTCTACTGCTTTCGCTTTGCGCGCTCGCCGCGAGCGCGGCCCGGACGCTCGAGGAGGACACCCAGTACTACCTCGACCTCCTCAACGAGCCCGATGCGCGCCGCCAGGCCACCGAATTCGAGGCGCTCTCGGCGATGGGTCTCTCCGATCCGCGCCTGTTCGATGCGGTGCAGGAACGGCTGGTCGTCGATTACGAATTCGCGCGCCTCGTCCGCGAGAACCGCGCCCGGGTGGCCTGGTACTTCCGCGCGCTGGGCTTCTCCGGCCAGGCGAAGTACGAGCCGACGCTCCGGCGCTTCGTCGACGACAAGACCTACCGCAACTACGCCATCGCCGCGCTGCGCGACCGGCCGCAGTACGAGAAATGGAACCCGGTGATCTCCTCCCGCGCCGCGTTCGATCCGGGCCTGACCGACGACCAGAACCGGCTGCTGAACATGCTGCGCGCCGACGATCCGCTGCTTTACCGCGTGGCCGCGAAGCGCGCCTTCCTGACCCACGAGACGAATCCCGCGGTGGCGGGCGCGCTCGCCGACCGGCTGCGCGCCCTGTACCCGACCGCGACCGACGACGAGAGCGAGGAAACCGCCGGCTGGCTGATCAACGCGCTCGGCCGGGCCGGCGGCGAAACGGCGGCGACGCTCCTCGGCGAGGTCGCCCGGCGCGCGCCCTCCGACAAGCTGAAGCGGCGCGCCGGAACCGTGCTGAGCCGCGGAAGCTAGACTCCCGGAGTGCAAATCGAGAAGGGAAAGCTGTTTTCGCGGCTGGCCGAAGGCCACGCGGCGCGCATCACCGTCGTCACGCCGAACAAGCGCCTCTCGCAGGCGCTGATGCTCGAGTTCGACTCGTTTCAAATAGAGAGAAAACTGTCCGTCTGGGAGGCGCCCGACATCCTGCCGTTCGGCGCCTTCGTGCAGCGCCTCTACGAGGACGGGCTCTATTCCGATCTCTCCGCCGAGCTGCCGATGCTCCTCACGCCGGCGCAGGAAGAGGAGATCTGGAAGCAGGTCGTCGCCGGCAGCGGCCTGCTGGCCGTGGACGGAACCGCGGCGAAGTGCCGCGACGCCTGGAACCTCGCCAACCTGTGGCGCGTTCGCCCGGGCGAGAGCAACGAGGACACCAGCGCTTTTTCCCAATGGTTGAATCACTACAAGAGAAAAATCGGCAGCGACGTCGATAGCGCGCAGCTTCCCGACCTGCTGCACAAGTTCCTGCCCGAGCTGAAGCGGCCGAAGACTGTCGTCGCCTACGCCTTCGACATCCTGCCGCCGCAGACGAAGGAATTCCTGGACGCGCTGGGAATCGAAGTTCTCTTTTCGAAGCCGACCCCTCGCGCCGGCGGCGCTTCGCGAGCGGCCTTCGACTCGCCGAAGAAGGAGCTCGAGGCCGCGGCGCAGTGGGCGAGGGCGCGGCTCGAGGCGGGCGCGACGCGGATTGGCGTTGTTTTTCCTTCTTTGCAGGAAAGGAGAAAAGAAGTCGCGCGGGTTTTCTCGCGCGTCATGGGCGATGTGAAGCCGTTCAATATCTCGATCGGCATTCCCCTGGATCGGTACCCGGTCGTCGCGCTTGCCTTGCTGGTGCTTCGCTTTTCGGAAGAGCAACTCTCCTTCGACGAGGTGAGCAGGCTGGTGCGCTCGCCCTTCATCGGCGGCGCCGAGAGCGAGCTCGGCGCGCGCATGAAGCTCGACCTGCGCCTGCGCGACAAGCTCGGCGCGACGGTGGCGCTGCCGAAGCTGATCGCTTTCCTGGACAAGAGCCTGGTCCTGAGGCAGAAGCTCGAAAAAGCCTTTGCCTTGCGCGAGACCGGGCTCTTCGCGCAGAAGACGCCGGCCGAGTGGGCGCGGCATTTCTCGGCGGTTCTCGAAGCCGCCGGCTTCCCCGGCGAGCGCCCGCTCGATTCGGACGAATTCCAGGCGCGGGCCAAGTGGCACGAGGCGCTCGGCGAGCTCTCGAAGCTGGACCGAATTTCTTCGCCGTTGCCTTTCAATGAAGTCTTCTCGATCTTGAGAAAGATTTGTGCCGACACGCTTTTCCAGCCCGAGACCCCCGACACGCCGATCCAGGTGCTGGGCCTCCTCGAGTCGGTCGGCGCGGAGTTCGACCATCTCTGGGTGACCGGCCTCACCGACGAGGCCTGGCCGCTGAAGAGCGCGCCGAATCCCTTCCTGCCGCTCGCGCCGCAGAGGAAGGCCGGCATCCCCGAGGCGAGCGCGGAGACTTCGCTCGCGCTCGACCGGCGCATCACCGACGGCTGGAAGCAGGCCGCGGGCGAAGTGGTGTTCTCGTTCTTCACCAAGGAGCAGGACCGCGACGTGCTGGCAAGCCCGCTGATCGCCGACGTCCCCGAGAAGAAGGTCGAGGTTCCCGCTTTCCCGAGACTGCGCGACTTGATCTTTGCTTCTCGAAAAGTTCAGATCATCGAAGATCGCGTCGCGCCCGCCGTTAGGGCAAAACAGATCCGCAGCGGTACCAAGGTCCTCTCCGACCAGGCGGCGTGCCCGTTCCGCGCCTTCGCGCGCCATCGCCTCTCCGCCGAGGAGATGGAGGAGCCCGCCGACGGCCTCGACGCCTCGGAGCGCGGCAAGCTGGTGCACGAGCTGATGAGGCACCTGTGGGAACAAATAAAAAATTCAGAAGGGTTGAAAGGCGATGTTTCATCGGCCATCGAGCAAGCCGCGGCAGCCGCGGTGAAGGAACTCAAGCTCGAAGGCCGCATCGCCGAGCTCGAGCGCGCGCGCCTGGCGCGCCTCGCGCGCGAATGGCTGGAGGTCGAGAAGGCGCGTCCCGCCTTCAGTATTTTTTCCCTGGAAGAAAAACGAACCCTCGAGTTCGCCGGCCTGGAGTTCGGCGCGCGCATCGACCGCATGGACAAGCTCGAGAGCGGCGGCCACGCGATCATCGACTACAAGACCGGCGGCAGCATCACGCCGCGGCGCTGGGACCCGCCGCGCCCCGACGAGCCGCAGCTCGCGCTCTACGCGGTGGCGGCGAAGGAGGAGATCTCCGCCGTCGCCTTCGCCAAGGTGCGTCCCGGCGAGATGCGCTTCATGGGCTACTCGCGCGACGACAAGGCGATCCCCAAGGTGCAGAAGGCGAAGGCGTGGCAGCCGCTGCTGCGCGCCTGGAAGGACGAGGCCGAGTCGCTCGGCACTTCGTTCGCGCGCGGCGACGCGGGCGTCGACCCCAAGAAGGACCTCATGACCTGCCGCTACTGCGGCCTGGAGACGCTCTGCCGCGTCTACGAGAAGATCAACGTGCTGGCGGAAGAGGAATTCGAAGAGTGAGCGAGATGAAGGACGCCGCCCAGCGGGAACGCGCGCTCGACGTGCGCCACTCGTTCATCGTCCAGGCGCCCGCCGGCTCCGGGAAGACGGATTTGCTGGTGCGTCGCTTTCTGAAGCTGCTGGCCACGGCAAAAAAGCCGGAAGAAATCCTCGCCATCACGTTTACGAAGAAAGCCGCGGCGGAGATGCGCAAGCGCATCCTCAAAGAGCTTCCGAACTCCGCCGAGGTCGCCCACCGCCTTCGCATCCAGACCATCGACGCTTTCTGTGCAGCCTTGACTCGTCAAGTCCCGGTGCTCGCCCGCTTCGGCGCGCAGCCCGAGATCATCGAGGACGCGCGGCCACTCTACAAGGAAGCCGCGGGGCGCGTCTTCGAGGAATTCAATCCCGCGACCGAGCGGCTGCTCGCGCACCTCGACAACAACATCCCGCTCGCCACCGACCAGCTCGCGAAGATGCTCGAGAGCCGCGACCGCTGGCTGCGCAAGACCGGCGCGGTGCCGACGCGGCAGGAGCTGGAAGCGACCCTGGTCTCCGAAAGGAATCGCCTTCTCCACAAAGCCAAGGCCCTTTACCCGAAAGCCTCGGAAGCTCTCGCGCGCGGCTTCCTGACGCAGAAGGGCGAGTGGACCAAGCGCTCCCCGCCGCCGCCCGAGTTCGTCCAGATCGCCGGCCTGCGCGAAGCGCTCTGGGCGCTCTACAACATGCCGCCGGAGAAGTACGAGGACCGGCAATGGGAGGCGCTGGAAGCGATCCTCGCGCTGCTCAAGCCCGCCGTCGCGCAGCTGAAGGTGCTGTTCGGCGAGCGCGGCCAGGCCGACTTCACCGAGTTCGCGCACGGCGCGCTCGCCGCGCTCGGCTCGGTCGACGACCCGAGCGATCTCCTGCTCTCGCTCGACCAGAAGATCTCGCACATCCTGGTCGATGAGTTCCAGGACACTTCGCTTTCCCAATATGAATTACTTGTGAAGTTGACCTCGGGGTGGTCCGCCGACGACGGCCGCACGCTCTTCCTCGTCGGCGACCCGATGCAGTCGATCTACCGCTTCCGCGAAGCCGAGGTGTCTTTGTTTTTGCGCGCCAAGCACTCCGGCGTCGGTTCCGTTTCCCTCGAGCCGATCGAGCTCAGCACCAACCGCCGCTCGCAGGAAGGCCTCGTCGAGTGGTTCAACGCCGCCTTCCCGCGGGTTTTACCTTCACAAGAGGATCAAACCTCCGGGGCTGTCCCGTACCTCCCCGCCACGCCCTTCGAGCCGAAGCTCGATGGCACCGCCGTGAGCTGGCACTGCGGCTATGACCGCGAAGCCGAAGCAGCCCAAGTTGTTTCAATCGTTAAATCTTCCCCCGGGAAAAAAGCAATTCTGGTCCGCAACCGCGCCCACCTCGACGAGATCGTCCCCGCGCTCAAGGAGGCGGGCGTGCGCTTCAAGGCGCTCGACATCGAGCAGCTCGGCGAGAAGCAGGTGGTGCAGGACCTCTATGCCCTGACGCGCGCGCTCCTGCACCTCGGCGACCGCATCGCCTGGCTCGCCCTCCTCAGGGCGCCTTGGTGCGGCCTGACGCTCGCCGACCTGCTGGCCTTGTCGGTTGGCCCCCCTGACAAGGGGGGAAGCGAGTTTACGAGCGGGGGGTTTTTGGTTTTCGATCTTTTGAACGATTCCGTCCATTTGTCCCCCGACGGCTACGCCCGCGTCTCCCGCCTTCGCGATGTGCTCAAGCCGCTGATCGACAACCGCCTGCGCGGCTCCTTGCGCGAGCGCGTCGAGGGCGCGTGGCTCGCGCTCGGCGGCCCCGCGTGCGTCGAGAGCGCCACCGACCTCGAGGACGCCGAGATCTTCCTCGACGAGCTCGAGCGCCTGGAAGAGGCGGGCGAGGTCGACCTCGCCGCCCTCGAAGACCGGATCAAGGGCCGCCTCTACGCGCTCCCCGATGTCGAGGCCCCCGACGACGCGGTCGAGATCATGACCATCCACCGCGCCAAGGGTCTCGAGTTCGACCACGTGATCGTCCCCGGCCTCGACCGCCTCCCTCGTTCGGGCCCCAAACCACTTCTTGTTTGGAAGTCTTTGGTTTCTTCGGTTTTGCGCCCTGACTCGGGGGTTCGCTCGCCTCGGCCCCCTGACAAGGGGGCAGCGAACGAAGTGAGCGGGGGTTCTCTTCTCCTCGCGCCCATCGACGAGACCGGCGCCGGCGAAGACCCGACATATAAGTATGTGCGCGAGCTCGACAAGGACGCCGACGACATCGAGTCCGGCCGCCTCTTCTACGTCGCCGCCACCCGCGCCAAGCAGCGCCTGCACCTCCTCGCCTGCGCGAAGGCAACCGAAGACCTCGCCGCCCGCGATCCCTCGAAGCGCTCCCTCCTCAGCAAGATCTGGTGGCAAGCACGCGCGCACTTCGGCCCCGCGCCCGCCGATGCGATCGCCGAACCCGAGCGCATGCCGATTCGAGATGTGTTGCAGCGGCTTCCTGCCGGCTTCGCTGTGCCAGGTGCGCCGACGTCGGTGAAGTGGAGCGCGCCGGAGGATGGACGTCAGGAAGAAGAGATCGAATTCTCATGGGCGGGCGAGACAGCGCGGCACGTCGGAACGGTGGTGCATCGGTGGCTGCAGCGAATTGCAGACGATGAGTTGCGCGAGTGGGACGTGAAGCGCGTCGATGCCCTTAGGAAGAAATTCCGTACGGAGCTCGAACGGCGTGGTGTGCCACTACGCGATATCAAAGCCTCGCTCGAGGCGGTTGGAGGTGGGCTGAAGAATGCGATTTCAGATGAGCGCGGCCGTTGGATTCTTGGTCCGCATCTAGAGGCGCGCAGCGAGCATCGCCTGCGCGTGTCGGGCAAGAACGGCGCGCGGAACTATGTCATTGATCGTCTATTCCGCGACACCTCTGGCGAACGGTGGATCGTGGACTTCAAGATCAGCAGTCACGAGGGCGGGGGGGTCGAGGCCTTTCTCGATGAGCAGCAAAAACGGTATGAGCCTCAACTCAACGCCTATGCGGCCTTGTTCGACCGGGCTCGCTTAGGGCTCTACTTCCCGCTTCTTCGAGGTTGGCGGCGCTGGGGCGCGTAGTCCCAACGATTGGTCGTGGTGCGTGCGGAAACAATCGTGAGCACAGTGCTGCACGCTTTGGCCAGGTTTCGATCGATCTCGTGTTCCCAAATGCGGATGACACCCCATCCATTCGATCGTAGCCACCGAGATACCTTCCGGTCTCTTTTCTTATTGGCTAGAAGTTTTGTCTTCCAAAACGCCCTACGCAACTTCGGCATGACGTAATGCTGCGGGCACCCGTGCCAAAAGCATCCGTCCACGAAGATCGCGACTCGGGCACCCGGAATGACAAGGTCCGGCCTGCCCAGAATGGAATTCTTGATCCGATAGCGCACTCCACACGCCCACAAGGCTTTTCGGAACACAACCTCTAGTCTGGTGTCACGCCCGCGATTCCGCGACATGCAGTAGGCACGTTGCGCGGGTGAAAGAACATCAGCCACCGCACATCCTTGCGCTTATTCGGTCTCGACAACTACCTCGAGAGGCGTTTCGGCTGCAAAGGTTAAAGTCCGCGGGTCTACGGATATGGCATCCGCCTCAACACCTTTTGGTAGATTCGTGAGGACCTTAAGCACGCCTTCGGCAAAAGCCTTCATGGGACCAGAGACGCGGAGTTTCGCTTGGCGCTCCACGATTCCGTAGACGCGAAAGATGCGATAGTCCGTCGAGTCGCGCATCTCCAGCAGTTCAGCGATGGAGATGTGAAGAGGGTTTTCGAAAGGTCCTCTGGTCGTCTTCACGTCAACTAACTGGTTGGCAGCCTTCTCGCGGATTTCAAAGTCAAAGGGCATGATCGCGTTGTCCCGCGACGCCCATGTGAACGCCTCGATCCTGCCGGCCCCTAATTCGCGGGTGAGGTGGTCATTCACGAATTCCTCTCCAAGCGCTCCAATCTCCTCCGCCTTCTGTCGCGCCTGTTGTAGCTCTTCCTTGGAAATGCGCCTCAACCCAGACCGTCGCTTGAGCTCGCGCATTCCTTTCGCGCCACCGACTGCAGCGTCCTCGAGGGACGACTCCAACGAAGCTCCGGCGATTGGGAACGAGGCGAGAAGTCCCTGGTGATTGAGGAGGATGTCCAAGTCAACCGGACTAATTTCGGACATCCGCCGCGACCCGAGGTGGCGATCGAACGCGGCGTGGAGCTTTGCGTCCAGCGCTTGGGACACGAGCGCTATGCGCATTGAATCTGGAAAGTGCTGTCCCGTGAATTCAAGAAGAGCAATGTCGCCCTCTCTAAGGGTGTTGAACCTATCGGGCGATTCAGGGGGGTTAAAAATGAACTCGCCGTTCAAGCGCCAGTTCTTGTATTCACCTAGCTTGATGATCTTGCGCTGCAGGTTTAGACGTGGCGCGGGTCCCGGACCGTAAATGTCCAAGTCGACTGCAAACTTGCCTGCTCGGCTTTTCGCTTCGTCTGGCATGGCAGGAAACAGCAGTTCGACGAGCACATCAGCGTTCAGATTGATCGCCTTTTGGTTCCCTGCGTTCACATGTCGGAACTGCCATTCAAACAACGTTAGGTCTGAGCGGGTCAGTCGCTTGAGCGCCAGCTTCTTGTGCATTAGTGGAGGCCCAGACCGGTCTTGAAAGTCATTGCTATCCGATAGGCGAGCAGCGGGGGGACTGCATTGCCGATCTGGCGGAACGCTGGATTCATGGTCCCGGCAAAAGCGAAGCCATCAGGGAAGGACTGCAACCTAGCCGCCTCACGAACGGAGATGGTGCGGGCTTGGCTGCTGTCGTAGTGGATATGGGAATAACTGTCCTTGCCCAAGTGAGCCATGAGTGTTCGAGCAGGCTTGTTCCGCTCCATCTTTCGCCACTTGTTCGGAAACTTCCCCGGATCATAGGGCGGGACGATCGAACGCTTGACCCGCTCATACTCGGCGCTTCCCTCGCGTATACGCTTTCCGTTTCTTCGCATCGCCTTCAACTTTGCTTCAAAAAGGTCCAATGCGTGGCGGTGAGCAGCCGGATACTCGTCACCCGCATTCATCTTGCTGAAGATTTGGTAGTCGCGTGGGAGCGATCTGATCACGTGGTCTAACACACCGCCATTCGCTTCAAATCCCGGCCACTCTCGCATCTGGCGAGCGAAATCGGACAGTGGCTTCTTCTTCGGGTATGGAACTAGCTGAGTAAAGCGGCGAGCGCCCCTCTTGAGACCGCCATTCAAGTGCTCTGTAATGGAGGGCAAGTCAGAGATTGCGTCATACGCGGTTACCGCCGGAAGCAACGAGTCCTTCTCGGGCTCAGGAGGCGGAGTGTAGAACTGGTCCTGGTCGAACAAATCGTTGCGGAGCGTCTGAAGAGCTACTTGCCGCGAGCTCACATAGCCCCGCGGTAGTTCGATGTAGTTGAGTGGATTGGGAAATGCTGGTTCGGCTTTGAGTGATTCGTGATAGGCGATGAGGAACATGCGCTCCCGCATTTCTGGAACGCCATAGAAGACTGAATTTAGTAGCGTGTACCGACACTCATATCCAAGATCCGCAAGCGTCTCGCATATCTCCTCAGCGATGTTGTGCCCTCCGTAGTTGAGTACATCAGGCACGTTTTCCATGAGAAGTGCCAAAGGCTGGAGTTCACGCACATAGTGCAGATAGCGTAGGTAGAGGTTGCTTCGCGGGTCCAACTTGAACGCCCGCGGATGCTCCAACACTTCACGAAGCTTTGCGCGGCCAACCCTCGCAAACGCTTGGCAAGGAGGGCCGCCAACAATTACGTCAACGACGCGTTCAGGTGGTTCCTGATGGCCGTGTTCCCTAAGGAAGTCCGCCGGCTCAGTCGATGTTATGTCTCGAGCTCTGGCGTGGATGTCCCTGATGTGCTTTGGCGCTTCCCGACTGAAATTCAGAGCGTGAGACTGCGCGGCATGTGGATCAAACTCCACTGCGCCGACTAGCTCAAAGCCGGCCCGATGAAATCCAAGCGAAATGCCGCCGCAACCGGCGAAAAGGTCTACGAGTCTCGGTCTGCCGCCAGCTTCTAGTCGAGCGATCTTTTGTCTGATCGTCTTGTTCAGCACTATCTAAATCCCTTGGCCCTCTTCTTGTTGACCCTACTACCGTGCCCAGACGAGATGCATGAATAAATATACACCAGGACGCTGTCGCCGGAGCGGTGCTTTGGCAGCCGAAACCTACTGACTTAAGCTATCCGCCAACAAAGGGGGGCGTATGGCTCGGCTCGTGGACTTTGGGAGCATTCTGGACAAGAAGAAGGAGGGGAATAGCACCTGTTATCTGGTTCGATCAAGCCTCAAGCGCTACCTCGCGGCTTTGCCGGAGGAGTTCGGTGACTACCAGATTCAGCGGGAGGTGGTTACCAATGTATATCTTGATGAGCTGGTCAAGACAGTCCTGAAGTGCGGACACATTCCGCCGTTGGTATTGATCGGGGAGGGAGCTCTAGCGAACAACGGCGAATTAAGACTTGCGCGGTTCCGAATCCTTGACGGACTGCAGAGGACCGTTCGGCTGAAAGCGATACACGACGCCGCGGACCTACTAAGCGAGCACGATAACGATGTCAATCATGCGCGAAAGATTGCACGGGAGAGGCTCGCTAAGACAGGCTCAGAACGTCTCGTTGAAATCGGCGCCTCTCAGGGTCTCTTTACTGCACTTGCGGAATTTGTGAAGAAACACAGCGAGGCGGACCTTAACGCTGTGTTTGAAAGCAGTCAGTGGTTTGAGATCTGGACCGATTTGGGCACGGAAGAGCAGATCCGAAAAATGCTGGTGCTCAACGCGGGCCATAAGCCAGTAAGGACACGTCATCAATTAGAGCTTCTCTTCTTGAACGTCCTACCAAAGTTGAAAGGGGCGTCTAAACGAGAGATTTCGGTGGTGAGGGAAAAAGAGCGCAGTGCTATCTTTTTTGCGAAATCCCGGAAGAAAGGCCAATTTCATTTCGCTGAGTTGATAGCAGCGCTAATCGCGATGTCGGAAGGCGAGCCGGTCACCACCAATCCTGCGCTCATCACTGATATTCAGAACGGCGAACTCAAGGACGGCCTTGCTTCGTGCCTCAGGGAAGAGGTCCTCGCATCGTTTGTCGACACACTGGTGGCGCTTGAGGATGCCGCGCTAAAGGACTCAGAGAAATACGGAGTGCAGTGGGTGGGGCGCGAAGTCGTGTTGGTTGGCCTATTTGCTGCCGTTGGACACTACGCTAATCGCAAGGGTGTCAGTTTTGAGAAAGGGATGGAGCGGTTGCAGAAGCGGCTCGCAAGGACGGGATGGCTAAAGCTCTCGGAGTTTGAGAAAGAGCGCAACTCTCAGGACTTGGCAAAGGTCAACATTGGCACCGTGAACAAGCGCGCTGTATTTCGGGCGTTTAGCAATGCGTTAGATGCCGAAGCAGAAGCTCCGGAGGCAGTCAAATGGGGCAGACTGTTTAGGGAGCCTGCCTAAATGGCCAACCCCAGTGTCAATTCACTCCTCAAGCGGCGAATAAAGGAGTTGTCGTCCCTCGCGGTAACACCGCCGAAGGGCCTGCCCACATATTGGGGCCGCAAAGGTATGTCAGTTGAAGCGAAAGCAGCTGTCGGCTCTCTGCAAGCCGCGCTGCAGGACCTGTCAGTTGGATCTTCCATGGAACTCGTGGAATTGGTAGTCAAGCTGCTGGATGACTGCGAGCGGGTTGGGCGGCCAATTCCACATGGCTATCACGCTGCGGCGTTGCTCGCGGCGCGACTCGTCAAGAAAGTCGGACAGTCTGTCAAAGACGGGTCGCTTCCAGGGACCACATCCGTTGCGAAGGGCAAGGTCATTGCCTTCAAGCAAGCAATCTTGAACGAGTCATTTGTGTTTGTTGATCCCTCCAGCGCGGCGAGGAATCTCTCCTACTTGGACCTGCAGTATTCGGTAGACAAACGGAAATCGTTGGACGTAGCGATCGACTCAACTCCCGAAGTATTACTGTTGATTGCGCTAGCGGGAGTGAAGCCGCTCGAGCGTATTGAAGCACCTTTTCTGGCGTTGGTGGGTGATGCAATTACTGGCGATGCCGCTCATGTAGCTGCGCTGGCGCGCTTCTACCGACTGGCTCGCGGCCAGATATTTCACGCAACCAACGAATACAAGCGCAAGAGTGATCCAGTCGCGGCGACAAACCTCGATATTGCGGTTGACTACTCGCAATTCGAAGATGTGGCCTATGTGATGAGTGAGGCAAACGAGAAGCAAGACGTTCTTGATAGGTTCCTGCGTCTCTACCAAGTGCTCGAAAACTTCATGATACGAAGGGTAGTCGCGAAGTTAGCTAACGCCACACCCGGGCGGGTGTTCTCCCTCCGGGATTTTCGGGGGCTCTATAAGAGCTTTATCGACGGCGAAATCAAAACCCTATCGAACCTATTTGGGGAGGCACTGAAGATTGCCGTTCCAGCGAGTGCGCCGGGCGGTCCGCATGCCGACCTTGAAGCTTACATTCGATACCTCTGGCACTCGGGTCTGCCGCATGCATCCATGCATGCGGACCTTGAGGTCCTTCTGGACCGTATCGATCCTGGTGGAGGATACAAGCCCATAAATAGTTTCCACTCGCAGCTAGATGGGCGGAAGTTCGCGAGACTGATTTATGCGGTCAGGAACTCCATCGTTCATAACAAGGAGACGGAGTTTCATCTGACACACAAGACGTTGACGCCCGCGCTTGTCATATTGATGAACGAGGTTCTCTTTCCCGCACTCGAAGAGATGATCTTTTCATGTGTGTGTGCGCCGACACCGGGGAACTTCGTTCGCTATGACCACCGTCAAATGGCTCTCTACGAAAGGATCGCCTAGGGCAGGTCGCCGTTCTCGAGCGTGGTTGTGGGCGCAATTGGATGCGAGGCGTCTGTTGCGCAACCGCAGCTCTAACTACAACTGCAACCCGAACTCCCGGCTGATCCGTGCCGTCTGCTCGTAGGTTTCAGCAAGGATCTTCGCCAGCTCCTCCGGCGTGCTCGAGAGCGCGATCGTGCCCGCCTTTTCCGCCATCTCGCGATATGCCGCCGACTGCACCACCGCGACGACATGGCGGTTGAGGAGCGAGACGATCGGCTGCGGGGTGCCTGAGCCGACGCAGATGCCGAGCCAGCCGAAGCGCACGAACGGCAGGCCCTTCTCGACGAGCGTCGGGATCTCCGGCGCGGCGGCGAGGCGCTCGGGGCTCGAGACGGCGAGGAGGCGCACGCGCCCGGCCTTGTAGGGCGGAAGCACGGCGAGCGTCGGCGAGACGTAGAGCTGCACGCGGCCGGCGAGGACATCGTTCAGCGCGTCGGCGCCGCCCTTGTAAGGCACGCCGACCATCTCGGTGCCGGTGAGCTTGCCGAGCTCGAGCGCGAGGATGTGCTGCGCCGAGCCCTTGCCGAGCATGCCGTAGTTCAGCTTGCCGGGATTCGCCCTGGCGTAGGCGACGAACTCTTCCCAGTCGCGCGCGGGGACGTCGTTCGCGGCGACGACGCCGTAGTAGTAGCGCGAGACCTGGCTCACCGGCGCGAGGTCGTCGAGCTTGTAGGGCGCGTTCTTGTAGACCGCGGCGTTGATCGCCTCGAAGTGCGTGCAGAGCAGCAGGCTGTAGCCGTCGCGCGGCTTCGCGAGCACGTCCTGCGTCGCGATCTGGCCGGCGGCGCCGGGGCGGTTCTCGACGACCACGCGCTGGCCGAGCGCGGCGCCGAGCCGGTCGGCGATGAAGCGAGCGGGCAGGTCGGTCGGCCCGCCGGCGGAGAAGCCGACCACGAGACGGATCGGCTTGTCGGGATATGGAGCCGAATTTTGCCCGTGGGCCGTGGCCCACAAGAGCGAAAGGAGGAGGGCACCGAGCCGCATTGAAGTTCTACTATAGAGCGATGTCGAAGATCCGTACTACCCACACCGGCAGCCTGCCCCGGCCGAAGCAGATCCTCGAGGCGGTGCGCGAGCACTTCGCGACCGGGAAGGCGATGGACGAGGCGATGCTCGCGCGCACGGTCGGCGACGTGGTGCGCAAGCAGGTCGAGGCCGGCATCGACATCGTCACCGACGGGGAGATGAGCAAGCCGAGCTTTTTCCACTATCTGTCGGAAAGGCTCGAGGGGTTCGCGCCGCGCGAGCCCAAAGTGAAGGGGCGCGTCGTCGGGCCGATGGACCTCGACGGCCGCGACGCGATCCAGTTCCCCGACTACTACGCCGGCTTCGAGAAGCACAGCCCGTTCGAGAACACGATCCGCGTCGCGCCGCGCGCTTGCGTCGCGCCGATCAAATACATGGGGCGCAAGTTCCTGGAGCGGGACATCACGAACCTCAAGCAGGCGATGGCGAAGGTCGGCGTGAGGGACGGCTTCATGCCGGCCGCCTCGCCGCTGCCGTTCATGGCGAACGAGCACTACAAGAGCGACGAGGAGTACTTCGAGGCGTACGGCGAGGCGATGCGCGAGGAGTACAAGGCGATCCTCGACGCCGGCTTCACCCTGCAGGTCGACGACCCGCGCATGGTGAGCGCGTGGGACTCGTTCAAGGACATGACCCTCGCGCAGTACCGCAAGTGGATGCAGGGCCGCATCGCGCACATCAACCACGCGCTGCGCGGGCTGCCGGCCGAGCGCATCCGCTATCACACCTGCTACGGCGTGAACTTCGGGCCGCGCGTCTCCGACCTGCAGCTCGACGACGTGCTGGATCTGCTCTTCACCATCAACGCCGGCTTCTACTCCTTCGAGGCGGCCAATCCGCGCCACGACCACGAGTGGCGCGTGCTCGCGAAGATCAAGCTGCCCAACGGCAAAAAGCTCATCCCGGGAGCGGTGACGCATTCCAACGTGACGATCGAGCACCCCGAGGTCGTCGCCGACCGCATGCAGCGCTGGATCGAGGCCGCGGGCGCGCAGAACGTGTTGTTCGGCAACGACTGCGGCTTCTCGTCGACCGCGGGGAACACGGAGATTCCCGAGACGGTAGCTTTCGCGAAGCTGAAGTCACTCGCAGAGGGGGCGCGGCTCGCCGCTTCACGCGTACGATAGAGGGGTTTCCTTCTCGTCAGGCCCCTCCCAATGCTCAAAGGTAAAACCGCGCTGGTGACCGGATCGACGTCCGGCATCGGCCTCGGAATCGCAACACGCTTCGCCGCCGAAGGCGCAAATCTGGTGCTGAACGGCTTCGGCGACGCCGCCGAGATCGAAGCGCTGCGCGCGAAGCTCGCGGCGCAGTACAAGGTGACGGTGACCTACGACGGCGCCGACATGCTGAAGCCCGAGACGATCGCGGCGATGGTGCGCAAGGCGATCGAGCGCTTCGGCGCGATCGACGTGCTGGTCAACAACGCCGGCATCCAGCACGTCGCGCCGGTCGACGAGTTCCCGATCGACAAGTGGGACGCGATCATCGCCATCAACCTCTCCTCCGCCTTCCACGCCACGCGCGCCGCGCTGCCGGCGATGAAGAAGAAGAAATGGGGACGCATCGTCAACATCGCCTCGGCGCACGCGCTGGTGGCGAGCCCGTTCAAGTCGGCGTACGTGGCGGCGAAGCACGGCCTCGCCGGCTTCACCAAGACCGTGGCGCTGGAGGTCGCGCAGCAGGGCATCACCGCGAACGCGATCTGCCCGGGCTACGTGCGCACCCCCTTGGTCGAGAAGCAGATCCCCGACCAGGCGAAGGCGCGCGGCATCAGCGAGGAAGCGGTGGTGCGCGACGTGATCCTCGCCGCGCAGCCGACCAAGCAGTTCGTCAAGGTCGAGGAGATCGCCGACCTCGCGGTGTTCCTCTGCTCGGAGGGCGCGGCGTCGATCACCGGCGCCATCCTCTCGATCGACGGCGGCTGGACCGCGGGGTGAGCCCGCACGGCCAGACCGTGCTGGTGCTGCAGGGCGGCGGCGCGCTCGGCGCCTACCAGGGCGGCGTCTACGAGGCGCTGCACGAGGCCGGCCTCGAGCCCGACTGGGTGATCGGCACCTCGATCGGCGCGATCAACGGCGCGCTCGTCGCCGCCAACGCGCCGCAGGCGCGCCTCGAGCGGCTGCGCGAATTCTGGGCGCGCATCGTGCAGGACACGCCGCTCTACGGGCCGGTCTTGTGGCCGGGCCTGGGTGAGCTGACCGCGCACTTCTCGACGCTGACGCGCGGCGTGCCGGGGTTCTTCGAGCCGCGGCTGCCGACGTGGGGCGGGGTGACCGCGCCGGTGGGCGTCGACCTCGCGTCCTACTACAGCACCGCGCCGCTGCGCGAGACGCTGTCCGAGCTGCTCGACCTGGAGATCCTCGCGAAGAAGAAGCCGCGCCTGACGGTCGGCGCGGTCAACGTGCCCAAGGGCGAGATGCACTACTTCGACAACCGCGAAATGGAGCTCGGCCTCGACCACGTGATGGCCTCGGGGGCGCTGCCGCCGTGGTTTCCGGCGATCCGCCTCGGCGGCGAGGCGTACTGGGACGGCGGCGTGTACTCCAACACGCCAGTCGAGGTGGTGTTCGACGACAACCCGCGGCGCGACGCGCTGATCTTCGCCGTCAACGTCTGGCAGCCGACCGGCCTCGAGCCCGAGTCGATCTGGCAGGTGATGGGACGGCAGAAGGACATCCAGTTCGCGAGCCGCGCCGACAGCCAGATCGCGCGCCAGAAGCAGATCCACCACCTGCGCCGCATCATTCGCGAACTTTCGAAAAATCTTTCTCTTGAAAAGAAAAATGCCGCGCATCTGCAGAAACTCGACACCTGGGGCTGCGATACCACCATGCACGTGGTGCGCCTGCTCGCGCCGGCGCTCGCGAGCGAGGACTACTGGAAGGACATCGATTTCAGCTCGGCCGGCATCGCCGCGCGCTGGCAGGCGGGGCTGGAGGATGCGCGGCGGATGATCGCTGACGCACCGTGGAAAGCGCCGGTCGACCCGATGGAGGGCGTCGTGGTGCACGAGCTCTCCGCCCGCACGAATGCATGAAATAGGGGAATAAAAGCGTCCGCCGGGCGGTCATTGGCGGATGGACCCCAAAATGCTCGCCGAAGTCTTCGCCGCCGTCTTCATCGCCGAGCTGGGCGACAAGACCCAGCTCGCCACCATGCTCTTCGCCGCCGACAAGGCGGTGAGCAAGTGGACGGTCTTCACCGGCGCCTCGCTCGCGCTGGTCGTCGCCTCCGGCATCGGCGTCCTGGCGGGGACCGCGCTCTCGCAATACGTCAGCCCCAAGGCGATGCACTACGCCGCCGGGGTCGGCTTCATCGGCATCGGGATCTGGACGCTGGTCCGGGCGTGACAGTCTGCTTGATGACGGTCTACGATCAAGCGCGAGGTGCAGAACTTCCTCGAGGAGCCCGCCGAGTAGCTAGGTTTCCTGCCCGAGCCGGCGCAGCTGGCAGCCGTTGGTGCGCCAGACGCCGTCCGCGCCGCGCTGCATCGGGTAGAGCGCGATCCAGGCGCGGCCGTCGGCATCGGTGAGGCGCACGGGCTGCACGAGCGCGTCGTCATCGAGGGGAATCGGTGCGTCGAAGGCGACGCTGCGCGGCCGGTAGACCGCCGCGTACTGGGTGCGCACCATCTCCATGAAGTTCTCCGCCGTGCCGAAGGTCGTGCGGATACCGGCGGTCGCGTAGGAGAAGGCGCGCGCCGCGTCGTCCTTGCGGAAGGCGTCGATCTGAGCCTCGATGACTTGGCGTACCGCGGCCGCGTCCGCCGCCGGGACCTGCGCAGTGGTGGTGAAAGACAGTAAGGCAAGGAGTAATCCGCAGACGGCACGGCGCATGGCGCTAGCATAGCGGCAAGCATGGCCGCCACCCCGCAGGAACCGCAGGCCCACGTCTCGACGATCGAGCTGTTCTTCGACCTCGTCTTCGTCTACACGGTCACGCAGCTCACGCACCTCGTCGACCATGCGCACGGCGCGTCCGACTTCGTCCACGCGTTCGTGGTGCTGGTGCTGATCTGGTGGATCTACGCCGGCTACGCCTGGCTGACCAACGGCGTCGGCGCGGCGCGGAAGATGCGCCTCGTGCTCATCGCCGCCGCGACCGGCTTCCTGGTCATGTCGCAGGCGATCCCGGGCAGCTTCGGCGAGCACACGCGCGCCTTCGCGTTCTCGTACCTCTTCGTCATCGCGCTGCACCTCGGCGCCTTCGCCTGGCAGGGCGGGGCGGGCCTCGGCCGCGCCATCGCGCGCCTCGCGCCGTTCAACCTCGGCGCGGCGGGCCTGGTGCTCGCCGCGGCGTTCGCGCCGGAAGCCTGGAAGCTCGCGCTCTTCGGCGCGGCGGCGCTCATCTACCTCGTCGCCACGCTGGCGCGACGCGAGGTGGGCTTCTCGATCAACGCCAGCCACTTTGTCGAGCGCCACGGCCTCGTCATCCTCATCGTGCTCGGCGAGTCGGTGGTGGCGATCGCCACCGGCAGCTCGCCGCGCGGCTTCGGCTCGGAGACGGTGGCGGAGATCGCGCTCTCCTTCGTGCTGCTGGCGACGCTCTGGTGGTGCTACTTCGACCGCGATGACGAGCGCGCCGAGCACGCGATGCGCATCGCCGGCCCGAGGGCGCGCGGCCGCATGGCGATCGTCGGCTACTGGTACGGCCACCTGGCGATGATCTGCGGCGTGGTGCTGGTCGCGGCGGGCATCCGCCAGATCCTCGGCGACGATCCGGCGCGCGGCGCGGTCTGGCTGGTGTCGTGCGGCGTTTCGGTCTATCTCGCGGGCGACGTGCTGTTCCGCACCGCGCTGCACCTCGCGCCGCTCGCCTTCCGCGCCTTCGGCGCCGCGGCGGCGCCGGCGATCGGCCTGGTCGGCATCTGGCTGGGCGCGGCGGTGGAGCTCGCCGCGCTCGCGGTGCTGGTCGCGGCGGTGCTCGCGGTCGAGCGCCAGTACAACCTGGTGTGACCGTGGCCGCAAGGAAATCCACCCTGCAGACCCTCGAGCTGCAGTTGCACGAGGCGCAGGCGCTCGCGCACTTCGGCAGCTGGGAATGGGACCTGCTCGAGGATCGGGTCACCTGGTCGGACGCGATGTACGCGATGATGGGCGCCGATCCCGCCACCTTCCGGCCGTCGGCGGACGCGTTCATGCGCTGCGTCCATCCCGAGGACCGGGAGCGGGTCGCGCAAGCCGCCGCCGAGAATCGCGCGAAGGGCACCCCGTATGCGGCGCCGTTCCGCATCCTGCGGCAGGACGGCAGCGTGCGTACCCTGCGCGGCGCCTCGCACGCGGTGACCGACGCCGCAGGGCGGCCGCGGCGCGTGGTCGGCGTCCTGCAGGACATCTCCGACGAAGTCGCGGCGCAGGAAGCGCTGCGCAGCTACGCGGCGCAGGTCGTGGTCCTCTCGCGCCGCCTGGTCGAGGTGCAGGAAAGCCATGACCAGGCGCTGGCGCGCGAGCTGCACGACAACCTCGGGCCGAGCCTGACCGCGCTTAGCATCAACCTGCGGCTGATCGAGGACGCGCTACCCGCGCCCCTGCGCGAGCAGCTCGCCGCCACCCTCGCCGACTCGCGCGAGCAGGTGCGCCAGGCGACCTCGGCGATGCGCGACGTGATGGGCGAGCTGCACCCGCACTCGCTCGACGACCACGGCCTGCCGGCGGCCCTGCGCGTGCTCGCCGGCGCGTTCGAGAAGCGCACCGGCATCCGCGTCGCCGTGACGGTGAGCGGGCCCGAGCGAGCCGCCGACCGCGTCGCCCTGCCGCTCTATCGCATCGCGCAGGAGGCGCTCAACAACGTCGCCAAGCACTCGCGCGCGCGCAACGTGCAGATCCGCTACACCGCGAGCGCCATGGGCATCCTGCTCGAGATCGAGGACGACGGCGTCGGCTTTGCCGCGCCGCGGCTCGACGACGCCGAAGTGTCGGGGTGGGGACTGGCGACGATGCGCGAGCGCGCCGCCGCGGCCGGCGCGTCATGCGAAGTGCTGTCGCGGAGCGGGGGCGGCGCGCTGGTGCGGGTGGCGATCGGCTCGGCTTGATGCCGCCTCGCGGCGGCTAGGGCTCCTTGGGAATATCGACGGCGATCCACACCGCCGCGACGCCCTGGCGGTTCTCGGCCCAGTGCGTGGTGTCCTTGCCTTCGGCGATGCCTTCGCCGGCTTTGACCACGCGCGGCGGCTTGCCTTCCTCGTGGTAGATCACCTCGCCCTGCAGGAAGTAGCTCACCGTCGGCCGGTCCTTGTGGCTGTGCAGGCCGATCACGCCGCCGGGCAGCAGCATGATCTTGCGCATGCGCAGCGGCCGGCCCTTCACCGAGTCGATCTCCTCGCTCAAGTCGAGCGAGCGCAGCTTGTCGGCGCTGAGGCCCTTGTTCTCCGTGGGCGCCTTCATCTGGCCGACGGCGATGCCGGCGGCGAAGCCGAGCGCGAGCGCGGATGCAACGGCGAGTATTGCTTTGCTGCGGGTCATGGTGGTTCCTCCGTCCACCATTTTCCCAGCGCGCGGCGCGCTTGGGCGACGATTTCGCGGCCCCGGACTATTTCCTCACGCCGATCGTCACCAAGTACTCGCGCGGCATCGCCACGCCGAGCTCGGTGCGAAAGCCATCGTGGAAGGCGGCGAAGTCGCGCTGCAGCTCCTTGCGCCGCGCGGCGTCGAGCGAAGCGGCGAGCATCTTGGTCGGCCCGTAGGACTCGACGAAGAGGTCCCACACCGCCTGGCCGCTCGGCTCGCGCAGCGTGCTGATGCCGGTCTCGAAGTGCAGGTCGAAGGCACCGCCGAGCAGTTCGTGCACGCGCTGCGTGCTGCCCCAGGCGAAGGGCGAGGGCGGAGGCGTGCCCGCGGGCGCGGCCATGTAGGGTTTCATCGTCTTGAAGACGCCGGCGAGGGTGCCCTCCACCGCCCAGGTGGCGAGTGCGAGGCGACCGCCCTTTTTCGTGACACGCGCGAGTTCCGCTGCGGCGGCCTCGGGTTTCGAACAGAACATCACGCCGAAGGTCGAGATTGTGGCGTCGAAGCTCGCGTCGCCGAAGGGCAGCGCCTCCGCGTCGCCGACGTGAAAGCCGATGCGTAGCCGCGCCTCGGCGGCGAGCGCTTTGGCGGCGTCGATCAGATCGGCGTGCAGGTCGAGCCCGTCGACCGTGGCGCCGCGCGCAGCGGCGAGGCGCGCCGCCCAGCCGGTGCCGGTGGCAACGTCGAGCACGCGCTCGCCGGCTTTCGGCGCGAGGCGCGCGACGGCGTGCTCGATAGCGTCGGCGATGGTGTGGCTGATGCGGTCGTAGTGGCGGCCGCCCGAGCCCCAGGTGGCGGCGGCCTTGGCGTTGTGCGGCAGGACGGCTTGCTTCTCGAGCGTGGCGGTGTTCATGGCGTTTCCTTGTGTGGGTGACGCCAGCAGTGTCCGCGCGGACTGTGCTGCGGACCATGGGAGCGCGGTCCCGCCATCCCGCCGCGGTAGGACCGGAGTCCTATTTCCCCAGGGCGAGGACGATCAGCTGCGCCCGGGTCTCGACCTCGAGCTTGGCGAAGATGCTGGTGATGTGGTTGCGCACCGTCTTCTCGGAGAGCTCGAGGCGCGCGGCGATCTGCGCGTTGTCGAGGCCCTGCGCGATGAGCTGCGCCAGCTCGCGCTCGCGCGGCGTGAGGCCGGCAAGCCCCGCGCCCTCGGCACGCGCCGGCGCCGCATCGCCGAGGAAGCCGAGCACCTCGCCGAACCAGCGCTCGTAGCCCGGCTCGGTCTCGAGCAGCAGGTGGTTGCGGCTGTCGATGGACACGAAATGCGCGCCCGGGACGAGGCTTGCCACCAGGCGGCCTTCCTCGAACGGCACGCGCGCGTCGTGCTGGGAATGCAGCACCAGGGTCGGGCAGGCGATGCGCGGCGCGAGCGTGGAAACGTCGATCTCGAGCAGCACGGAGAAGAAGCGCGCGGCGATGTGCGGCGCGGTGCACACCCGCGCCAGCTCGTTGAACCACTGGTGCTGCTCCGGCGTGCCGCCGGGGATGAACTGGGTGGTGAAGAACTGGCGGAACGCCGGGTTCTCCTTGCCCCAGCCGATCTCGATCAGCTTGCGCATGGTCTCGGCCTCCTCACGCTGCTGCGGCGGGGAATCGCGCTTGAGGAAGCCGCGTGCGTAGGCCCCGCCGAGGACGAGGCGGCTGACGCGCTCGGGATGGCGCACCGCGTAGGCGATGGCGACCGGCGCGCCCTGCGACATGCCGAGCAGCGGAAAGCGCTCGAGCCCCGCCGCGTTGACCACCGTTTCCAGGTCCTCCACCCAGGCGTCGAAGGAGAGCGCCGCGTCCCAGTCCGACAGGCCGCAGCCGCGCGAGTCGTAGCGCACCAGCGTGTGGCTGCGCGTCATGCGCTCCAGCCAGCCGCGCCAGACCGGACTTTGCCACTGGTACTCGAGGTGCGTCAGCCAGCTCGCCGCCATAACGAGCGGCGGGCCTTTGCCCGCGGTCGCATACGCCAGCCGCACGCCATCGGCGGCAGTGCAGAAGCTGATCTGCTGGGCTACCACTTTCCCCACGCGCCGTACGGTTTGGTGATGATCTCGAGCAGGTGGCCGCTCAGGTCCTGGAAATAGACGCCGCGACCGCCGTAGTGGCGGTTGATTTCACCTTCCTGCTTCATTCCGGGGTCGGCCCAGTACTTGAGCTTGCGCTTCTGGATGCGGGCGAAGATGGCGTCGAACTCCTCCTCGCTCACCAGGAACGCATAGTGCTGCATCTGCACGTCCATGCCTTCCGCGGCGAGGAAGGCGAGCGTCACCTCGTTGCCGAGCTCGACATCGAGAAACGGGCCGAAGGACTTCGGCGCGGGCAGGCCGAACAGGCCGGCGAAGAACTGGGCGGCCGCGTCGGGGTCGGTCGAATGAACGATGGTGTGGTTCAGCTTGATGGCCATGGCGCTATCGTAAAACTACTATGATGGGCGATGAAGAATTCCGACGTGCCGATGATGACGCTGCGCCGCGCGGTGCAGCTGTGCAACGGGGTGGATGCGCTGAGCGACGCGCTCAACGTGTCGACCGACCGGCTGGAGAAGATGCTGGCGGGCGAGGAGGAGGTGCCGCTCGCCACGTTCACCCAGGCGGTGGGGCTGCTGCTGGAGGCGACGACGACGCGCTCGCCGAAGCGCGGCAAGCCGGACTCGAACGAGGGCGGGCGCAAGGGCCCGCGGCACTGAGCTAGACTGAAAACGATCCGATGAACAAGCTCGCCACCCTTTTTTCACTCGCGCGCCGGACGGCGGCGCCGAAAGCGCCCGCTTCGGACCTGCCGCCGCTGCAGATGCTGGACCATCGCCAGGTGCCCGTGATCATCAACAGTTTCAACCGGCTCGGCTCGCTGCGCCGGTTGGTGGGTTGGCTCCTGCGGGCCGGGCAGGAGAAGCTCGTCATCATCGACAATGCCTCGCGCTACCAGCCGCTGCTCGATTACCTCACCGCCCTCGAAGCGGCGCGCCAGGCCACGATCGTCCGACTCGATGGGAATTACGGGCACAAGGCCCTGTGGGAACGCGGGCTGCTGTCGCAGCTCGGCATCGAGACGGAATACGTCTACACCGATCCCGACGTGGTGCCCTGCGATTTCTGCCCGACGGGCGCGATCAGGTTCCTGCAGGCGGTGCTCGCCAGCGAGCCCAGGATTGCCCGCGTCGGGCTGGGCCTGCGCCTCGACGACCTGCCCGACACCTATCGGCACAAGCGCGAGGCGATCGATTGGGAGCGCCATTTCTGGCTGAAGCCGGCGGCGCGCGGCCTCTTCTTCGCCAAGGTCGACACGACCTTCGCCCTCTACCGCCCGCGCCGCGGCTTCGACTTCGAGCTCCCGGCGCTGCGCACCGGCTGGCCCTATCTCGCCGCCCACGAAGGCTGGTACCTCGACAGCGGGCGCCCGAGCGACGAGGACCTCGTCTATAGCCGGGAGGCGTCGCCCAAAGTGACGTGCTGGTCGGCCGCGGAGCTGCCGTCCGGGCTCGGCGAGGCCTCGCGGAGGGAAGCGGCCCGGCATCCGCGCGTTCTTCACCTCGGCTCGGGCCGCGATCTCCTGCCCGGCTATATCAATATCGATGACGCGGCCGTCGGCGCCGATATCCGCTTCGACCTCGATCGCTGCCGGGCGGAGCGATTGCCGCTCGCGGACGATTCGGTCGACGGCATGTACGGTTGCCACGTCTTCGAGCACGTGAGGGACACGCTGGCGCTCATGGCCGAGCTGCACCGGGTCGCGAAGCCGGACGCGCGGCTGATCCTGCGCCTGCCCTATGGGTCGAGCGACGACGCCGTCGAGGACCCGACGCATGCGCGGCCCTATTTCGAAGGCAGCTTCGTCTATTTCGGCCAGCCCGCCTATTCGCGCGCCGACTACGGCTACCGCGGCGACTGGGCGATCGAGAGCGTGAAACTGGTGCTGCCGCGCGAGCTCGCGGAGCGGGGCGCAGGCGAGCTGCGCCAGATGATCAGGGAGCGGCGCAACGTGGTGCAGGAGATGATCGTCCATCTGCGCGCCGTGAAGCCGCCGCGGCCCGCGCGCCTCGATCTGCTGCAATGGCCGGCACCCGAAATCGTCTTCAGCCGGCTCGACTGGGATGGCGGGTTTCTACCCGGCGAGAGCGCGTCGGCCTGATAGACTTTCTCCGAGGAGAGTGAATCACCCATGACGTACCGTCCGTTCGTCGCCGTGATGGTGCTGGCGCTGTTCGCCGTTTCGGCCGAGGCGCAATACCCGAACCGCCCCATCCGCCTGATCGTCCCGGCCGCTCCCGGCGGCGGCACCGACATCACCACGCGCGGCTTCGCGCCTGCCCTGCAGGAGCAGCTCGGCCAGCCGGTGGTGATCGAGAACCGCGGCGGCGCGGGCGGCGTGGTCGGCAGCGACGTGGTGGCGAAGGCCGCGCCCGACGGCTACACGCTGCTCATGGTCTACATCAGCCACGCCACCAACCCGACGCTGGTCGACAAGCTGCCCTATGACACGCTGCGCGACTTCACGCCGATCACGCTGGTCTCGCAAGAGCCGACCGTGCTGGTGACGAATCCCTCGGTGCCGGCCAGCTCGCTCGCCGAGTTCACCGCCTGGGCAAAGCCGCAGGGCGACAAGCTCTCCTACGCCACCGACCCGGGCAGCGCGGGCTTCCTCGCCGCCGAGCTCTACAAGCAGCTCGCCGGCGTGAAGGCGACCTACATCCCCTACAAGGGCTCGGGTCCCGCCGCCGCCGACGTGCTCGCCGGGCACGTGCCCTACATGTGGTCGGTGATCTCGATCATCACGCCGCACGTCAAGTCCGGACGGATGAAAGGGCTCGCCATCGCCGCCGAGAAGCGCGCGCCGGGGCTGCCCGACGTGCCGACCACCGCCGAAGCCGGGATGAAGGATTTCGCGGTGGGCGGCTGGTACGGCCTGGTCGGGCCGGCGAAGCTGCCGAAGGAGATCGTCGACAAGGTCAACGCCGCGGCGCTGAAAGCGCTGAAGGACGAGAAGGTCATCGAGCGCCTCGCGGCCGGGGGCTCGCAGCCGATCGGCGCCGGCCCGGCCGAGTTCGACGCGCACATCCGGCGCGAGATCGAGCGCTGGAACAAGGTGCTCAAGACCGCGGGGATCCAGCTGAAGTGAGCGAGGCGACGCCGGCGCATCACAGTTACGAGGAAGGCCGGCGCTTCGTGCGGCGCCTGTACGGGCCGCGGATCATCGGCTTCCTGCTCGGCACACTCTGCATCGGCGGCGGGCTGTGGGAGGTCGGCGCGCCGCAGTGGGTCTGGGCCCTGCTCGCGTTGCACGGGTTCGGCTGGCCGCACCTCGCTTACGCGATCGCGGTGCGCAGCCGCGATCCCGGCCGCGCCGAGCTGCGCAACCTGCTGCTCGACTCCTTCGGCGGCGGCGTGTGGATCGCGGCGATGAATTTCAACCTCGCGCCGAGCGTGATCATCGTCGCGATGCAGGCGATGGACAAGGCGGCGATCGGCGGCCCCCGGCTCCTGGGGCGCTGCGTGCTGGCCCAGCTCGCCGCCGCCGTCGCGGTGGCGGTCCTTTTCCAGATCGAGCCGCAGGTCATCCTCTCCGGGCCGGTGGCGCGGCTCGCGAGCGCGCCGCTGCTGTTCATCTTTCCCATCATGGTCGGCCTGACCGCCTACCAGCTGTCGCGACGCGTGCGCCAGCAGAACCGCGAGCTCGCGGCGCTGTCGCGCACCGACGGCCTGACGCGCCTGCCCAACCACACCGCGTGGCTCGAGGCGGTGGAGCGTGAATTCGCGCGCGCCAAGCGCGAGGGGTCGTCGATGTCGGTGCTGATGATCGACCTCGACCACTTCAAGGCGACCAACGACAAGCACGGCCACCCGGCCGGGGACGAGGTGCTGCGCGGCGTGGCCGAGGTGCTGCAGGAGGCCCTGCGGCTGCACGACGTGCCCGGCCGCTACGGCGGCGAGGAGTTCGGGGTGCTGCTGCCCGGCAGCGACCTGTCCGCCGCCGAGGCGATCGCCGAGCGCGTGCGCCGGAAAATCGAGTGGGCGTCGTTCGCCGGGGACGTCAAGGCCACGGCGAGCATCGGCTGCGCGACGCTCGACGAGAAGGACCTGTTTGCCGCCTCGCTGGTCGCCCGCGCCGACCGCGCCCTGTACGCCGCCAAGGCGGCGGGGCGCAACCGCGCCATGCGCGAAGCAGCCTGAGGGCCGCCTGAGGTAGACTTCCTCGCAGAGGAGGAATCATGACTTTCATTCGACCGTTGGCCGCCATGGCCGCGCTGGCGCTCGCCGTCGCCGCGCAGGCGCAGCAGAAGGAAATCAAGATCGGCTTCATCTACGACGTGAGCGGCCCGTTCGCGGGCGGGGGCTCCGAGCCGGCGCAGATCGGCACCAAGGCGATCGTCGACTACGTCAACGAGCACGGCGGCGTCGCCGGCTACAAGATCGTGCCGATCTTCGCCGACGCGCAGTCCAAGGTCGACGTGGCGATCAACGAGATGACCCGCCTCATCGACCAGGAGAAGGTCGACATCATCAGCGGCGTGTACTCGAGCGCGCAGTGCGTGCCGATGGTGCAGCAGGCCGACGCGCGCAAGAAGTTCACCTGGCTCAACGTCTGCGTCGCCACCGCGGTGTTCAAGGACAAGAAGCTGCAGTACGTGTTCCGCCCGCAGGCGCACTCCGACCAGTTCGGCGCCTGGTCGTGCGACTACATCACTCACTATGCCAAGTCGAAGTTCGGCACCGATCCCAAGAACCTGCGGGTGGCGATCATCCACGAGGACGGCCCGTACGGCGTCGGCGTCGCCGCGGGCAACGAGGCGCAGTGCAAGAAGGACGGCCTCAACATCGTGCTGAAGGAAGGCTACTCGGCGACCGCGCCGGACCTCTCCAGCCTGGTCACCAAGCTGAAGCGCGCGCGGCCCGACGTGCTGCTGCACACCGGGTACAACCCGGACATCACGCTTTTCCTGCGCCAGGCGAAGGAGCAGGGCCTGAAGTTCAAGGCGGTGATCGGCCATGGCGCCGGCCACAGCCAGTTCGACAAGCTCTCGCAGACCTTCGGCAAGGACGTGAACTACTTCCACACCATCGACCCGGCGGCGGCGCAGCTGCTCGACCCGAAGACGCTCAAGCCCGGCGTATGGGCGATGACGCAGGAGATGGTGAAGCGCTACCAGGCGGTGAAGGGCCCGGGCGAGCTGCCGCCGCACGTGTCGATGGGCTTCAACAACACCTGGATCCTGCTGAACGACGTGCTGCCGCGCGCGATCAAGAAGTACGGCGGCTTCGACTCCGAGTCGCTGCGCAAGGCCGCGCTCGAGACCGACATCCCGGTGGGCGGCACGATGCAGGGCTACGGCGTCAAGTTCTACCCGCCCGGGCATCCGCTCGCCGGGCAGAACGAGCGCGCCTTCCCGGTGGTGATGCAGTTCGTCGACGGCAAGGCGCGCATCGTCTGGCCGATGGCGATCGCCTCCGAGCCGGTGCTGCCCTTCCCGAAGGGCCACGCCTACGCCCCATAGGTGTTCCTACAAGTCTCAAAACTCACCAAGAGATTTGGCGGGTTTACTGCGGTAAGCGACGTTTCGTTCGAGGTGGCCGAGGGCGAGATCCTCGGCCTCATCGGCCCGAACGGCTCGGGGAAGAGCACCACCTTCAACCTCATCGCCGGCGCGCTGAAGCCCGACGCGGGCTCGGTGCGCTTTCGCGGCGACGAGGTCGGCGGGCTGCCGGCGTACCGCGTCGCGCACGCCGGCATCGGCCGCACCTACCAGATCCCGCGGCCGTTCAAGAAGCTCTCGCTCCTCGAGAACGTCGCGCTCGCCGCGTTCTACGGCGCGAACTCCCGCCTTTCCCGTGAGAAGGCATTCGAGCTCGCGAAGGATTCCCTGAAACTAGTTGGGTTACAGGAAACGAAAGTGGAAGGCTTGGGCGCGTCGGCGCTGAAGAAGCTCGAGCTCGCCCGCGCGCTCGCCACGCAGCCCAAGCTGCTGCTCGCCGACGAGTCGCTCGGCGGCCTCGACCACGCGGAGATGGACGGCGCGGCCGACATGCTGGCGCGGATCCGCGCCGAGCGCGGCGTCACCATCGTCTGGGTCGAGCACATCATGGGCGTGCTGATGCGCGTCGTCGATCGCTGCGTGGTGCTCGACCACGGCGTGGTGATCGCCCAGGGCAAGCCGGCCGACGTCGCGAAGGACGCGAAGGTCATCGAGGTGTACCTGGGGACCGATGCTTTCGCTTAGCGACATTTCCGCCGCGTACGGCGGCTTCCAGGCGCTGTTCGGCGTCAGCCTCGAGGTGCGCGCCGGCGAATCGGTGGCGGTGATCGGCCCCAACGGTGCGGGCAAGACGACGCTGCTCCGCCTGATTTCCAAGCTGATCGAACCCACGCAGGGAACGATCTCATTTCAAGACAATTCCCTTGTGCATGTCCCTCCTCATCAGGTGGTGGGACGCGGCATTGCCCACGTGCCGGAGAACCGGCGGCTCTTCCCGCGCCTCACCGTCGAAGAGAACCTGCGCATGGGGGCATTCACCGCGCGCGAAAAATACCAGGAACGACTTTCGCTGGTTTATGAATTGTTTCCCCGCATGAAAGAACGTCGCGCCCAGCCCGCGGGCACGCTCTCGGGCGGGGAGCAGCAGATGTGCGCCATCGGCCGCGCGCTCATGTCGGGGCCGAAGCTGCTCCTGCTCGACGAGCCCTCGGCCGGGCTCGCGCCGGTGGTGGTGCAGTCGATCTTCGAGCTGGTGAGGAAGATCTGCCGCGAGGGCTACACGGTGCTGATCGTCGAGCAGAACATCCGCCAGGTGCTGAAGGTCGTCGAGCGCGCGTACCTGCTCGAGGCGGGGAAGATCAAGATGCAGGGACCGTCGCAGGACTTCCTCCGGTCCGAAGAAATTCGCAAGGCCTACCTGGGGCTCTGATGGAAATCTTCGACATCTATCTCCTCGAAGCCGTCCTCAACGGGCTATTGCTCGGCGGGCTGCTCGCGCTGCTCTCGCTCGGCCTGAACCTGATCTTCGGCGTGATCGACGTGGTGTGGATCTGCTACGCGGAATTGATCATGTGCGGCATGTACGCGGTCTACTACCTGCACGTGCAGTACCACTGGCCGCTCTACGCGGCGATGCCGGCGGCGATCGTCATCGTGGCGATGCTCGGCGTGCTGCTGCACCAGCTGGTGATCAAGCCGGTGCTCGCCGCCGAGCCGATCAACCAGCTGCTCGTCACCGGCGGCGTGCTCTTCTTCCTGCAGGCGGCGGCGACGCTCGCCTTCGGCATCGACTTCAAGAACCTCGGCGTGAGCCTGCCGGCGGTGCGCATCGGCGAGATGTCGTTCTCCGCGGCGCGCCTGATCGCGTTCGGCGCGGCAGTCTTGGGAGTCCTCGGTTTATTTGTTTTTTTAAGAAAAACTTATTTAGGTACGGCGATCCGCGCAATCAGTCAGGACCGGGCGATCATGCCGCTGATGGGCGTGAGCCCGGGGCGCATCTACACGCTCACCTCCGCGCTCGGCGGCGCGCTCGCCGGCCTCGGCTCCTGCCTGCTGGTGCTGCAGTACGACGTGCACCCGGCGATCGGCCTGTCCTTCGGCCCGATCACCTTCCTCATCTGCGTGATGGGCGGCCTGGGGAGCATGGCGGGCGGCCTGATCGCGGCGTTCGTCTTCGCCCAGTTCATCTCGGTCGGCGGCTTCTTCTTCGCCGTCGAGTGGGGCTACGTCATCGCCTTCGCCTTCTTCATCGGGATGATGTTTGTGAGACCCCAGGGCTTGTTTCGAAGATGAGCAAGCGATGATCGGCAACTACCCGCTGCACCTCATGATCCTGGTGCTGCTCTGGGGCTACATCTATACGGGCTGGTCGCTGATGGGGCGCCTGGGCATGGTGAGCTTCGGCCACGGCGCGTTCATGGGCATCGGCGCGTACACGGTGGTGATGCTGTGGAACCACTTCGGCCTCTCGCCGTGGCTCGGCGCGCCGGCCGCGCTGGCGCTGACCGCGGCGGTCGCGCTGGTCATCGCCTACCCGTGCTTTCGCTTCAAGATCGTCGGCCACTACTTCGCGCTGGTGACGCTCGCGCTCTCGGAAGTGACGCGGCTGGTGATCACCGCGATGCGCGATGTGACCGGCGGCTCGCTCGGCGCGACACCGAACGGCGCGCTCACCGAAGGCCGGAGCGTGGCGATCGGCGCGCTGCAGTTCTCCGACAAGTGGGTCTGGCTCGCCATCATCTTCGCTTTTTGGTTGCTGGGCCTGTGGGTGTGGCGCCTCGTCGACCGCGGCATGGGACGGCTCGCGCTGCAGGCGATCAGCGAGGACGAGGAGGCGGCGGCCTCGATCGGCATCCACGTCACGCGCGCCAAGCTGCAGGTGACGCTCGTCTCGGCGCTCATGACCTGCACCGGCGGCATCCTCTACGCGCAGTACCAGCTCTACGTGAACCCGGACACCGTCTCGGGCATCGCCATCAGCCTGCAGATGGTGTTCGGCGTCATCGCCGGCGGCATGTTCGTCATGCTCGGGCCGACGGTCGGCGCCGCGTTCACGCTGCTGCTCGCCGAGGGCCTGCGGCTCGCCTTCGGCAACAAGTACCCGGCGCTCGACACCACGATCTACGGCGCGATGCTGGTCCTGTTCATCATCTTCATGCCCAAGGGGATCCTGGGCGCGCTGCTTGATCTAGTGCGCCGCCCGCGGCGCGCTTCCTAGCAGCTCTTCCAGCTCTTTCTTCCACCACTTGGCGCTGCCGGTCGTGCCGTGCCCTGCGGTGTCGGGGCTACCCGGAATCAGCAGCACGCGGCCGTTCTTCACCCGCTTGATCTCGCGATCGAGCACGCCCGTCTCGGGCGGGTTGCGCTCGTCGTCGGCGGAGTTGATCGCGAGCAGCGTCGCGGTGATCTTCTCGAGGCCGGGCGAAGGGTTGTAGTCGCGCGACGAATCCCACTGGTAGAGGGTGTCGTCTGGGTCGGCGGTGAAGGGCGCCTTGAGGCGCGCATCGAGGAGCGCGTCGGCCTTCTCGCGCGTCGGCGCGGCCTTGTAGAGCGCCTGGCTGCCGCCGCTGGTCGCGAAGCCGAAGAACACCGACGCGAACTGGGCGTTCTTCGGGTCGCGGCGGATCGAGTCGATGATCAGGCGCCGCAGGATCCAGTTGCGGCTCGCCATCTCGGTCGGCAGCGAGGCCATCGGCACGGCGATGTCCATGAAGCCGGGGTGCTTCTCCGCCCAGATCCAGGTCTGCATGCCGCCCATCGAGTTGCCGATGACGAGGCGCGCGTGGTGCACCTTCAGCCCCTCGGTCGCGAGGCGGTGCGCGGCGTCGACCATGTCGTCGTAGTTGTAGCGCGGGAACTTCGCGTGCATCCCGTCGGAAGGCTTGCTCGACTGGCCGTGGCCGAGCGAGTCGGGGAGGATGATGAAGTAGCGCTTCGCGTCGAGCGGCTGGCCGGGGCCGAACAGCTCGCCCGCAAACGCGGGCGTGAGCATGCTCGCGCCGGAGCCGGTCGTGCCGTGCAGCACCAGCACCGGCTCGCCGGTCGGCGCGCCCAGCGTGCGGTAGTGCATGCGCAGCTCGGGCAGCGTCTCGCCGGTGTGGAATTTGAAATCGCGCGCGACCCAGCTCCCTTCCTGCGGCGCCGGGTAATCGGCGTGGGCGGAAAAGGCGATCACCAACAGAAACAGTTTCAAGAGCTTCATGTCTCCTCCTTGCGGGAATCCTACAATGGTCCCATGCGGATATTGGCGGCGGTCCTGCTTTTTGCGTTCGGCGCGGCGCACGCTGCCTGGCCGGAAAAGCCGATCCGCTTCGTCGTTCCCTCGGCGCCGGGCGGCTCGCCCGACGTCCTGATGCGCATCCTCGCGCAGCAACTCTCGGTGCAGTTGGGCGTTCCCTTCGTCATCGACAACAAGCCGGGCGCGTCGTACGTGCCGGGGACCATGGACATCGTCCGCGCGCCGCCCGACGGCTACACGCTCGGCTACGGCAACATTGTCTCGCTCGCCATCAACTACTCGCTGCTGCAGAAGGTGCCGTACCTCGTCGAGCGCGACCTGACGCTGGTCTCGAACTGCGTGAACGTCTTCAACATGCTCGCGGTGAGCAACGACCTGCCGGTGCGCACGGTGCCGGAGCTGATCGAGTACGCGAGGAAGAATCCGGGCAAGCTCACCAACGGCTCGTCGGGCAACGGCACCACCGGGCACCTCGGCGGAGAGCTCTTCAAGATGATGACCGGCATTTCCATGGTGCACGCGCCGTACAAGGGCAGCCCGCAGGCGATCAACGACCTGATGGCCGGGCGAATCCAGGTGATGTTCGACAACGTGCCCTCGATCGGGCCGCATGTGAAGGCTGGCAAGGTGCGCGGCCTCGGCGTCTCCTCGCTCGTGCGCGCGGCGCAGTTCCCGCAGATTCCGGCGATCGCCGAGAGCGTGCCGGGCTACCAGACCAACGCCTGGGGCGGCGTCATCGGCCCCGCCGGGCTGCCGCCCGAAATCGTCAAGAGGCTTTCCCTGGAAATCAGGAAAGCATTGGCGGCGCCCGAAGTCGCGGAGCGCTATCGCGTCCTCGACACCGAGCCCGACGGCAGCGGCCCCGAGGCGTTCGCCGAGCTGGTGCGCAGGGAAACCCGCAAGTGGGGAGACGTGGTCTCCCGTTCCGGCGCGAAGGTGGACTGATGGACCTGGTGATTCGCAACGCGACCGTCATCGACGGTACCCGCGCTCCCCGCTTTCAGGCCGATATCGGCATCGCTGGCGGGCGGATCGCAGCGATTGGAAAAGCACCGAAGGGCAATAAGGAGATCGATGGCGGAGGAAAGATCCTGGCGCCGGGATTCATCGACGCGCACACCCACGACGACCGCCTGATGCTTTCCGCCCCGGAGATGGCGCCCAAGGTGAGCCAGGGCGTGACCACGGTGGTCGCCGGCAACTGCGGCATTTCGCTCGCTCCCGCGCCGAAGGGCATGCGAGCACCGGTGACGCCGCCGATCGACCTCATGGACGACGAAGGGAAATGGTTTCGCTTCAAGGAATTCAAGGATTACGTAAAGACCCTGAGAGAAAATCCGCCTGCAACCAACTGTGCTCTGCTCGTCGGCCACACGATGCTGCGCGTGCAGACGATGGATGATGTCGAAAGAGCCGCTTCAGAAAAAGAGATTTCTTCCATGCAACGCCTGGTGGAGGAAGCCCTTGAAGCCGGCGCGATCGGCGTCTCGACCGGCCTCTACTACGAGCCCGCCAGCGCCGCGCCGACCGAGGAAGTGATCGAGGTCTGCCGCCCGCTCTCGAGGCGCAACGCGCTCTACTGCACGCACATGCGCGACGAGGGCGACCGCATCGTCGACTCGCTGGAGGAAACCTTCCGCATCGGCCGCGAGCTCGGCGTGCCGGTGGTGATCTCGCACCACAAGCTCGCCGGCACGCCCAACCACGGCCGCTCCGCCGAGACGCTGCCGCTCATCGAGAAGGCGATGCGCTCGCAGAAGATCGGCCTCGACTGCTACCCCTACTGCGCGTCCTCGACGATCCTTTCCTTTGGCCGGACCCAGGTGGCTTCGAAGACGCTGGTGACCTGGTCGAAGCCGCACCCCGAATTCCAGGGGATGGATCTGCGCGACATTGCTACGAAAATGAGACGTTCGATCGAAGAGACCGTAGGGCAGCTGGTCCCCGCGGGGGCAATCTATTTCTCGATGGACGAGAAAGACGTGCAGCGCATCCTCGCCTTCGAGCACACCATGATCGGCTCCGACGGCCTGCCGCACGACGCGGCGCCGCACCCGCGGCTGTGGGGGACCTTTCCGCGCGTGCTCGGGCACTATGCAAATGGCCTGAACCTGTTTCCGCTCGAGACGGCGGTCTACAAGATGACCGGCCTCACGGCGAAGACCTTCGGCCTCGCGGATCGCGGCGTGTTGAAGGAGGGCTATGCCGCCGACATCGTGCTCTTTGATGAAGGCATCCACGAGAGCGCGACCTTCGAGAAGCCCATCCAGGCGGCGAAAGGCATCGACACCGTGATCGTCAACGGCCAGGCGGTGTGGCGCGGCGGCAAGCCGACCGGCGCGCGGCCGGGGAAGGTCCTGAGACGGGAATAGCAGGCGGTCCGTACTGTTAGTCAACGAACGTTCACCACGGAGGAGGTCCAGTGAAAATCACCATCATCACGGCAGCGTTGCTGCTGGCATTCGGAGCGCAGGCGCAGGACAAGAAGCCCGCAGGCAAGATGTCGTTCTTCGTCACCAGCGCCGGCAAGGGCAACGGCGCGGACCTGGGCGGCCTGGAAGGCGCCGACGCGCATTGCAACGCACTCGCCAAGGCCGCGGGCTCGAAACAGAGTAACTGGAAGGCCTACCTCAGCACCTCGCTGCCGGGCGGCGACGCCGGCGTCAATGCGCGCGATCGCATCGGCAAGGGCCCCTGGTACAACGCCAAGGGCGTCATGGTGGCGAAGAACGTCAACGACCTGCACTCGAGCAAGAACAACATCAACAAGCAGACCGCGCTCGACGAGAAGGGCAACCCGATCAAGGGCCGCGGCGACACGCCGAACGAGCACGACATCCTCACCGGCTCCGATCCGATGGGCATGTACTCCACCGCCGGCGGCGACACGACCTGCGGCAACTGGACGAAGAGCGGCGAGGGTTCGGCGATCGTCGGCCACCACGACCTGCAGGGCCTGAAGGACACGCGGCACATGAAGTCGTGGAATTCCTCGCACGGCTCGCGCGGCTGCAGCCAGGACAACCTGAAGGCCTCCGGCGGCGCGGGACTGCTTTACTGCTTCGCAGCGAAGTAGCTTTTCATTTCTTCTTGAGGAGGTCCTGGAGCGCGGTGCCGGTCACCCGCTCCACGCGACCGTCGTTGGTGAGCTCGACTGCCTCGCCGGCGAAGAAGGTGTTGTCTTCGACGTCCACGGTCTGGAAGCCGCCGACGTCCATGCGGATCTGCAGGCGATAGAGATGCGGCTCCTTCTCCTTCTTCGTGCCCTGGTTCGGCACCACCGCGATCGAGTCGATCACGCCCGAGCCGGCGCGGAAATTCCCGGGCCGGACGATCTGGCTCTCGTTCTGCGCCGGGTCGGAGGTGTAGGTACATCCCGCGAGGACGAGAAGCAGCAAGGCGAGGCGCATCCCCTGATTCTGCCATTCTTGACCGGCGAATCTCCCTGATCCGGGCAGCGCAGTGCCTCGCTTCCCCAGTGCAATGGCGGAATCCTCTCCACGAAAGGAAACGCCATGCTGAAGCAGTCACTGATCCTCGCCGCGCTCGTCGCCATGAGCGGCTGCGATCCTCGGTCTCCGACCAAGGAGGCGCCAAAGGTCTCCGCCCTGCCGCAACCGGACACCTTCCGCGCCGAAGTGCTGTTCGACTTCGAGCGTGCCGAGCTGGGCGGCGAGGGCCGCAAGCTGCTCGACGAGCTGGCGCGCGAGCTGGTCGCCTCGGACATCGAGCGGCTGACCGCCACGGCGCACACCGATCGCATCGGCGGTGCGGCGTACAACGAGGAGCTGGCGGCGCGCCGTGCCGAAGCGATCCGCGACTACCTGGTCGGCAAGGGCGTGCCCGTGGACTTGCTGCAGGTCGAGGGCAAGGGCGCGCGCGAGCCGGTCACCGCCGGGCGCTGCGACGGCCTGGGTCCCGAGAACAAGCAGAACGCGAAGCTGATCGCCTGCCTGCGGCCCGATCGCCGCGCGGTGATCGAAGTCAGGCAGCGAGCGGCGCGCTGACCCTGACCACCACGCCCGAGCCGTCCTCGCGGTCCATCGCCTGCGCTGTCCCGCCGTGGAATTCGGCGATGAGGCGCACGATGTACAGGCCGAGGCCGAGGTGCGGCTCGGTGCCGTCGCTCTTGCGGATCGAGATCATCGACTCGAACAGCTTGCCCGCCATCGCCGCCGGCAGGCGCGGCCCGCGGTTGCTGACCGTGAGCACCGCCTGGCCGTCCTTCACCGATAGCCGCACCCGGATCGGCTCGTCGCCGGTGGAAAAATCCATCGCGTTGGCGATGAGCTTGTCGAGCATTTGCGCGTACAGATCCGGCGCGCCCGACACCCAGACGGGTTGTTCGGGAACCTCGATCTCGAGTTTTTTCTCGGGGTAGCTCTGCAGGCACTTGCGCGCGTCGAAGCGCTCGCGCTCGCCGCTGCGCACCACCTGCTCGAGGCGCGTAGCCTCGCTCATGCGGGTGAGGATCGTGGTGAGGCGCTGCAGCCCGTCGTCGGCGCGGGCGACGTAGACGTTGGCGTCCGGCGGCAGCGGCTGCAGCTTCAGGTTGTCGAGCGAGGAGCGCACCACCGCGATCGGCGTACGCAGCTCGTGCGACAGCCGCCCGGCCATGTTCTCCAGGTAGCTCGTGTACTGCCCGAGGCGCTCGAGCACCGTCGAGAAGCTGCGCGACAGGTCGCCGATCTCGTCGCGCGCCTGCGAGCCGGCGAGCAGCTTGCCGACGCGGCCGCGGGCATCGATCGCCGCTTCCGCCTCGTCGCGCAGGCGGCGCAGGCGGATCGAGAGGCGCGAGGCGAAGGCGAGCAGCGCCAGCGCGCCGGCGAGGAAGGCGATCAGCGTCACCGCCACCACCTGCTCGAGCGCGCGGTTGGCGATCGAGCGGATGGCGTTGGTGGTCTCCTCCGCCACCACCGCCGCCACCACGCGGTCTTCCGCCCAGACAGGGTAGGACGCCGAGAGGATCACGGCGCGCGAGTCGGGCGAGTTGCGCCAGCGCCGCGCCGCGACGCCTTGCAGCGCGCTCGCCGCCACCGGGTTGACGATCTCGGATTCGGGCAGCGCGTCGTCGAAGTCGTTGGTCGGCCGCTCGAGCATGCGGTTCGTCACCGGCCGGATGAGGCGCATGGTGTAGTCGAGCGGCGCGGGCGGCGGCGCGAGCGTTTCCTCGTCCTCGCCGGATTTCAGGCTGCCGGCGAGCGCGATCAGGCGGTGGCGCTGGTCGACGATCCAGATGCGCGACTCGGCGCGCGCCAGGAGCTTCAGCGTGAGGTCCATCTCGCTCGGTCGCAGGCCGAGCGGATCGGGCCGGCTGCTCAGCGCCGTCGCCACCGAGCGCGCGGTGGCGAGCAGCGCCTGCTCCTGGTTCTGGCGCAGCAGCGCTTCCATCTGCTGCACGTGCAGCCAGCCGACGAACGGAATGACGGCCAGCACCAGCGCCACCAGGACGACCTTGCTGCGCAGCCCGAGTCTCAAGCGTTCCAGCGGTACCCTAGACCGTACACGGCGTCGATCGCAACAAACTGCTCATCCAGCGCCAGGAATTTGCGGCGGATGCGCTTGATGTGCGAGGTGATGGTCGAATCGTCGACGACGATGTGCGCGTCGCGCATCAGCTGCTCGCGATCCTTGACGTGCCCCGGAAAGCGCGCGAGCGAGTGCACCAGCCAGAACTCGGTGAGGGTGAGATCGACCGTGCGCTCCTGCCACGTGGCGAGGAAGCGCTTCATGTCGAGGCGGAGCAGGCCGCGATCGAGCACCTCCTCGACCGCGCGCGGCTGCGTCAGCAGGTCGGCGCGGCGGAAGAGGGCGCTGATGCGCGCGAGAAGCTGCGGCAGCGCCACGTCCTTAGTGAGGTAATCGTCGGCGCCCATGCGCAGACCCGACACAGTGTCGAAGTCGCTGTCGCGCGCGGTGAGGAAGATGATCGGCAGCGCCGCCGACATCGCGCGCAGCTCGCGGCACAGCGTGAAGCCGCCGTCGGGCTCGTCGCCGAGGCCGATGTCGAGCAGCGCGAGGTCCGGAAGCTGCGTGCGGAAAGCGTCGGCCGCGGACTTGCGGTCGGGATAGGCGCGCACCTGGTAGCCGTGCTTCTTCAGCATGTCGGCATAGTTGGCGCGGATGGCGGCGTCGTCTTCGACGATCGCCACGGTTTTCGGCATGGCGCGCAAATATACCCGCCGCGGAGGCGCCCGGAACGCCTTGCCTTCGGTTCGCCACTATTGATCTTCAGCCTGCCAGCGGGTCCCCCCGCGCCGGACCGCAATCGGCTGCTGGAATGGCGCCATGAACATCACGACCAAACAGTTCCTGCGGGACTTCGCGTTTACGTGCGGGGCGGCGATCGCCACCGGCGGCATCGTCAGCGCGGTCGCCGCGACCGTCATCCTGATCTTCGCCGCGGCCTGATCCGGCGCTGCGGGCTGGTGGCTGGGGCTTTGCCTGACTCCCGCCTAGGACGTGCCGCGTGCCTCCCTCACGCGGCGGTCCCCACGCCACTAGCCCCCAGCGCCGGAGCGGTGCGTTGGTTCGGGCCAAAGCACCGCAAGCGTGCAGGAATCGCCGGCTTTCCGGGCAAAACACCTGGCATGGTTGGTGCAAAGAGGCGCGCATGAAGCGCGAAGACGTGACCGACCTGATCGCATTGCGCAAGGTCAAGAAGGGAATCAAGTGGGCCGACGTCGCCACCAAGGTCGGCCAGTCGAAGGAATGGACCACCGCCGCGTGCCTCGGCCAGATGCAGATGACCAAGAAGCAGGCCGAGACGGTCGGCAAGATCTTCGACCTGCCGGAAGAAGCGGTCCTCATCCTGCAGACGGTGCCCTACAAGGGCTCGCTGCCCACCGCGGTGCCGACCGATCCGCTGATCTACCGCCTCTACGAGCTGGTCAACGTCTACGGCACCACGTTCAAGGCGCTGATCCACGAGGAGTTCGGCGACGGGATCATGAGCGCCATCGACTTCAACATGGACATCGCGCGCGAGGCGAACGAGAAGGGCGACCGCGTGCGCATCGAGATGTCCGGCAAATTCCTGCCGTACAAGACGTATTGAAAGGCTGCTGAAAGTCTGGTCTGCAATAGTGGCGGCATGAAGAACCTGCTCGCCGTCCTCGCTTTCCTCCTTTCTTCGGCAGCGGCGGCGCAGGACCTCGACCGCGCCATGATGCTGGTCGCCACGCCCGACCTCGAGGGCGCCTACCGCCATACCGCGCTGGTCGTCATGCCGGTGGGCGAGAACCGCCACCTCGGCTTCATCGTCAACCGCGCCTCGGAGATGCAGCTCGCCGCCTCGACGCTCTACTACGGCGGCCCGGAGATGGTCGGCGCGGTGTTCGCCCTGGTGCGCAAGGACCCCGGCCAGCCGTCGATGCACATGTTCGGCGAGGTCTACGTGACCGGCGACCGCGAGGTCATCGACCACGTCCTCGGCGAGACGCCGGGAAGCGCGCGGCTCTTCGCGGGGTTCGTCGGCTGGGAGTCGGGCGAGCTCGCCGACGAAATCGCCGCCGGCTACTGGTACGTGGCCGAGCCGGAGGTGGCGCAGGTGTTCAGCCAGGAACCGGGCGAGAACGTGTGGAGCGACCTGGTGAAGCGCGTCGGCCGGAGGCTGCAGACCCGCCTATACTGAGGCGATGAGAGCATCCATCGCCGCGGTCCTCGTTCTCGCCGGTTGCGCGGCAGCCGGGCCTTCGCAGGAAGCAAAAACCCAACTCGCGCCGACCGGCGCGCTCCGCGTCGCGGTGCTGACTTCCAATCCGATCATCGGCACCAAGGCCGGCAACGAGGTCGGCGGCACGACGGTGACTCTCGGCCGCGAGCTCGCCGCGAGCGCGGGCGTGGCGGCGCAGATCCTCGACTACGCCGCGATCAATCGCCTGATGGAGGACGCGGGCAAGAACGTCTGGGACGTCGCCGTGGTGGCGATCGATCCGGCGCGCACCAGCATCGTCGATTTCGCGCCGGCGCACCTCTCCGCCGACGGCTTTCTCACCGTGCTCGTGCCGCCGGGCTCGGCGGCGCGCACCATGGCCGACCTCGACCAGCCCGGGAAGAAGATCGCCGCGGTGCGCGGCGCGGCGCCGCTCATGGTCCTGCAGCGCACGCTGAAGAGCGCCACGGTCCTGCCCGCCGAGAACGAGAACGCCGCCTTCGCCTCGATGCAGGAAGGCCAGGCCGACGGCTATGCGCAGAACCGCTTCATGCTGCGCGCCCGCGCCGCGACGCTGCCCGGCTCGCGGCTGCTCGACGATTCCTTCGCCGGGCTGCAGCTCGCGTTCGCGGTGCCGAAGGGACGGCCGGCGGCGGCAGGCTACGTCGCGAAATGGGTGGAGGACGCGAAGGCTTCCGGCACGGTGCAACGCGCGATCGAGCGGGCGAAGCTCGTCGGCGAGGTCAGTGTTGCGAAGTGACGTGCTTGCGCACGGCCTCGATGATGGCCGTGTGATACGCCTCGCCCAGTCCGAGCGAAACCGCTTCCGCCAGTAGCTTCTGCACCGTGCCCGCGGACTGCAGCGCGAGCCCCGCGTCGCGCGCGAGCTGCAGCGCGTAGCTCACGTCCTTCAGCATGTAGCTCACGGGAAAGGCGCGCTCCGGGTGCGACTCGGGGAGCAGCGATTTCATGCCGTGGTTGCGCAGCGCGAAGCTGTCGGCCGAGCCCTTGGCGAACGCGTCGAAGAGGAGCTTCGGCTCCACCAGGCCGCTCGCCTTCGCCACCGCCAGCGCTTCGGCGAGCGCGGTCACGGTCGCCGACAGCACCATGTTGTTGAGCAGCTTCACCGCCTGGCCGGCGCCCGGCGGCCCGCAATGCGTGACGTCGCTGCCCATCGCGCGCAGCAGCGGTTCGATGCGATGGAAGAGGAAGGCATCGGCGCCGACCATGAAGGCGAGGGTGCCGTCGATCGCCGCCTGGCGCGTGCGCGCCACCGGCGCATCCGCGAAATGCGCGCCGCGCGCCGTGAAGGCGGCGGCGAGCTCGCGGGCGAGGGCGACCGGGGCGGTGCTGCAGTCGACGATCGCCTGCCCGGCGCGCGCCGCGAGCGAGAGCTCGAGGCCCACCGAGCGCACCTGCGGCTCGCCCGGCAAGGAGAGAAAGATGACGTCCGCCTGCGAGGCAAGCTCGGCGATGGAATGCGTCGCGGCGACGCCGTCGACCGAGAGCCGCTTCAGCGGCTCGGGTCGCAGGTCGTGGGCGAGGACCTTGCCGCGCTGCTTGCGCGCGAGGTTGCGGCACATGGGCTCGCCCATCACGCCCAGGCCGATGAAACCCAGCTTGTCCATCGCTCCCTCCGGAAGGAGGGAGCTTATTTCATAACGGCTAGACCAGGGGTCCCGGTCCGGGCCCGCGGCCGCGGCCGCGCAGGTGCATCACCAGCGAAACGACGAACGCGATCAGGAACAGGAAGAACAGCACCTTGGCGATTTCGACCGCGCCGGCGGCGAGGCCGCCGAAGCCGAACACCGCGGCGATGATGGCGACGATGAAGAACGTGATGGCCCAGCTCAGCATGAGACCTCCTGGCGTAAGTGACGGCCAGGGATGCTGCAATTTGCGCTCCTAGGCGAAGCGCAGGTCCTGAGCCGAAAGAGGCAGGGAGCGTACCGGCTTGCCCGCGAGGGCGAGGATCGCGTTGGCGAGCGCCGGCGCGATCACGGGCGTCGAGGGCTCGCCGACGCCCGTTGGGTTGTCTTTTGAAACGACGATGGCGGTTTCTATTTTCGGCATCTGGCTCATGCGCAACACTTGGTAGTCGTGGAAGTTCGACTGGTCCACCATGCCATCGGTCAGGGTGATCGCGCCGCTGAGCGCGGCCGAGAGGCCGTAGGCGATGCCCGATTCCATCTGCGCGGCGACGACGTCCGGATTCACCGCTACGCCGCAGTCGACCGCGCAAATCACTTTCTCGATTTTCAGTCCGGCCTTTCGTTGCGACAGCTCGACGACTTGCGCGACGACCGTGTTGAAGGACTCGTGCACCGCGATGCCGCGCGCTATGCCCTTGCGCGGCCGGCCGGCGCGCCGCGCGGCGAGGTTCAACGCGGCGAGATGGCGCGGTTGCTTCGCCAGCAATGCCCGGCGCAGCGCGAGCGGATCCTTGCCCGCCGCCCGAGCGCATTCGTCGAGGAAGCATTCGGTGGCGAACGCGGTGTGCGTCGAGCCGACCGAGCGCCACCATTGCACCGGCACGCCGACCTTGGGCGAATGCAGGGTCACCGAGAGGTTGGGAATGGCGTAGGGCAGGTTGGCCGCGCCCTCGACGGAGGTCGCGTCGATGCCGTCCTTCACCATCATCGGCTCGAAGGCGGTGCCGGCGAGGATCGACTGGCCGACGATGGTGTGCTGCCAGGCGACGAGGTTGCCCTGCGCGTCCAGCCCGGCCTTGAGCGCGTGCACGTAGAGCGGCCGGTAGTAGCCGGCGCGCATGTCGTCCTCGCGGCCCCACACCAATTTGATGGGATTGGGTTTGGAAAAACTCTTGGCAATTGCGGCAGCTTCGAGGAGGTAGTCCGACTGCGGATTGGCGCGCCGGCCGAAACTGCCGCCGGCGTAGAGCTGGTTCAGCTTCACCTGTTGAGGCTTCAGGCCGAGGAACTGCGCCAGCGCCGCCTGGTCGACGGTCTGGAACTGCTCGCCGTTCCAGACTTCGCAGCCGTCGGCCGAGAGGCTGACCACGCAGTTCATCGGCTCCATGGAGGCGTGCGCGAGGTAGGGGAACTCGTACATCGCCTCGAGGGTTTTCGCCGCGCCGGCGAGCGCGGCGGCGACGTCGCCTTCCTTGCGCGCCGCGCGTCCCGGGCCGGCGGCGAGCTTTCGATAGTCGGCAAGAAGTTCTTTCGATGAACCCTTGAAGGCGGCAGAGTCATCCCACTCCGCCTTCAACGCGTCGCGCCCCTTCCGCGCGGTGAAGTAGTCGCGCGCCAGCACCGCGACGCCGTTCGTCGCCGGCGTCGAGAACGCGACGGCGTCGACCACGCCGGGAATCGCTTTCGCTTCCGCCGCATCGAAGCGCTTCAGCTTCGCGCCGAAGCGCGGCGGATGCAGGACGACGGCGGTCAGCATGTCGGGCAGCCTCATGTCCTGCGTGAACACGGCCTTGCCGGTCGATTTCGCACGCGCGTCGAGTCGCGGCGCGCTCTTGCCGATGTAGAGGAAGCGGCCCGGATCCTTGAGCTTCACCTCGGCCGGGACTTTCTGCTTCGCGGCGTCAGGGGCGAGCTGACCGAAGGTCGCTTTTTTCTCTTTCCACGAAACCACGCCCCTGGACACGCGGATTTCAGCAACCGGCGCCTTCCATTTCTCCGCCGCGGCGGCGACGAGCATGGCGCGCGCGGTCGCGCCGGCCTTGCGCATCTGTTCCCAGGAGTTCGCGAGCGCGGTGCTGCCGCCGGTGCCCTGCGCCGGGCCCCACAGCAGGTTGTTGTACTTCGCGGCGTCGGCGGGCGCGCCCTCGACGCGAACCTGCGACCAGTCGGCGTCGAGCTCCTCGGCGACGAGCGTCGGCAGGCCGGTGTACGTGCCCTGGCCCATCTCCAGGTGCTTGACGATCACCGTGACCGTGTTGTCGCTCGCGATGCGCACGAAAGCGTTGGGCGAGAAGCCGCGGTGCAGGAACAGGCTGTCTTCCTGGGCGCGCGCGGGAAAGCCGACCGCGAGGAGCAGCCCGCCGGATGCCTGCAGGAAGCGGCGGCGGCTGACGTTGCGCACGCCGGGTATGGCGTTTGCTCCCTTCCGGTCAAACTTTTCGAAAAGGAATCCCATGGAATACGCTCAGCTTAATCCGACCGATACCAACATCCACCGCACGTCGGAAGAAATCAAGGACGAGGCGCGCGCAACCTTCGAGGAGGCCACACGCTATGCGAAGCGCAGCGTTCGGGAAAACCCCTGGACGGCTGTGGGAATCAGCTTCGGCGCCGGGGTCGTTTTCGGCGCCTTGATCACCCTCGCCCTGGTCACCCTATCGGCGAGCAGGGCTTAGTAGCGCTGCTGGCCCTTGATCGCCCACGGAATCGTGGGTCCGGAGGATTCCCCGTCCTTGTTCTCGCCGCCGTTGTTCGCGTTCTTCTTCGGGCGGCCGGGACGATAGGTGACCTGGAAGATCTTCAGGGGCGGCACCACCGGGGGGCTTTCGAGGAATTTGCAATCCGACTCGGTCGGCATGCTGAGGAAGGCGCCGAGGCGCTTGCCGTTCAGCATCACCGTGTAGCGCAGCATGTGCATGGAGCCGAGCGCCGGTTGAGCGAGGATGTCGTACTTGCCGATCTTGAACTGCCTGCGTTGCTGGGGCGAAGGTGCCATGGGCTCCTGAATAGCCTGTAGGGGTCGACCGGGGAAACGACCATTATAAGTCACGGGAGCACATAGAGAAAGACGCATGATCGGCGGTCAAAACCGGCCTTTTCCCCGCCATCTCCCGCGATCCCGCGCGCCATCATCCGCGCACCCCGGCTGGCATTGCGGATCTCCGGCATCTGCTCCGCGCTCGCGCCGCGCAGCGAAAGATCGTCGACCAGGAGGGTGGTATTTCCGTCGTCCCTGCGCAGCGAGTAGCCGCCCCCGCCGTATTCGAGGCGTCCTTCGACCTGGAGCGTAGTGCCGCGCGTCCCGGCGTGCTCGGCGGGGGCGATCGTCCAGAGAAGCTGGGGCACCTCGGGCAGGTCGAGCCCGCTCGGCACGCTTTCCTGCAGCGCTTGCAGCGTCGCCAGGCGCTCGAGGCGCGAGCGGCTCGAGCAAGCGGCGTCCTTGCAAGCGTCGAGGCTTCTCTGCCAGGCCTGCTGGTCGCCTTCCAGGCACGCGGCGTTCTCGGCGAGAGCGACCTTGGCGCCGAGATAGAAGCGCTCCACCAAGGCCTCGAGATCGGGCTCGACCGCGAGCGCGAGGAGAAGCAGCAGGGCTTTCATGGCTCCTGGGTCAGCCCGTGCGCGCCGACGCCGAGCAGGCGCACCGGCCGGCGGTCGGCCTCGGTGCGCTCGAGCAGCATCTGCGCGCGGTTGACGATCTCCGCCTTCGAGGCGGTGAACGCCTTCGCCGTATGGCTGCGCGTGACGGTGGTGAAGTCGGAATAGCGCACCTTGATGGTGATGGTGCGCGCGCGCAGGCTCTTCGCCGCCAGGTCCTGCGCCAGCTCGCGGGCGAGGCGGGCGATCTCCTCGTTCGCCTCCGAGAGGGTCTGCAGATCCTTGGCATAGGTGGTCTCGCACGACACCGATTTCGTCTCGCGGTGCGGCTCGACCGGGCGCGGGTCGTCGCCGTGCGAGAGCTGCACCAGCCATTCGGCGAGGCTGCCGACCGTCTTCGTCAGCAGCTGGAAGTCGGCGTTGCGCACGTCCACCAGCGTCTTGATGCCGGCGGCATGCAGCTTCTTCGCCGTCACCGGCCCGACGCCCCAGAGCGCCTCGACCGGCAGCTTGCGCAGGAAGCTCTCGACGCGCTCGGGCGCGATCACCGTCAGGCCGTCGGGCTTCTGCCAGCCCGAGGCGATCTTCGCCAGGAACTTGTTGGGCGCGACCCCCGCGGATGCGGTCAAGCCCGTTTCATCGAGGATGGTTTTTTTTATTCGCAGGGCGACATCGCGAGCGAGCGGCATTGCCCAGAGGTTCTCCGTGACGTCGAGATAAGCCTCGTCGAGCGAGAGCGGCTCGACCAGCGGCGTCGCCGAGTGCAGGATCTCCATCACCCGGTCGGACGCCTCGCGATACTTGCCGAAGTCGGGGCGGACGATGACGAGCTGCGGGCAGAGGCGCACCGCGCGCGACATCGGCATCGCCGAGCGCACGCCGAACTCGCGCGCCTCGTAGCTCGCCGCGGCGACCACGCCGCGCGACTCGGGCGAGCCGCCCACCACCACCGGCTTGCCGCGCAGCGCCGGGTCATCGCGCATCTCCACCGACGCGTAGAACGCGTCCATGTCGATGTGGATGATGCGGCGCGACGGTTCGCTCAATTCAAGTGGGTGGTCAGGAACCGGAGGCGCGCGGCGAGCGCGCTCAAGAGCGTGGACGCGAACTGCGGGCTGATCTTGACGAGCTGCAGGAACGCCGGCCGGCCGATGGCGAGCAGTTCGCAGTCGGTCTGCGCGGTGGCGCTCGCCAGCCGCGCCGACTCGGTGACCAGCGCCGCTTCGCCGAACACCCCGCCCGGCCCGAGCAGCTCGACGATGCGGCCGTCGATCGACACCGCCACCTCGCCCTCGATCACCGCGTACATGCGGATCCCGGTCTGGCCCTTGGCGATGATCTGCGCGCCCTGGCGGAAGAAGATCGGCGGGTCGTCGGCCAGGCCGGCGACGAGCTGCTCGAGCTGCTTCTTGTCGAAGACGATCGCCTCGTCGAAGTCCTCGTCGTGCGCGAGCGCGCCGGATACCGAGAGCTGGGCGATGGTCTCGCGCAGGCGCCGGATCAGCATGCTCATCAGCATCAGCGCGAAGCCGGGCTTGTGCGCGAGCGCCGCCTCGAATTCCTCCGGGTCGAGGGCGATGACGCGGCACTCGCTCTTCGCCACCGCGCCGGCGCTGCGCGGCGCGTGCGCCATCACCGCGATCTCGCCGAAGACCTCGCCCGGCTTCACCGTGCCGATCGGCTGCTTCTTGGCGCGCAGCTCGACCTCGCCCTTGAGCAGCAGGTACATCTTGCTCTTGCGCAGCAGCGGGATGGCGCGCTCGCTCTCGCTGAAGATCTTCGCGCCCTCGGCGAAGGTCTCGGGCTTGCCCGCGGACTTGAAGAAATCGAGCGCGACCGCCGGGTCGTAGGCGACCTCGGCTTTTTGCGGGGTCTTCGTTGCCATTGCGTCTCCTCTGCGGGCGGCTAAGATGCCACGAAATTCTGCGCGGAGCCTGACATGGATCGCAAGATCGGCCTTGAGGAACATTTCGCCATCCCCGACACGCTGAACGACTCGAAGGGGTTCCTCGGCGACCATGTCTGGCCGGAGCTGGAGAAGCGCCTCCTCGACATGCAGGAGTACCGGCTGTCGCAGATGGACAAGCACGGCATGCAGATGATGATCCTGTCGCTGAATGCACCCGCGATCCAGGCGATCCCGGACGTGAAAAAGGCCACAGAAACGGCGCGAAAAGCGAACGACTTTCTCGCCGCGGAGGTGAAGAAGCGCCCGGATCGCTTCCAGGCCTTCGCCGCGCTCGCCATGCAGGACCCCGACGCCGCGACCCGCGAGCTGGTGCGTTGCGTGAAGGACCTGGGCTTCCGCGGCGCCCTCGTGAACGGATTCTCTTCGATCGAAAAGGAATCCATGGTCTATCTCGACGACCGCCGTTACCAGGGATTCTGGGCCGAGTGCGACAAGCTCGGCGTTCCCTTCTATCTCCACCCGCGCAACCCGCTGCCGAGCGCTTCGCAGATCTACGAAGGCCATCCCTGGCTGCTCGGCCCGACCTGGGCGTTCGGCCAGGAGACCGCGGTGCATGCGCTGCGCCTGATGGCCTCGGGACTCTTCGACCGCCACCCGAAGCTGCAGATCGTCCTCGGCCACCTCGGCGAAGGCCTGCCCTACAGCATCTGGCGGGTCGACAACCGCAATGCCTGGACCAAGGCGCCGCCGCGCTACCCGGCGAAGAAGAAGCTCGGCGATTACTTCCGCGACAACTTCCACCTCACCGTGTCGGGCAACTTCCGCACCCAGACGCTGATCGACGCGATCCTCGAGGTCGGCTCGGACCGCATCCTGTTTTCCACCGACTGGCCGTTCGAGAACGTCGACCATGCCGCCGACTGGTTCGACGCCTGCCCGATCAGCGAGGCCGACCGGCTGAAGATCGGCCGCACCAACGCCGAGCGGCTGTTCAAGCTACTCTAGGAATTTCGCGGCAGGAACCTCGCGGCTGAACTGCGGGCCGCTGATGAACTGCTGCGGGTCGTAAGTCCAGAACTGCGACACCTCGGGGTAGGTGGCGATGGTGGTGTTCACCAGCTGGCCATCCTTCTTCTCCACCTTGCGGATGTAGATGTTGAGGATCGGCTTGCCGTGCTCGCCAAGCCGGATCGGGCCCATCGGCCCGTGCTCGAGCTTCACTTCATGCAGCGCACGGATGAAGGCCGGCTTGTCCTCGAACTTTCCCTTGACGCGCTTCAGCGCTTCCTCGAGCCACAGGCCTGCGGTATAGGTGCCGGCGGTGTAGAACCCAGGCGTCGCCTTGTATTCGCGCTGGATCGACTCGACGAAGCGCTTGTTATCGGCGGTGTTGCGATCGACTGTGTACCAGCTTGCCGAGTAGACGCCGAGCGCCTCGTCGCCCATGTTCTTGAGGATCCCCTCGTCGACGAAGGTCGGGTTGCCGAAGAGCGGCAGCTTCAGCCCGTACTCCTTGTAGGCGCGCAGGAAGCGCAGCGGGTTCGAGCCGGCGAAGCCGGCGTAGACGCCGTCGACGTTGGTCTTCAGCTGGCCGATGAACGAGCCGTAGTCCGGCACGTTGAGCGGCGGCCAGAGCTTCTGGATCACGCGCCCGCCGGCGTCCTCGAACACCTTGTGGAAGCCGGCCGCGCCCTCGTGGCCGTAGGTGAAGTCGTCGGCGATCATCGCCACCCGCTTCATGCCGAGCTTCTTCGCCGCGTAGTCGCCCAGCGCGTACATCGGCTGCGCCGCGGTGCCGTAGACGTGGATCACGTATTCGCTCTTCTTCTGCTGCGCGAGGTCGTTCTGCGCCGCCGAGGTCGGCGTGATGAGCGGCGTCTTCGAGGTCAGCATGTACTCGTCGATCGCCAGGGCCTCGAAGGTGGCGAGCGGGCCGATCACCACCGCCACCCGGTCGCGCTCGACCAGCTCCTGGGTCTTGGTCTTGGCCTGCGCGGGCTGGCCGGCGGTGTCGGCGAAGATGATCTCGACCTTGCGGCCGGCGAGGGTGTTGTTGCGCTCCTTGAGCAGCAGGTTGATGCCTTCTTCCATCTGCCGGCCGCCGGCGGCGAGCGGACCTGTCCGCACCGTCAGGAAGCCGATGCGCAGGGGCTCCTGCGCCTGGGTCTGTTGCACCGCGGAGAAGAACAAGGCAAGCGCAGCGAAAGCGAAGCGAACCATGGTTATTTACTCCCTCCTCTTGTGAGTACCATAGCAGAACAGAGGAGAAACCATGAGATTCCATTGGCTCGCAGCTCTCGTTGGCCTGCATGCGTCCGGAGCGCTCGCCCAGGCTCCCGCAACCCCGCCGCCGCCGGTTCCCGCCGACGTGAGTCCGCTCTACGTCGTCACGTACGTCGAGCTCAAGCCCACGGCGCGTAGCGACGGCACCGCGGTCCTGAAGTCCTGGCGCGATGCGCAGCGCAAGGCCGAAGGCAACCTGCGCGCCGAAATCGTCCACCACACGACCCGGCCCGGGCAGTTCGTCGTCATCGCCGCCTGGCAGAACAAGGCGGCGTTCGACGCTCACGCGGCCGCAGGGCAGTCGTTCCGCGACAAGCTCCAGGAACTGCGCAATGCGCCCGCCGATGACCGGTTCCACAACGCGCTCTCGGTCGGCAAGCTCGAGGCGGCACGCGGTGCGCTCGTGGTCGTCACGCACGTCGACGTGATCCCGCCCCGCCGCGAGGACGCGGTCGTGGCGCTCAAGGCGCTGGGCGAGGCGAACCGCGCTGCGGACGGAAACGTGCGCTACGAGGTGGTGCAGCAGACCAACCGGCCGAACCACTTCACCGTGGTCGAGACCTGGCGCTCGCGCCAGGCGTACGACGCGAACAGCATGTCCGCGCATCAGCGCGAGTTCCGCGACAAGCTGGCGCAGATGACCGGGGCACTGTACGACGAGCGCCTGTACGAAAGCATCGACTAGCCGAGGCAAGCCATGGACAACGAAGCCCGCCGTTCCTTCCTGAAGGGCGCGGCGGCGATCGGCAGCACGCTCGCCGCCAATAGCGTCGTCGCCCAGTCCTCCGGCGCTGAAAAAGAGAAGAAGAGCAAGGCGGCCGGCGTGGCCAAGACCATCGCCCGGCCGGGCTCGGACTTCATGGTCGACGTGATCCGCTCGCTCGGCATCGACTACATCGCTTCCAACCCGGCGTCGAGCTTCCGCTCGCTGCACGAGTCGATCGTCAACTACGGCGGCAACCGCAAGCCGGAGTTCATCACCTGCATGCACGAGGAATCGTCGGTGGCGATCGCCCACGGCTACTACAAGGCCGCGGGCAAGCCGATGGCGATGCTCGCCCACGGCTCGGTCGGCATCCAGCACGCGGCGATGGCGGTCTATAACGCCTGGTGCGATCGCGTGCCGGTGGTGCTGATGGGCGGCAATTTCATGGACGCGGCGCAGCGCCGGCCGGGCGTGGAATGGGCGCATTGCTCGCAGAACCCGGCCGCGCTCTTGCGCGACTACATCAAGTGGGACGACCAGCCGGCGTCGCTGCAGCATTTCGCCGAGTCGACGGTGCGCGCCTACAAGATGGCGATGACCCCGCCGATGGAGCCGGTGATGATCGTCGCCGACGGCATGCTGCAGGAGGAGCCGATCGAGGACGAGAAGGGCCTGTCGATCCCGAAGCTCGCCCTCTCCGCGCCGCCGCAGGGCGAGTCGGGGGCCGTGCGCGAGGCGGCAAAAATACTTTCATCTCATGAAAATGTCGTGATCATCTGCGAGCGGGTGGCGCGCAACCAGGAGGGCGTGAAGCTGATGGTCGAGCTCGCCGAGGCGCTGAACGCGCCGGTGGTGGATCTCCTCGGCCGCATGAACTTCCCCACCACGCACTACCTCTGCCGCTCGAGCGACGGGCGGGCGCTGGTGCGCGACGCCGACGCGATCCTGTTCCTCGAGGTCGCCGATCCCTGGGGCCAGCTGAACAGCATCAGCGACCCGCACCACGAATACCGGCGCGTCGCCAAGGCGGACGTGAAGACCGTCCACGTCACGCTCGCCGACCAGCTGATGAAGTCGAACTACCAGGACATGCAGCGCTTCTGCCCGGTCGACATCTCGATCAGCGCCGACTGCCAGGCGACCCTTCCGTCTTTGATCGAAGCCATCCGGAAAATTGGCAACCCGAAATTCGGAAAGACCGAAGCGCTGCGCAAGGAATACCTGCAGATGAAGGCGCGCACGCGCGAGGCGGCGGCGCTCGCCTGGGACGCGAGCCCGGTCTCCACCGCGCGCCTGCACGCCGAGCTGTGGAACGTGCTGAAGAACGAGAACTGGTGCCTCGCCGAGTCGCGCAACGGCTCATGGGCCGCGCGCCTCTGGCCGGCGACGCAGCACCACAACTTCCTCGGCCAGTCGGGCGGCGCGGGCGTCGGCTACATCGCGCCGGCGGCGGTCGGCGCGGCGCTCGCCAACAAGGACAAGGGCATCGTCACCGCGGTGGTGCAGCCCGACGGCGACCTGATGTACGCCCCCGGCGTGCTCTGGACCGCGGCGCACCACCGGATTCCGCTCCTCTCGGTGATGCACAACAACCGCGCCTACCACCAGGAAGTGATGCACCTGCAGAAGATGGCCGGCCTGCACAACCGGCGCATGGACACGGCGCGCATCGGCACCGCCATCGAGGACCCGAACATCGACTACGCCAAGCTCGCCCAGGCGCAGGGCGTCTGGGCCGAGGGACCGATCACCGATCCGGCGAAGATCGGCCCGGCGCTGCAGCGCGCGCTCGCGGTGGTGAAGAAAGGCGAGCCGGCGCTGGTCGACGTGGTGACACAGGGGCGCTGACATGAAATGGGTTTTCGTCCTGTTCGTCGGCACTGCTTTTTCGCAAGACGGCGACGTGAAGCGCGGCCAGGCCGCATTCCTGAAATATCAGTGCTACACCTGCCATGGAACGGTCGGGCAGGGCGCTGAGCGCGGCGCGGGGCCGAAGCTCGCGCCCAACCCTTTTCCGTGGGCGGGATTCCAGTTCCAGGTGCGCACGCCGCGGCAGGACATGCCGGCGTACCGCCGGGAACATTTGCCCGACCAGGACCTTGCAGATATTTACGCTTACGTGCGCTCCATCAAGCCGTCGCCGTCGGCGAGCGCGATTCCCCTGTTGAAAATCGACTGATCTGACAGATCCTCACGGCGGCGCCCGCGGCTTTCGCTAGGGTGTGGCCGTGGGCTACCGGATCGAATACGCAGTGCGCGGCGGCACGATGCAGGCCCGGGTTTCGGGCAAATCCTCGCTCGGCCACGCGACGCGCATCGCGCGCGACATCGCCGAGGAAGCGGCGCGCCGCGCCGTGCGCGACCTGCTCATCGACGTGCGCGGCCTGATGGATCGCGTCGGCACGCTCGGCACCCTCGCGCTGGGCGCCTGCAGCTCCGCGCCGCGCGTGGCGCTGGTCGACACCAGCGACAACCAGCGCTTCCACATCCTCTCCGAGGGCCTCGCCCGCAGCCGCGGCTACGCGCTGCGCTGCTTCCACGACCGCGCCTCCGCTATGGCGTGGTTGCTGGAGCGGTAAGGTCCCGCATCCGCTTCGCGCCGGCGTAGTAGAGCAGCATCGCCGCGATCTGCACCACGTGGTACAGGTCGTTGTGGTTGAAGTATTCGTGCAGCGCCACCCGCCCGGCCTGAATGCCCGCCGCAATCAGCGACACCGCCACGCCGCCGAGGATCCAGCGCGTCGCCGGGTTGTCGAGCCTGAAGAGATGTAGCGCCGCGACCGCGAGCATGGCCGACGCCGTGTCGGCGACGACGAAGATGAACGCGTCGTGGCCGAGCATCCACGCTTCGTAGGACACGAGCTTCAGCGCCGCGACGACGAGCAGCACGCGGCGCACGCTGCCGGAGGTCGTGGCGTACGCGCTGCCGGCGAGCATGCCGAAGCTCGCGACGCCGACCGACAGCACCGTCGGCTTCCAGAGCCACTCCCAGCGAAAGCCGTGATACGTGCCACCGAGCAATGCGCCGAGCGCGAGGGCGACGAACGCCAGCGTCCAGAAGCGGCAAGAAACCGTGGGATTTTTCCTGAGTCGAAAAGCCAGGCAGGCGGTTACGCCGGCCAGCGCGTAATCCGTGAGCAGTGTGACGGGCTCAGCTACCAAAATACATTCGGCGGTAGTGGCGGTACCAGTCGCTCTGGAAGAGCTCTTCCTTGTCGTACTTGCGCTTGAGCTGCAGGAATTCGCGGAACTGCGGATAGCAGACGTCGATCTGCTGGCGCAGCGCGTGGCGGTGGTAGGTGAGGTAGTAGCTGCCGCCGTGCTTGATGCCGATGTTGATCAGGCGGCGGAAGGCGTCGCCGGCGCGGATCGAGCCGCGCGTCGAATGCTCGACGTGCAAATTGAAGATCACGCAGGCGTAGGGTTTCCTCGCCCACGGCAGGAAGCTCTCGAAGTCCTGCTCGATCAGGCGGATGGTGCCGTAGATGATCTCGACCTGGTCGCGCTTCACGTACTCGCGCACGTCGGCCATGAACGGCTCGAGCGCGTCGCGGTCGCAGTAGATCTCGGCGATCACCTCGCTCGCGCGATTGGTCGCGGCGTAGCGCTTCTCGAGCTCGCGGTGGTAGTTGTCGGGGTAGACGCTCATCTGCGCCTCGTCGGACCAGTACACCTGGCCGTTGGTCGACTGGTAGAACGAGGCGTAGCGCTTGAAGGCGCCGGTCTTGTCGGTGTGCGCGAGGTAGAGCAGGTCCACCCAGTCGCGCTCGCTCATCGCTTTCTTCACCGGTGTGAGCGGCGTGTCGTCGGCGACCGGCCGGTAGCAGGAGAACACGCCCTTGCGCAGGAAGTCCTCGGAGCGGTCGTCGATCGCGTACTGGAAGTCGCCGAACGTGAAGCCGTCGCGCACGCGCTCGCCGAAGGCGCTGATCAGGCCGGCGATGTCGCGCACCTCGACCACGCGCTCCAGCTTGCGCCGCGGCACGAGGCGCAGCGTCACCGAGTAGACGAAGCCGAACAGCCCGTAGCCGCCGATCGCCAGCTTGAACAGCTCCGGGTTCTGCGCGCGGCTGCAGGTGAGCAGTTGCCCCTGCGCGTTGACCAGCTTGAAGGACTCGATGTCGCCGATGAAGGGCGGCAGGGTCAGGCCGCGGCCGTGGATGTTGGACGAGAGCGAGCCGCCGATGGTGACGCGGTCGACGCCGGTCTGCTTCTGCGAGAAGGTCCAGTGCTGCGGCAGGCCGCGCTGCACCGTGCTGAGGTGCTCGAGCAGTTGCGGCCACATCATCCCGGACTCGACCTCGATCAGGCCGCGCTCGGTGTCGAAGGCGAGGACCTTGGAGAGCTTGCGCGTGTCGATCATCACGCCGTCCTGCGCGAACGGCTGCCCGCCCATCGAGTGGCGGCCGCCGGCGATGCAGACGCCGCGCTCCTCCTCGCGCGCCTGCGCGAAGGCCTTGGCGACGTCGTCGAGGTTTTCCGGGCGGGCGATGGCGAAGACGCGCGCCGAGCTGAGCTGGCCGTGGACGTCGTTGACCAGGATCGTGCCCGGCGCCGCCTTGGTCGCCGCCTTGGGCGCCTGGGCGAGCTGCGCGAAGGAAGCGTTGGGCGCGGCGGCGGCGAGCCCCGCCGCCTTCAGGAACGTGCGTCTTCTCAGATTCTTCTCCTCGGACGGCTAAAGTAACATGCCGCCATGCCCGCCGCCGAGATCCAGTACACCGTCGACACGGGCGAGAAGCTGGTCAACGAGACCTTCGGTCCGAACAACATTCGCCGCCGCTCGAGCGGCGCGCAGGAAGCGAAGAAAGTCACGATCGCCGACGGCCGCGCGCTCGCCGGCGAACTGTCGCTCGATCGTCAAGGCTTCGTGCTCGTGCGCCATGCCACCGCGATGCGCGACTTCTTCGACGCCGCCGAGCTCAAGAATGTGTACACCCCCGAGGTCGAGCGGCTGGTGCGCGAGCTTTCCGGCGCGACGCGAGCGGTGATGTTCGACCATACGCTGCGCTCGGGCGACGAGGCCGAGCGCGAGGCGCGCCTGATCCGCGAGCCGGTGCTCAACGCCCACAACGACTACACCGAATGGTCGGGGCCGCAGCGCGTGCGGGATCTGCTTCCCGACGAAGCGGAAAGTCTCCTGAAAAAGCGCTTCGCGATCATCCAGGTCTGGCGGGCGATCAACCAGCCGATCCGCGCCAACCCGCTGGCGCTGGTCGACGCGCGCAGCGTCGCGGCGGAGGATCTGCTGATCTCGGAACGGCGCTACCCGAACCGGGTGGGGCAGACCTATCGCCTCAAATACAACCCGGCGCACCGCTGGTTCTACTTCCCGAAACTGGCGCGCGACGAGGCGATCGTCTTCAAGGTGTTCGACTCGGCGACCGACGGCCGGGCGCGCTTCACGCCGCACACCTCGTTCGCCGATCCGGCGACGCCGAGGGACGCGCCGCCGCGGCAGAGCATCGAGGCGCGGGCATTGGCGTTTTTCTAGGATGCAGCTGACGCCGCACTTCACGCTGGAAGAGTTGTGCTTCAGCCAGGAAGCGGCTCGCGCAGGCATCGACAACACGCCTTCCGGCGAGGTGACCGCCAACCTGCTGCGCCTGGCGAAGATGCTGGAGAAGGTGCGCGCGCTGCTGAAGCATCCCCTCCACATCAGCAGCGGCTTTCGCTGCGCGGCGCTCAACGCCCGCGTCGGCGGCTCGAAGACCAGCGCGCACCTGGAGGGAAGGGCCGCCGACTTCATCTGCCCGGCGTTCGGCACGCCCTACGTGGTGGCGAGGAAGATCGCCGGCACGCGCCTGGGATACGACCAGATGATCCACGAGTACGGCCGCTGGGTGCACCTCGCCGTGCCGCGCGCGAACGAGCGCGCCGATCGCGAGCTGCTGACGATCTTTGAGCCGGGGAAATACCTGGCGGGACTAACGCAGCTGAACGAAGGGCGCGCCTAGCTGCGCGCACTGCTCGCGCGCATAGCGCGTGCCGACGACGCCGCTGTCGTCCGGGCCGCCGTTCACGGCGACGATCTTCTCGTCGCGCAGCACGAAGCTCATCGGGTAGAAGCCCTCGAAGACGCCGCGGCGGTTCTTGTCGTTCACCCAGACGCACACGCCCCAGCCGTGCTGCTGCTCGCGCAGCGCGGTCTTGCGCTGGAAGAGCTGCTTCGGCTCGGTGCGGATGTCGACGATCGCGTCCTTCGGATCGGCCAGGCGGAGGCGCAGGTAGCTGAGGATTTCCTCCTTGTAGCGCGCCGGCGCCGGGCCGTACTCGACCGAGCTCATCTCCTGCTTGGAGACGGTGGTGTTGCAGCCCGCGAGCGCGAGCAGGAGGAAGGTCAGGATTCTTCGCATCGCGAAATTATGGCGCAGCCGCCGCCGGAAGCCGAGGACGTTTTGCCAGCACGAAAAACAGCGACCCCAGGCCGGCGAGCAGCGCGAGGATGGTGAACCCGGCGCGGTAATTGCCGGTGAGGTCGGCCATGATGCCGGCGATCATCGGCCCGCCGATCTGGCCGATGACGATGATCATGAACGACAGCCCGAGGATCATGCCGATCGCGCTGCGACCGAAGTAGTCGGCGCGCAGCGCCTGCATGAACGGCCCGCGCAGGCCCCAGGCGGCGCCGTGCAGCACGGCGAACGCGAGCACCATCGCCACGTTCGCCGCGTAGGTGAGGAGCAGCAGCGCCGTCATGTGGGTCAGCATGCACGCCGCCGAGATGAGGCGCTTGTCGTAGCGGTCGCCGATCAGCCAGCCGATGAACACCCCGCCGAGCTGCGACAGCGTGAGCACGGTGTAGACCAGCGACGCCTGCGCGAGGGAGTAGCCGAGCCCCTGGTTCATGTGGGTGATGGAGTGCACGCTCACCGCATGCACGACCAGCAGCGCGAAGCCGTGGCCGAGCGAGAGCAGCCAGAAGGCCGGCGTGCGCAGCGCCTCGCGCGCGGTGAAATCGCGAGTCGCGCCGGGTGTCGATGAGACCCCTTCTTTGGGCGGGGCCGGAGGGATGCCGTCCACGGTCTCGCCGTAGTCCTCGGGGCGGCGGCGCATGACGAACGCCAGCGGCAGGCCGACGACGATCATCACCACCCCGGAGCCGAACGCCGTGGCGCGCCAGCCGAAGGCGCCCATCGACCAGGCGAGCATGGGCAGCGAGATGCCGCCCAGGGCGAGGCCGATCGACATCGACGACAGGGCGCGCGCCCGCCAGCGCTCGAACCAGTTGATGAGCGCGACGTTGACCGGAAAGAAGCCGCACAGGCTCGAGCCGAGGGCGATGACGATGAAGGCGCCGTAGAACGTGAGCAGCGTGTCGGTGAAGCTGAGCAGCATCAGGCCGATGCCGAACACCACCACGCCGATGCGGATCCAGATCTGCGGCCCGAAGCGGTCGATCATCCAGCCGAGGATCGGGCCGAGGATCGCCACTTCCATCTGCTGCAGCGCCGCCGCGCCGGACAGCGCGGTCTTGCTCCAGCCGCGTTCCTCCTGCAGTACTGCCACGTAGGCGCCGAACGCCTGCGTCATCAATCCGGCCTGGAGAAACTGCAGGCCGGAGCCGGCGCCGACCATGTACCATCCGTGGAAGATTTTCTTCAAGGCTTATTAGGCTAATCCATGACGATCTCGATGTATCAGGCGAGCGCGCCCCGTTTCGCGCGCATGCTGCGCAACCTCTCCGCGATCCTCGCGAAGGCGCAAGCCCACGTCGAAGCGAAGAAGCTCGACGCGGCGGCGCTCACCACCTACCGGCTGTTCCCCGACATGTTTCCGCTGACGCGCCAGGTGCAGATCGCCTGCGATACGGCGAAGGGCGCGACGGCGCGCCTCGCCGGCGTCGAGCCGCCGAAGCACGAGGACACCGAGCAGACGCTGCCGGAGCTGCAGGCGCGCATCGCCAAGACGCTCGACTTCGTCGAGTCGATGAAGGCGGCGCAGATCGACGGCTCGGAGACGCGTGACGTGACGCTCAAGATGCGCGCTGGCGAGGTGCACTTCAAGGGACTCGACTACCTTTTCAACCACGCCTACCCGAACTTCTACTTCCACGTCACCACCGCATACAACATTCTGCGGCACAACGGCGTCGAGATCGGCAAGAAGGACTTCATCGGCCCCTTCTAGAGGGCCGTGAGGATTGCCGCCAGCTCGCGCGGCATCGAGATCTGCGGATAGTGGTGCGTCGGCAGCTCGTGGTATTGCCAGGCCTTGTCGGCTTTGGTCGCGGCGCCGAACGGCGCGAACGTCGTCGGTGAATAGCCGCTGCAGAAGATGTAGGCGCGCTTGCCCTTGTAGTTTCCCTTCAGCGAGACCTTTTCCTTCAGGGTGGCGAGCGGCTGCGGGTTGCGGCGCGATTGCAGCCAGGCGAGCTCCTGCGGGTCGGTGATGCCCTGCGGCCCGGGCGGCGGCACTTGCCAGCCCTGCAGGGCCAGAAGCTTCTCGCGCATCTCCGGCCGGGCCAGGTCGAGGAGCGACTGGCCGTCCTTCGGCACGAACGCGTCGAGGTAGACGAGGCTGCGGATTTTTTCCGCCACGCGGTCGGCGACCGCGCTGACGACCATGCCGCCGTAGCTGTGTCCGACCAGCGCGAAGTCGGACAGCCGTTCGTACTCGATCGTGCCGAGAACATCGTTCACGTGCGTCGACAGGTCGACCGAGGGCGACGCGAGGTGCACGCGCTCGCCGATGCCGGTCATGGAGGGAGTGAAGACTTCGTGGCCTTGCGCGCGCAGCAGCTGGGCGAGCCGGGACCACATCCAGCTGCCGCCCCAGGCGCCGTGAACCAGGACGAACTTCAAAATTACTTCTTGTCGCCGCTGGTGATGAAGCTGGAAACGTCGACCTGGTCGAGCTTCACCGCGGCCTTGTTCTCGGCCTCGATCCTCGCCTTCATGCGATCGGTTTCCCGGGTCGCCTCCTCGAAGGCGTTGGCGAGCTTGAAACAGAAGGCGGCGAGCGCCTTCGGGTCGGGCTTCTTCTGCTCGGTGCCGGAGAGCGTGCCGTACACGCGGGCGGCGAGGTTGATGTAGATCTTCTCGGCGAGATCGATGTAGGCCTCGCGCGCGGCGCCGGCCTGGGCTTCTACCTTCGCGGGTGCTGATCCTGATCCACTCATCGTCTGGAGATGTTACTACGCTCATCCTCGCTGAGGGTGCGCGCCAGCTGATCGCGCAGCTCGTTCGACACCGTGATGCGCGCTTCGGACGTGTCCTTGTGCACCGCGTAGAGCTTCGCCTGCACTTCCTGGTCGTGCTCGGCGAACGCTTCGGCGGCGCGGCGGGCGCGCTCGGCGTCGCCGCCGATCATGGCGAGCGCGGTCTCGCCGAGCTTGAGCGCCGAGAGCCAGGTCTCGCGCTCGATCAGCTCGATGCCCAGGTCGCGCAGCTCGAAGCTGTGCCGCATGTCGTGCGCCCGGGCGATGATGCGCAGCCGCGGGAAATTCGCCTTGGCGATGCGCGCCAGGCGCGTAATGGCCGACGGGTCCTCGATGGCGATGATCAGGTAGCTCGCCTGGTCGGCGCCCGCGGCGTGCAGCAGGTCGAGGCGCGTCGCATCGCCGTAGAACACGCGGAAGCCGAACTTGCGGCTCTGCTCGACGTGGTCGGGATCGTCGTCGAGCACCGTCGGATGGATGCCGGCGGCGTTCAGCAGCCGCGCCACCACCTGGCCGACGCGGCCCAGACCGGCGACGATGACCTGCCCCGCCTCCGGCGTGTCGGCCGGCGGTTTCTCGTCGCTGCGCTTGAGGCGCGGCAGAAGCACGCGGTCGTGCAGCGTCAGCACCAATGGCGTGAACAGCATCGACAGCGCGACCGCGAGCGTGATCGCCTGCGCCATGGTCGCGTCGATCGCGCCGCGCGCCGCGCCGACGCCGAGCAGGACGAAGGCGAATTCGCCGCCCTGCGCGACGAGCAGGATGAAGAGCGGCCGCTCGTCGCGCGGCAGCCCGGTGACCTGGGCGATCATCCACAGCACCACGCCCTTGAGGAGGAAGAGGCCGGCAATCAGTCCGACGACGACCCACGGCCGCGCGAAGAGCACTGCGAAGTCGACGCTCATGCCCACGGAGATGAAGAACAGCCCCAGCAGCAAGCCCTTGAACGGCTCGATCGCCGCCTCGATCTCGTGGCGGTATTCCGACTCGGCGAGCAGCACGCCGGCGAGGAACGCGCCGAGCGCCATCGACAGCCCGGCGTGCTCGAAGACCAGCGCGATGCCGAGGACGAGGAGAAGGGCGAAGGCGGTGAAGATCTCGCGCAGCCGGGTGCGGGCGATGTGGCGGAACACCGGCCGCGCGAGGTAGTGGCCCAGGACGAGCGTCGCGACGATCGCGCCGACCGCGAAGGCCAGCCCCTGCCAGGAGAACGCCGAGCTCTCGGCGGTGCCGCCGAGGAGCGGGACCACGGCGAGCATCGGGATGACCGCCAGGTCCTGGAAGAGCAGGATGGCGAAGGTCGCCTGCCCGCCCTGCGTGCCGAGTGCGCCGCGCTCGGTGAGCGGCTGCAGCGCGAGCGCCGTCGAGGAGAGCGACAGCGCCATCGCCGCGACCAGCGCCGCCCTCGGGTCGACGCCGAGCGCCCAGGCGACGAGCACGATCACCGCGACCGAGCCGAGCACTTGCGAGGCGCCGAGGCCGAGCAGCTTGGCGCGCATGCTCCACAGCCGCCCCGGCTCGAGCTCCAGGCCGATGACGAAGAGCAGGAACACCACGCCGAGCTCGGCGAAGGCGCGCACGTCCTCGATCTGGCCGACCAGCTTGAAGCCCCACGGGCCGATGGCAATGCCGGCGAGCAGGTAGCCCGCCACCGAGCCGAGCCCGAGGCGGTGCGACAGCATCACGGCGATCACCGCGGCGGCGAAGTAGACCGCCGCTTGCAGCAGGAAGTGCGAGTGCTCCACGGGAGCGAAGTATAGAGGGAGGGTCGCCGCGTCCCGACAGCGCCGCCCGGCGGGATCGCAAAAAGCGGGTACGCCGCTTGCGGTAGCTGCGGCATGAGCATGAAACCGGCGCAACTGGGCAGCCTGAACGCCGAGCTGCCGCCCCTCGAGGAGGATCTCGCGGCGCGGATGGAAATCATCTTCGAGCGCTGCCCGACGCTGCACGGATTCACCGTGCAGGACTGCTCGGCGCTGCCCGAGGAGTTCCGCACGCTCGCGCTGGAGCGCGAGCTGGTGGTGACCGACATCGGCGTCTACCCGAACCTGAATACCCAGCAGTGCGAGCAGATCTACAACGAGATCGCCGTCGCGCTGCTCGACTTCCTGTTCGAGCGTCCCGCGGCGAAGGACGTGCTGCGCGGCCGCACGTTCGCCCGCACGCTACACTAAGGCATCGATCCCTTTTCCAGCGCGTCCGAGCTCGCCCGGGGCATCCGCTCGCGCCGCTTCACGGCCGCCGAGGTGGTCGAGCTCTATCTCTCGCGGATCGGGAAGCACAACCCGGCGCTGAACGCGGTCTGTACGGTCGATGCGAAAGGCGCGCGGGAGCGCGCCGCGGAAGCCGACCGCGCGCTTGCGCGTGGCGAGGCCTGGGGTCCGCTGCACGGCGTGCCCATGACGATCAAGGACGCACTGGAGACCGCCGGGGTGCGCACCACGGCCGGACATCCGCCCCTCAAGGACTATGTGCCGAAGACCGACGCCGTGGCGGTGGCGAAGCTGCGTGCCGCGGGGGCGATATTGCTAGGCAAGAGCAACGTGCCGCCGCTTTCGGCCGACTACCGCGCCGACAACCCGATCTTCGGCCGCACCAACAACCCTTGGGACTTGGAGCGCACGCCGGGCGGCTCGAGCGGCGGCGCCGCCGCTGCAGTCGCGGCGGGCCTTTCCGCATTCGACGTCGGTAGCGACCTTGCCGGCTCGGTGCGCACGCCGGCGCATTTCTGCGGGCTGTTCGCGCTCAAGGCAACCGAAGGCCGGGTTTCCAACGCCGGCCACATCCCCGAGCTGCCCGGCCAGCCCCGTGCCGTACGGCATATGAATGTCCTGGGTCCTCTCACCCGATCGATCGAAGACCTTGAGCTGGTCACGAAGGCGATGTGCGAGCCGCCGGTTCCCTGGGTTTCTGAAAAAGAGATTTCCTCTCCCCGGATCGCGTGGAGCGTCGATTTCGCCGGCGTGCCGGTCACGCGCGAAACGAAGGACGCGATCGCCGCCCTCGCCGCGAAGCTCGGCGCCGAGCAGCGCAATCCGGACGGGTTCGACTTCGAGCAGGCATGGGAGCTCTGGGGCGAGATCGCGATCATCGAACGCGCCGCGACCGGTGGCGACCGCGCGCGCGAGCGCGTCGCGGCGTTGAACGCCACGCTCGGCGAGCGGTGGGCGGTGGCGCGCGGGTCGGCGAGAGGCGCGCGGGCGACCCTCGCGGACTATGCAGTTGCCTTGACCAGAAAAGACCAGTTGGCCGCGGTTCTCGAAAAATTCTTCGAGCACTGGGACGCGTTCATCTGCCCCGTGACGGTGAGTCCGGCGATCCCGCATGTGCCGTTCGGCACGCCGATCGACGTCGACGCCGCCAAGGTGCCGTATTTCATCGCCGGCACCGCCTACACCTGCCCGTTCAACCTCACCGGGCATCCGGTTGCGATACTGCCGTTGACCAAATCTTCCTCAGGCCTTCCAATCGGCGTGCAGGTCGTCGGACCGCTCTGGAGCGAGCCGGCGCTCCTGCAGATCGCGCGCAGAATCGCGCAAATCACCGGACCTTTCACGCCACCGCCGAATTTCGCTTGATGAAGATCGACTGGGACGTGCCCATCCGTATGGACGATGGGCTGGTGCTCCGCGCCGACGTGTTCAGGCCCGATGACGCCGGCAGGTACCCCGCGCTGCTGAGCTACGGCCCCTACGGCAAGGGGCTCGCCTTCCAGGAGGGCTACAAGACCGCTTGGGAGATCATGGAGCGCGAGAACCCGGACGCGGTGCGCGGAACATCGAACCGCTACCAGAACTGGGAAGTGGCCGACCCGGAGAAGTGGGTCCCCGACGGATACGTCTGCATTCGCGTCGACTCGCGCGGCGCCGGCCGCTCGCCGGGCTTTCTCTGCCACAACGGCGCGCGCGAGACGAAAGACATCCACGACTGCATCGAGTGGGCGGCCAGGCAGCCCTGGTGCAGCGGCAAGATCGGCATGAACGGCATCTCCTACTACGCCAGCAACCAGTGGCGCGCCGCGGCCGCGAAGCCGCCGCACCTCGCGGCGATCTGCGTCTGGGAGGGCTGGAACGACGCCTACCGCGAGAGCGCGCGCCACGGCGGCATCATCTGCAGCTTCCGCAAGAACTGGCAGGACATGCAGGTGAAGACCGTGCAGCACGGCTATCCCAGCGGCAAGAAGAACCCGAATACGGGCGAGCCGGTCTGCGGTCCGGAAACATTGAACGAAAAAGACTTGGAAAAAAATCGCGAGAACATGTGGCAAGCGTTCCTCTCGCGCGAGACCTGGGACGACTACTACGCCGAGCGCACCCCCGACCTTTCGCAGGTGACGATCCCGATGATGACCGCCGCCAACTGGGGCGGCCAAGGGCTGCATACACGCGGCAACTTTGAAGGCTTCATGAGAAGCCAATCAAAAGACAAATGGCTGGAAGCGCATGGGGGATCGCACTGGGCGCCGTTCTACACGGACTATGGCCTGGATCTTCAGAAGCGGTTCTTCGGATATTTCCTGAAAAATGAAAAAAATGGATGGGACAGGCAGCCACGCGTTCTTCTGAACGTCCGCCACCCCGGCGAGAAGTTCGTGCAACGGCACGAGAACGAATGGCCGCTGGCGCGTACGAAGTGGACGAAGTTTTTCCTGCACAAGGATCTTTCTCTCTCCGAGACCGAGCAGGGCGGGGAGGGCACCGTTTCGTATGACCCGATGGGGAATGGTTTGACGTTCTCCATGGTCGCGAAAAAGCCCACGGAGATCACGGGACCTTCAGCCCTCAAGTTGTGGATTTCGTCGGCGACCGAAGACGCGGACCTTTTCGTGGTGCTGCGCATCTTCGACCCCGCCGGCAAGGAAGTGCTCTTCCAGGGCGCGCTCGATCCGAAGACGCCGGTCGCCCAGGGCTGGCTGCGTGCCTCGCACCGCAAGCTCGACCCGGAGAAGAGCCTGCCTTACCGGCCGTGGCACAGCCACGATGAACTTCAGAAACTGAAGAAAAACGAAGTTGTGGAACTCGACATCGAGATATGGCCCACCTGCATCGTCGTGCCGGCCGGCTGGACAATCGCCTTGAGTATTCGCGGCCGCGACTACGAGCACGACGACGCGGCGGCGACGCTGTCCAACATGAAGCACCCGATGAAAGGCTGCGGCCCCTTCACGCACGACGACGAGACCGACCGGCCGGCCGCCGTTTTCGGCGGCAGGGTGACGCTGCACCTGGATCCGAAGCCTTACGTGTTGCTCCCCATCATTCCGGAGAAATGAAATGAAGAAGCTGCTCCTGCTGCTCCTCTTCAGCGCTTCAGCTTACGGCCAGACCTATCCAAACAAGCCGATCCGGATCGTCATCCCGTTCCCGCCGGGGAACACCACCGACATCATGTCGCGGCTGATCGCGCCGAGGATGAGCGAGCGCCTCGGCCAGCAGGTGATCGTCGAGAACCGGCCCGGCGCGAGCGGCATGCTCGGCCTGGATTACGTCGCCAAGGGCCCGGCGGACGGCTACACCATCGCCTGCGTGCAGGGCGGCAACATGGTGGTGCTGCCGCACACCAGCAAGAACATCCCGTACAACCCGCTGACGGACTTCGCGCCGATCTCGGTGACGACCTTCAACTACCTCGCGATCGTCGCCGACCCGAACGCGCCGTTCAAGACCATCGGCGAGATGGTGCGCTACGCGAAGGCGAATCCCGGCAAGCTCACGGTGGCGACGAACGGCGAGGGCGGCTTCCCGCATCTCGCGTTCGAGCACCTGCGCACCATGGGCGGCTTCACCTACACGCACATCCCCTACAAGGGCAGCTCGGCGATCGCCACCGACATCATGGGCGGGCAGGTGCAGGCGGGCATCGACGGCATCACCGGCATGACGCCGCACATCAAGTCGGGAAGGCTGCGCCTCCTCGCCACCACCAACAAGACGCGCCCGGCGCTCTGGCCGGATACGCCGGTGGCGGCGGAAGACGTGCCGGGCTACGAGTCGGGCGGCTGGTTCGGCTACGCCGCGCCGGCGAAGACGCCGCGCGAGATCGTCCTGCGGCTGAACGAGGAGATCAACCGCGCCATGCGCACGCCGGACATCGTCGAGAAGCTGGAAGCGGCGGGCCTCATCATCGCGACCGAGTCGCCGGAGTTCTTTGCCAAGGTGCTGAAGGCGGACTACGAGAAATACGGGAAGCTCGTCAAGGACATCGGCTTCGTTCCGCAATGAAATACGAACCCTTTGGCTGGCACCACTGGCCGGATCACTTCTTCCTTTCGTACCAGTTCCGCCGCGCGCTCGGCGAGACGCAGGAGGGCGGCGGCGCGGTGAGCGAATGCTTCCAGGCCGCGAGCCGCATGAAGCCCGACCTGGAAAGCTGGCATGTCGAGTGGCTGCGGGTCGCCGAAAGAAACGATCGCCGCGGCGATGAGGCGGAGAAGGCGGGCCACATCCGCACGGCGATGAACTGCTGGTTGCGCGCCGCGGACTACTACCGTTCGGCGGAGTTCTGGCTGGCGGCCGACGATCCAAGGCGCCTCGCGACCTTCGACAAGTGCGAGCGTGC
>LSTF01000002.1 GCA_001644455.1 Betaproteobacteria bacterium SCGC AG-212-J23
GGCTGGACGCACCTGGAGCGCCAGCGCGGCGGCTTCGGCGCGACCGGCGGCCCCGGAGAGACGCAGCTCGAGCTCGACCGGCGCTACATCGGCCAGCGGGTCAAGACGCTGAAGGCGAAGCTCGTTCAGCTGAGAAAGCAGCGCCAGGTCCAGCGCCGCGCCCGGGCGCGCGGCGACGTGCTCTCGGTCGCGATCGTCGGCTACACCAATGCCGGCAAGTCGACGCTGTTCAACGCCCTCGCGCATGCCAAGGCCTATGAGGCCGACCAGCTGTTCGCCACCCTCGACACGACGACGCGCCGGGTCTGGCTGCACGACGTGGGCAACGTCACCGTGTCCGACACCGTGGGCTTCATCCGCGAGCTGCCGCACAAGCTCGTCGCCGCGTTCCGCGCCACGCTGGAGGAGACCGTGCAGGCCGACCTCCTGCTGCACGTGATCGACGCGTCCTCGCCGGTGCGCGACGCGCAGGAGCAGGCGGTGAACGGCGTTCTGGCGGAGATCCCCGCCGGCCAGGCGCCGCAGTTGCTGGTCTGGAACAAGATCGACGTCGCGGGGCTGGAACCGGCCGTCGAGAGGGACCAATATGGTAGGATTTCGCGCGTTTTCGTAAGCGCGCGCAGCGGAGCAGGGATGGAGGAATTGCGCGACGCCATCGCCGAGTTTGCGCAGGCGCGCAAGGCGAGCGAGGCCGGCGCACCCGAGTCGCAGTCACTGCAACCTCACTAGATTCCACTCATGTCCTTGAATGACCCCAACTGGGGGCGCGGCGGTTCCCGCGGGCCGCAAGGCCCGGGCGGCGGCAATCAGGGTCCGCCCGACCTCGACGAGCTGTGGCGCAACTTCAACCGCCGGCTCTCGGAGCTGTTCGGCCGCCGCCGGCGCGGCGACGAGCCGCCTTCCACCGGTGGTGGTGGTGGCGGCGGGCGATTCGCTTTCGGCGGCGCGGGGCTGGTGTTCCTGGTGGTGCTCGCCATCTGGCTCGCGAGCGGCTTCTACATCGTGGTCGAGGGCCAGAAGGGCATCGTCCTCACCTTCGGCAAGTTCTCGAAGGAAGCGACCTCGGGCCTCAACTGGCGGCTGCCGTGGCCGATCCAGTCGCACGAGATCGTCGCCCTCGCGCAGGTGCGCACCCTGGAAGTGGGCTACCGCAACAACGTCCGCACCAAGGTGCTGAAGGAATCGCTGATGCTCACCGACGACGAGAACATCGTCGACCTGCAGTTCGCGGTGCAGTACGTGGTGAAGGACGCGCAGGCCTACATCTTCGCCGTGCGCCGCCCCGACGAGTCGGCGATGCAGATCGCCGAGACGGCGATGCGCGAGGTGATCGGCAAGAACCGCATGGACGCGATCCTGTACGAGACGCAGGTCGACATCGCCACCAAGTCGCACCAGCTGATGCAGCAGATCCACGACCGCTACAACACCGGCATCCAGATCAGCGCCGTCACCGTGCAGAACGCGCAGCCGCCCGAGCAGGTGCAGGCGGCGTTCGACGACGCGGTCAAGGCCGGCCAGGACCGCGAGCGGCAGAAGAACGAAGGCCAGGCCTACGCCAACGACGTGATCCCGCGCGCGCGCGGCACTTCGTCGCGGCTGTTGCAGGAAGCGGAGGGATACAAGCAGCGCGTGATCGCCAATTCCGAGGGCGACGCCTCGCGCTTCAAGTCGCTGCTCACCGAGTACGCCAAGGCGCCGCAGGTGACGCGCGAGCGCATCTACATCGACACCATGCGCGAGGTCCTGTCCTCGACCAACAAGATCATGATGGACTACCGCGGCTCCGGGAACCTGCTCTACCTGCCGCTCGACAAGATCATGCAGCAGGCGGGCGGCGCGCCGCTCACCGAGTCGCAGGCGGCGCAGAAGCCCGCCGAGCCGACGCCGGGCAACGAGCCGGGGCCGCGTTCGCGCGATACGCTGCGCAACCGCGATCGGGCGGACCGATGAGGCTGCTCGGACCGGTTCTCGCGGGCGTGATCGTCGTGCTGCTGCTCGTCTCGGGCACGCTGTACACCGTCGACCAGCGCCAGCATGCCATCGTCTTCCAGTTGGGCGAGGTGAAGGACGTGGTGCAGAAGCCGGGCCTGCACGTCAAGATCCCGCTCCTGCAGAACGTGCGCCTGTTCGACATGCGCATCCTCACCTTCGACGACGCCGAGCCGCTGCGTTTCCTCACCCAAGGCAACCGCCCGGTGCTGGTCGACTCGTTCGTCAAGTGGCGCATCGTCGACGTCAAGCAGTACTACGTCAGCGTCGGCGGCGACGAGTTCCAGGCGACGCGGCGCATCAAGCAGACCGTCGGCGGCGTGCTGCGCGACGAGTTCGGCGCGCGCATCCTGCACGACGTGGTTTCGGGCGAGCGCGACCACATCATGGCCAGCGTGCGCCAGAAGGTCGACCAGGATCTCGAGCGCATCGGCGTCAAGATCGTCGACGTGCGGCTGAAGCGCGTCGACCTGCCGCAGGACGTCAGCGAGTCGGTATATCGCCGCATGGAGGCGGAGAGGAAGCGCATCGCCAACGAGCTGCGCTCCACCGGCGCGGCCGAAGCGGAGAAGATCCGCGCCGACGCCGACCGGCAGCGCGAGATCATCGTCGCCGAGGCCTACCGCGACTCGCAGCGCACGCGCGGCGAGGGCGACGCCAAGTCGGCGGCGATCTACGCCGCGGCCTTCAACCAGAATCCGGAGTTCTTCGCTTTCTATCGCAGCATGGATGCGTATCGCAGCGTGTTCCGCGGCCGCAACGACCTGATGCTGCTCGAAAGCAACTCCGACTTCCTGCGCTACTTCAGGGACTCGCTCGGAAAACCGTCGACGAGAAAATGAGCGATGGGCACCGTTTTTCTCATGGCGCTCGCGCTGATGCTGATCCTCGAGGGCGTGCTGCCCTTTCTTGCACCTAGCCTCTGGCGCGACACCTTCCGCAAGATCACGCAGATGAGCGACGGCCAGATCCGCTTCGTCGGCCTGTCGTCGATGCTGGTCGGACTGCTCTTACTGCTGTGGGCCCGGTCATGAAGTGGCTCCTTCCCGAGTATGTCGAAGACGTGCTGCCCGCCGAGGCGATGCGCATCGAGAAGCTGCGGCGCCGGATCCTCGATCTGTTCTTCAAGAAGAAGTACGAGCTGGTGATGCCGCCGCTGCTCGAATTCACCGAGTCGCTGCTCACCGGCACCGGTCACGATCTCGAGCTGCGCACCTTCAAGGTGGTCGACCAGTTCTCCGGCAAGACCATGGGCGTGCGCGCCGACATCACGCCGCAGGTGGCGCGCATCGACGCGCACCTGCTCAACCGCAAGGGCGTGACGCGGCTCTGCTACTGCGGCTCGGTGCTGCACACGCGGCCGGCGAGCCCGGGCGCGACGCGCGAGCCGATCCAGATCGGCGCGGAGATGTTCGGCGACGCCGCGGTGGCCGCGGACGTCGAGGTCCAGGGATTGCTGTGCGATGCGCTGGCCGCGGCGGGCATGAAGGGCGTGCGCCTCGGCGTCGGCCATGTGGCGGTGTTCCGCGCCATTGTCCAGGCGGCAAAGATCAATGGCGAGCGGGAGAAGGAACTCTTCGAGGCTCTGCAGAAGAAGGACCTTCCGGCCCTCCGCTCGCTGACCCGCGGGCTTGATGGAAAAACGCGTGGCGCGCTGCTCCTGCTGCCGGAGCTCTACGGTGACGCCAAAGTGCTCGACGAAGCGGCGAAAAAACTGCCGAAGATCGCGGCGCTGGAGAAAGCGCTCGTTACGCTGCGCGCGCTGGCGAAGGCCTGCCGGGTTCCGGCGAGCTTCGACCTCGCCGAGCTGCGCGGCTACCACTACCATTCCGGCGTGGTGTTCGACGCGTACTGCGACGGCGTCAGCGGCCCCGCGGCACGCGGCGGGCGCTACGATGACGTGGGCAAGGCCTTTGGCCGCGCCCGTCCCGCGACCGGCTTTTCGATCGACCTGAGGGCACTGGCAGGAGTGGCGAAGTGAGCGCACGGAACGTCGTCGTCATCGGCACGCAGTGGGGCGACGAAGGCAAGGGCAAGATCGTCGACTGGCTGACCGACCGCGCGCAGGGCGTGGTGCGATTCCAGGGCGGCCACAACGCCGGCCATACGCTGGTGATCGGCGGCAAGAAGACCGTGCTGCATCTCATCCCGTCCGGGATCCTGCGCGAGAGCGTCGACTGCTTCATCGGCAACGGCGTGGTGGTGTCGCCGCAGGCGCTGGTGCAGGAGATGGACGAGCTGAACGGCGCCGGAGCGCGCGGCGTGGAGGCCAGGCTCTCGGTGTCGGAAGCCTGTCCGCTGATCCTGCCGTATCACGCGGCGCTCGACATCGCGCGAGAAGCCTCCAAGGGCGAGAAGAAGATCGGCACCACGGGCCGCGGCATCGGCCCGGCGTACGAGGACAAGGTGGCGCGGCGCGCGATCCGGCTGCAGGACCTGTTCAAGCCGGTGCGCTTCGCCGAGAAGCTGCGCGAGCTGCTCGAGTACCACAACTTCGTCCTCGAGAAGTACCACCGCCAGCCGCCGGTCGATTTCCAGAAGACGCTCGACGAGACGCTCGCGCTCGCGCCGCGCCTCGCGCCGCTCATCGCCGACGTGCCGCGCGCGCTCTATCACGCCAACCGCGCCGGCAAGAACCTGCTGTTCGAAGGCGCGCAGGGCTCGCTGCTCGACATCGACCACGGCACCTATCCGTTCGTCACCTCGTCGAACTGCGTCGCCGGGGCGGCCGCGGCGGGAGCAGGCATCGGCCCGATGCACCTGCACTATGTCTTGGGCATCACCAAGGCCTACAGCACGCGCGTCGGCGGCGGGCCGTTCCCGACCGAGCTCTCCGACAACGTCGGCGAGATGCTGCGCCAGCGCGGCCAGGAATTCGGCGCCACCACCGGCCGCCCGCGCCGCACCGGCTGGTTCGACGCCGCGGCGCTGAAGCGCTCGATCCAGCTGAATGGCGTGTCCGGCCTGTGCATCACCAAGCTCGACGTGCTCGACGGCGTGGAGCTGGTGAAGATCTGCACCGGCTACGAGATCGACGGCCAGCTCTCGGAAATCCTGCCGGTCGGTGCCGAGGAGCTCGAGCGCTGCGTGCCGGTCTACGAGGACCTGCCGGGCTGGATGGAGAGCACCGTCGGCGTGAAGACCTTCGAGCAGCTGCCGAAGAAGGCGCGCGACTACCTGGACCGCATCCAGGCGCTGTGCCGGGTGCCGATCGACCTCATCTCGACCGGCCCGGACCGCGAGGAAACAATCGTCAGAAGGCACCCCTTCGATCCGGCCTAGGGCGGTTTTCGGCTAGACTGTACGGTCTAGTCTATGTCCATCGAGAACCGGCAACGGGTACTGAAAGCCGCCACGGACTCCTTCCTGGCGCGCGGCTATTCGTCGAGCGTCGACGACATCGCGCGCCGCGCCGGCGTCGCCAAGCAGACCGTGTACCACCATTTCCCGAGCAAGGACCGCCTGTTCAAGGAAGTGGCGCGCGACCTCGCCATGAGCGTGCTGATCGAGCTCGAGGGCGGGGACATCCGCGCCGCGCTGCTGCGCTTCGCCCTCGCTTATCGCGAGCGTGCGCTCGGCGCGGCGGGCATCGCCACGTTCCGAACGCTGGTGCCGACCGCGGCGCGCTTCAAGGCGCTCGCCAAGGCGATGTACGCCAACACCGCCGGCGAGATGGTCGAGCGTCTTTCGCAACACCTCGAGGCGGCGATGAAGGACGGGCGGCTGCGCCGCGACGATCCGGTGCTCGCCGCTGAGATGCTGATGAGCATGCTCGCCGGCGTCGATCGCGTAAAGCGGCTGTTCGGCGTCAACGAGCAGAGGGAGAGCGATACGCGCCGCGCAGGACGCATCGTCGATTGCTTTCTGAGGGCCTACCAAAAATGAGAATTCTCTTAATCCTGAGCGTGGCGATCCTGGCCGCCTGCTCGCAGGGGGACGCGAAGCAGGGCAAGGACGTGGCGAAGGACGCGAAGGCCGCGCCGCCGCCGCTTGGGGTAACCGTGATCGACGTGGCGATGCGCGAAGTGCCGGTGACACTCGAAGCGGTCGGCCGCACCGAGGGCTCGCGCGAGGTGCAGATACGGGCGCGCGTCGCCGGCATCCTCGAGAAGCAGGAGTTCCAGGAGGGCGATGCGATCAAGGCCGGCGCGACGCTGTTCGAGATCGAGCGCGCGCCGTTCGAGATCGAGCTGCAGCAGGCGCGAGGCGCGCTGGCCGAGATCCGCGCCCGCGAGGAGCTGGCGCAGCAGGAGCACGAGCGGCTGAAAGGCCTCGCCGACAAGCGCGCCATCAGCCAGAAGGAAGCCGACCAGGCGGCCTCCGGCGCGCGCCAGGCGCAGGCGGCGGTGCAGGTGGCGACCGCGCGCGTGCGCCAGGCCGAGCTCAATCTCTCCTACACCAAGGTCGTGGCGCCGATCGACGGCGTCACCGGCCGGGCGCTGCAGTCGATCGGCAGCCTGGTGTCGCCGAGCGGCGATTCGGCGCTGCTCACCACGCTGACGCGCAGCGACCCGATCTGGGTGCGCTTCTCGCTCTCGGAGCCCGAGTTCGCGAAGCTGCGCGGCGGCGAAGGCAAGGAGGCGCAGGTCAGGATCGAGCTCGCCGACGGTACCGCCTATCCCGAGCCGGCCAAGCTCAACTTCTCCGGCTCGACCGTGGACTCGCAGACCAGCACGGTGCAGATGCGCGCCGAGCTGTCGAACCCGCGCCTGGCGCTGCTGCCCGGGCAGTTCGTGCGCGTGCGCGTCACCTCCGGCACGGTGCAGGCGATCGTCGTGCCGCAGAGCGCGGTGCTGCAGAACGAGGGCGGGCGCTTCGTCTGGGTCGCCGCCGACGGCAAGGCCGTGCAGCGGGCGATCAAGGCGGGCAGCTGGGTGGGCAAGGACTGGGCGGTGCTCGAGGGGTTGAGGGCCGGCGACCAGGTGATCGTCGATAACCTGGTGCGGCTGCGCCCGAACGCGCCCGTGGCGGCGAAAAAAGCGGGCCAGGCTTAGCTGATGTTGCGGGGCCTCGTCTAGTGTCGGAGTTCTTCATCCACCGGCCGGTTTTCGCCGGCGTCATCGCGATCATCATCGTCATCGCCGGCCTGGTGTCGGCGAAGCTGCTCGCCGTCGCCCAATACCCGGAAATCGCGCCGCCGACGGTCCTGATCACCACCACCTATCCGGGCGCGAGCGCGGAGACGCTGTCGCGCACCGTCGCCGCGCCGATCGAGGAGCAGCTCTCCGGCGTGGAGAAGCTGTCGTTCTTCAGCTCCGCCTCGTCTTCCACCGGCACGCTGCAGATCACCGCCACCTTCGAGCCGGGAACCAACGTCGACCAGTCGGTGTTCAACGTCAACAACCGCGTGCAGATCGCGCTGCCGAGGCTGCCCGACGAGGTGCGCCGCAACGGCGTGATCGTGCAGAAGCGCTCGTTCGACATCCTGCTGGTGGTGTCGATGATCTCGCCGAGCAACCAGCGCGACACGCTCTACCTCTCGAACTACGCCTCGATCAACATCGTCGACGAGCTGAAGCGCCTGCCGGGCATCGCCGACGTGACCATCTTCGGCGCGCGCGACTATTCGATGCGCGTCTGGATCAACCCGGAGAAGATGGCGCGCCTGGGCGTCACCACGGCCGACGTCGCCAACGCGTTGCGCGCGCAGAATGCGCAGTACGCCGCCGGCAAGATCGGCACCGAGCCGGCTCCCCCGGGCCAGAGCTACGTCTACACCGTTACCGCCACCGGGCGCCTGGTCGAGCCCGAGGAGTTCGGGGAAATCGTGGTGCGCGCCATGGGCCCGGGCGGCGTGCTGCGCTTGAAAGACATCGCCCGCCTCGAGCTGGGCGCCCTGAACTACGACACTTCCAACACACTCGACGGCCAGCCGACCATCGGCATGGCCACGTACCTGCAGCCGGGCGCCAACGCGCTCGAGGTCGCGGACCTGGTGCGCACCAAGATGAAGGAGCTGCGGCCCGGGTTCCCCGAAGGCGTCGACTACGCGATCCCGTTCGACACCACACGCTTCGTCGACGCGTCGATCAAGGAGGTGAACACCACCATCTTCGAGGCGGCGCTGCTGGTGCTGGCGGTGGTGTTCCTGTTCCTGCAGACCTGGCGCGCGACCGTGATCCCGATGATCGCCGTGCCGGTATCGCTGATCGGCGCCTTTGCCGGCCTCTGGGTGGTGGGCTTCACCATCAACACGCTGACGCTGTTCGCCATGGTGCTGGCGATCGGCATCGTCGTCGACGACGCCATCGTCGTGCTGGAGAACGTCGAGCGCCTGATGCGCGAGCAGAACATGCCGCCGTTCGAGGCGGCGCTCGAGGCGATGCGCGAAGTGCAGGGCGCGGTGGTGGCGATCGTGCTGGTGCTGTGCGCGGTGTTCGTGCCGGTCGCCTTCCTCGGCGGCATCGCCGGCGCGCTCTACCGCCAGTTCGCGGTGACGCTCACCTTCGCGGTGGTCATCTCCGGATTCACCGCCCTGACGCTCACCCCGGCGCTGTGCGCGATCCTGATGCAGCGAGGCCACCACGAGTCGCGCCTGTTCCACCCGTTCAACGTGGCATTCGGCTGGATCACCAGCCGCTTCCTCGACGCGGTCGGCCTGCTGCTGCGCCGACCGCTCCTCTCGCTGGTCGCCTTCATCGGCATCCTGGGGCTGAGCGTGTTCTTCTTCCTGCGCGTGCCGTCGAGCTTCGTGCCGACCGAGGACCAGGGCTACATCTTCGGCAGCGTCACGCTGCCCGACGGCGCCACGCTCGAGCGCACGCGCAACATGGCGGCCGAGCTGGGCAAGATCGTGCAGGCGAATCCCGCCGTGCAGAACACGATGGTGATCAACGGCTTCGACCTGCTCGGCGGCGGCAACAAGACCAACTCGTCCACCATGTTCATCCCGCTCAAGCCCTGGGACGAGCGCAAGAGCGCGCCGGCGCCGGCGGTGGCGGGCGACATCGCGCGCAAGGGCGGCGCGCTGCGCGACGGCATGGTGATCGCCTTCAACCCCGCGGCGATCCGCGGCCTCGGCACCGCCGGCGGCTTCGAGCTGTACCTGCAGGCGCGCGTCAATCCGGATCCGCAGCGCCTGTTCCAGGTGACGCAGCAATTCCTCGCCGCGCTGCGCGAGAACCCGCAGCTCACCGGCCTCAATTCCTTCTTCCGGCCGACGGTGCCGCAGCTCAAGGTCGAGGTCGACCGCGAGAAGGCGATTTCGCTCGGCGTACCGGTGCAGGACGTGTTCGACGCGCTGCAGAGCACGATGGCGGCGCTGTACGTCAACGACTTCAACAAGTTCGGCCGAACCTACCGGGTGCAGATGCAAGCCGACGCGCAGTTCCGCGCGCAGCCCGACGACCTCGGCGCGGTGTACGTGCGCTCGGCGCAGACGCGCGACATGATCCCGCTCAAGTCCCTGATCCGTGTCACCAACACCGTCGGCCCCGAGCAGATCGACCGCTTCAACGGTTTCGTCGCCGCACGCGTGCTGGGCAACGGCCGGCCCGGCGTGTCGTCGGGCGACGCGATTCGCGCGGTCGAGGACGTGGCGGCCAAGGCGCTGCCCGAGGGCTACACCATCGCCTGGGCCGGGCAGGCGTTCCAGGAGAAGCGCACCGGCCGGCAGTCGGCGATCGCTTTCGGCCTCGCCATCGTCATGGTGTTCCTGATCCTCGCCGCCCTCTACGAGCGCTGGCTGCTGCCGTTCGCGGTCGTGATGGCGGTGCCCTTCGCGGTGTTCGGCGCGCTCGGCTTCGTCGCCGCGCGCGGCCTGGAGAACGACATCTACTTCCAGATCGGCCTGGTGGTGCTGATCGGCCTGGCGGCGAAGAACGCGATCCTGATCGTCGAATTCGCGCAGCAGGGGTTCCTCGCCGGCAAGACCGCGACCGAGGCCGCGCTCAATGCCGCGCGGCTGCGCTTCCGGCCGATCGTCATGACCTCGCTCGCCTTCGTGCTCGGCGTCATGCCGCTGATGATCGCCACCGGCGCCGGCGCGGGCGCGCGCCGCTCGATGGGTACCGGCGTGGTCGGCGGCATGCTCGCCGCCACCTTCATCGCGACGATTTTCATTCCACTTTTCTTCGTCATCGTCTCGCGGCGCAAGCAGGCAAAATGAAAAAAATCCTGCCCTTGTCGGTGCTCCTGCTGGCCGGCTGCATCCGCGTCGGCCCCGACTACACCCGGCCGGACGTGGTTGCGCTTCCCGCCGAGTATCCCGCGGCGTCTGCGCCCGGCGAGGCGGTGATTCCCGCCGACTGGTGGCTCGCTTTCAGCGACGCCACGCTGAACGACCTGGTCGCGAGCGCGCGTAAGACGAACGCCGATATCCGCCTCGCCGCGGCGCGCGTCCACGAGGCCGAGGGCGTGCTGCGCGAGGCTCGCGCCGCGCTGTGGCCCGATGTCGCCGCCGGCTACAACTACTCGCGAAGCCGCGTCAGCAGCAACAGCGTGCCGCCGCCGCCCGTCGGCACCGGGTTGCGCCCGGCGCACACGCTGGTGCTGGCCTCGACGACCTACGAGCTCGATTTCTGGGGCAAGTACGCGCGGGCGTCCGAGGCGGCGCAGGCCAACCTGCTCACTTCGCGCCTCTCGCAGGATACGGTGGCGCTCACGCTCGCCGGCGCCACGGCGCAAACCTACTTCGCGCTGCGCTCGCTCGACACGCAGGTCACGGTGCTCGATCTCTCGATCAAGCTGCGCGAGGACTCGCTGCAGATCGCGCGGGCGCGCCTCGAGGCCGGGCTCGCCTCCGAGCTCGACGTGTACCAGGCCGAAGGCGCGCTCGCCGACGCGCTCTTCCAGCGGCGCGACGCGGTCCGCAACCGGGCGCTGATCGAGCGGCAGCTGGCGCAGCTCACCGGGCGGCTCGATCTGCGGATCGCGGCGGGCGAGGTCTTCGACCTGCCGCTGCCGCCGGTGCCGCCCGCCGGCATGCCCTCGACCCTGCTCGAGCGTCGTCCCGACATCCGCGCCGCCGAGCAATCACTCGTCTCCGCCAATGCGCAGATCGGCGTGGCGCGCGCGGCGCTGTTTCCGACCCTGTCGCTCACCGGCTCGCTGGGCACGCAGAGCGCGGAGTTCGGCGACCTGCTGGCGAGCGGCGCGCGCATCTTCACGATCGGCGCGGGCCTGATGGGACCGATCTTCGACGCCGGGCGCCGCCAGGCGCGGGTCGAGCAGACCGAGGCGCGGCGGGAGCAGGCGGTCGCCGGCTACCAGCGCGCGATCGAGACCGGCTTCCGCGAGGTGGCGGACGCGCTGGTCAACGTGCAGGAGAGCTCGCTGGCCGAGGACGAGCTGCGCGGCCGCCTCGACGCGGCGAAGAAGGCGCTCGAGCTCTCGCGGCTGCGCTACGAGTCGGGCTACTCGCCCTACCTCGAGGTGCTGGATGCGCAGCGCACCGCCAACGACGCGGCGATCGCGTTCGTGCGCAACCGCCAGGCGCGGCTCGCCTTCAGCGTCGACCTCATGAAAGCCCTGGGGGGCGGCTGGAAGGACTGAGCTGGACGCTCGGCCCGCAGATCCTGTCGGGGCGCTGTGACCGGCTGTCGCCGGAACCGTACAACGTGTCACCGGGGGTGCCGACAGCGCCGCGGCGGCCATCGCCGCACAATGCGCTCGCGTCATGCTCATCACCGACCTCGAAGCGGCCCGCACCCACCACTCGGCGCTGAAGCTGATCATCGCGCGCCACGTCGGCAGCAACGCCGATCTGCGCGCGCTGCGCCGCGTGGTCGATCTCTGCCGCGGCCTCGGCGAGGTGCTCGACGACGAGTATTGCCGCGAGAAGGTGCGCGTGGTGGCCGAATACGCCGCCGAGATGCTCGCGCACAGCGAGCACCACCGCTGGGGCGTGGATTTCCTCAAGCGCCAGATCGGCGACGCGCTCGAGCTGATCGACAGCCGGCTCTACAGCCTGGACCTCATCCGCCGCGTACCGGCCCGCGGCGCCGTGCTGCACTTCCGCTAGAAGGTCGGCAAGCCGCCTGCTGGGCTAACATCGGGTCTTGGTGCCGAGGAAGGGACTCGAACCCCCACAGTGTTGCCACCGCTAGGACCTGAACCTAGTGCGTCTACCAATTCCGCCACCTCGGCAGAGGAGGCGGGATTTTAGCTGAAAAGAACAATGCCAAAAAGAAGACCCAGTAGAACTGCGCTGCGGCGACGCGCGCGTCCCGACCGGCGAAATTTCTCCGAGATCGTGAGCGTCCTCGAGCGCGCGGCCGCGCCGCTCCCGGCCGACGAGCTCGCCCAGCGCCTGCGCGTGGGTCGCGACGAGCGGCGCGACTTCGACGCCGCGCTCGCCGCCTTCGAGCGCTCGGGCGAACTGGTGCGAAACCGCGCCGGCGCGTTGCTGGTCGCGCGCCGCATCGCCGCGCTCGCCGGACGCGTCGAGGGCCATCCCGACGGGCACGGCTTCCTGGTTCCGGACGGCGGCGGCGCCTCGGTATTCCTGCCGCCGCACGAGATGCGCGGCCTGATGCACGGCGACCGCGCTTCGGTGCGCGTCAGCGGCCAGGACAATCGCGGCCGGCCGGTCGGCGCGCTGGTCGAGGTGCTGGAGCGCTCGCAGCGGCGCATCGTCGGCCGCGTGCACCTCCAGCATGGCGTGACCTACCTCGTGCCGGAGGACCGGCGCATTGCGCACGACATCGTGCTGCCCGACGCGGGCAAGGTGAAGCCCGGCCAGGTGGTGACCGTCGAGTTGGTCCAGCTGCCGACCAAGCATGCGCAGCCCGTCGGCCGCATCGCCGAGGTGCTCGGCAACTATGCCGACTCGGGGATGGAGATCGAGATCGCGCTGCGCAAGTTCGACCTGCCCCACGAGTTCCCGAAGAAGGCCCTGGCGCAAGCTCAAGGTTTTCCGGATGTTCTTCAACAAAAAGATATTCAAGGTCGCCGAGATCTGCGCGAGCTCGAGTTCGTCACCATCGACGGCGAGACGGCGAAGGACTTCGACGACGCGGTCTACGCGAGGCGCGAAGGCCGCGACTGGCGGCTGTGGGTGGCGATCGCCGATGTCAGCCATTACGTCCGGCACGGCGACGCGCTCGACCAGGAGGCGAGGAACCGCGGCACCTCGGTGTACTTCCCGCGCCGGGTCATCCCGATGCTGCCGGAGAAGCTCTCCAACGGCCTGTGCTCGCTCAATCCCGACGTCGATCGCCTGGTGATGGTCTGCGAGATGGCGATCAGCGCGCAGGGCGAAGTGTCGCGTTACGAGTTCTACCCTGCGGTGTTCCGCTCGAAGGCGCGCCTGACCTATACCAAGGTGTGGGCCGAGCTCTCGTCGGGCAAGGCGCCGGCGCACCTGGCGACGCTCTACGAAGTCTTCAAGGCGCTGCACCGGCAGCGGCAGAAGCGCGGCGCGATCGACTTCGAGACGGTCGAGACGAAGATGGTGTTCGACGCGCGCGGCAAGATCGAGAAGATCGTCCCGGAAATGCGCAACGACGCGCACCGCCTGATCGAGGAATGCATGCTGGCGGCGAACGTCTGCGCCGGCAACTTCATCTCCGAGCGGCATCAGCCGGTGCTCTACCGCGTGCACGAGGTGCCCGCCGAGGACCGGGTCGCGGCGCTGCGCGACTTCCTCGCCGAGCTGGGCCTGCAGCTTCCCGGCGGCGCCGTGCCTCGTCCCAAGGACTACGCCCAGGTGCTCGAGCGCATCCGCGCCCGGCCGGACTTCCTGCTGCTGCAGACCATCCTGCTGCGCTCGCTGAAGCGTGCCGTCTACACGCCGCAGAACGTCGGTCACTTCGGGCTCGCCTTCGACGCCTACGTGCATTTCACCTCGCCGATCCGCCGCTACCCGGATCTGCTGGTGCATCGCGCCCTGAAAGCGATCCTGGACGGGAAGAAATACGACGGGGTGGACTGGGAGGAGACCGGCAGGCACTGCTCGGAAACCGAGCGGCGCGCCGACGACGCGAGCCGCGACGTCGAGGCCTGGCTCAAGTGCTACTACATGCGCGACCACGTCGGCGAGGTGTTCAGCGGCACGATCACCGGCGTGACCGCGTTCGGCCTGTTCGTCACGCTCGAGGACTACTTCGTCGACGGCCTGGTGCACATCTCCGAGCTCGGCCGCGACTACTTCCAGTTCGACGCCGCGCGCCACCTGCTCTACGGCGAGCGCACCAAGAAGCGCTTCCGCCTCGCCGACCGGATGAAGGTGAAGCTGGTGCGGGTGGACGTCGACCAGCGCAAGATCGACCTGGTGCCGGCGTGAGCAGGGAAAGGGAGCCGCGGGTCGTGTTCGGCTTCCACGCGGTGCTCGCGCGGTTGCGTGCCGATCCGCGCTCCGTCCTCGAGGTCTTCCTGGATGAAAAGAGAAATGATGCGAGGGGCAAGGACCTCATCGCCCTTGCCGAGCGCGCCGGCGTGCAATTGATGCGCGTGTCCGCCAAGCGGCTCGACGGCTTCTACGGCGGCGGCCGCCACCAGGGGGTCGTGGCGCGCGTGCAGATGAAGTCGCTCTCGCACAGCGTCGACGAGATCGTCGAGCAGGTGGAAAAGCCGCTGCTCCTGGTCCTCGACGGCGTCACCGACCCGCACAACCTGGGCGCCTGCCTGCGCGTCGCGAATGCCGCCGGCGCAAACGCGGTCATCGCGCCCAAGGATCGCGCCGCGGGCATCTCGCCGGCGGTTTCCAAGGTCGCGAGCGGCGCCGCGGAGGCCACCCCTTACGTGATGGTCACGAACCTCGCCCGCACGCTGGCCGAGCTGAAGGAACGCAACATCTGGATCGTCGGCGCCGACGAGCGGGCCGAGAAAACGCTTTTCGAGGCCGACCTGCCGGACTCGATCGCCTGGGTGCTGGGCGCCGAGGGCGACGGCATGCGGCGCCTGACGCGCGAGAGCTGCGACCTGCTGGTTCGCATCCCGATGCGCGGCGAGGTGGCAAGCCTGAACGTTTCGGTGTCTGCTGGTGTCTGTCTATTCGAGTCCGTGCGAAGGAGGAAGTGACATGCTCAGAGCAATCGCGATGGCGGCCTTGATCCTTGCCCAGCCGGTGCATGCCGCCGACGATTGGGAAAAGGTCAAGTCGTACTCGGTCGAGAAAAAGAACGAGGCAATGGCCTACGGCCGCAAGCTGGTGCGCGACACCGACCGCGAGATCAAGGAACTGGACCGGAAGGCCTCGAAGGCCTCGGGCGAGGCGAAGGCGAACTTCCAGAGCGACATGAAGGAGCTGAAGGCCAAGCGCAAGCAGGCCTCGCAGAAGCTCGACGAGATGGGCAAGGCCTCCTCAGGCGCCTGGGACGACGCCAAGAACGGCTTCGCCGACGCCTACAAGGACCTGCAGGACAGCTATCACAAGGCCGTTAAGAAGCTGAAATAGCGTATATAATCCGCCCCCTTCCTGGTCACGCTGCTACGCATGGCAGCTGGCCTAAACCCATAGGAAAAGGAGTCAAATCGGCATGCGGCATTACGAGATCGTTTTCATCGTCCATCCCGACCAGAGCGAGCAGGTCCCGCAGATGGTCGAGCGCTACAAGGGCCAAATCGCGCAGCGCAACGGCACCGTGCACCGCCTCGAAGACTGGGGCCGGCGCCAGCTCGCCTATCCGCTCGCCAAGGTGCACAAGGCGCACTACGTGCTCATGAACATCGAGTGCGACAACGAGACGCTCGGCGAGCTCGAGCATTCGTTCAAGTTCAGCGACGCGGTGCTGCGGCACCTGATCATCCAGATGCCGAAGGCCCATACCTCGCCTTCGCCGATGATGAAGGAGGAGAAGTCGAAGTCGCTGATGGAAGGCCGCGAAGGCCGCCCCGCGGAAGCGCCGGCTGAACCGCCTCGAGCTGAGCGGCCGGCTGCTTGAGCTGGGCGCGCTGCGCCACACGCCGGCCGGTCTCGCCGCGATCGAGTTCAAGGTCGCGCACGAATCGGAGCAGGACGAGGCGGGCGGGCGGCGCCAGGTGACGGCGGAAATCGCGGCGATCGCCTTCGAGACCCAGGCGAAGCTCCTCGCGGCGATGCCGCTGGGCAGCGAAGTGAGGCTGCAGGGCTTCCTGGGAGCGAAGAGCAAGCGCTCGAAGAAGCTGGTGATGCACGTGACGAACATCGAATTCAAGGAAGGAGAGGCAGATGCCTCCACGTCGTAATCTGAAGGGCAAGGGCAAGGGGAAGTTCGGCAAGGACAAGAAGGACAAGGGCCAGCGGGCGCTGTTCCGCCGCCGCAAGTTCTGCCGCTTCACCGCCGAGAAGGCGGAGTGGATCGATTACAAGGACATCGAAGTCCTCAAGGACTTCGTCAACGAGACCGGCAAGATCATCCCGGCTCGCATCACCGGCACGGCCGCGGGCTACCAGCGGCAGTTGTCGGAGGCGATCAAGCGCGCGCGCTTCCTCGCCCTGATGACCTACACCGACCTGCACTGAGCCCATAGGGAGATTCGGACCTTATGCAAGTCATCCTCATGGAGAAAGTGTCGAACCTCGGCGAGCTCGGCGACGTCGTCAAGGTGAAGGACGGCTACGCCCGCAACTTCCTCATCCCGGAAGGCAAGGCGAAGCGCGCCACGCCGGAGAACCTCAAGGCGTTCGAGTCGCGCCGGGCCGAGCTGGAGAAGGCGCAGGCCGACGTGCTCGCCAAGGCGCAGGAGCGCGGCACGAAGCTGGAGAGCCTGACGGTCCAGATCACGCAGAAGGCCGGCCCGGACGGCCGCCTGTTCGGCTCGGTGACCAACTACGACATCGTCGAAGAGCTGAAGAAGCAGGGCCACGAGGTCGAGCGGGCGATGATCCGCATGCCCCAGGGGCCGCTGAAGCAGGTGGGCGAGTATCCGCTGCAGATCGCGCTGCACACCGATGTGACCGTCACGGTCAAGGTTTCAGTGCTCGGCGAGCAGTAACCGCGCTGCAACACGGCAGGAAACGAAAAAGGCCGCGCCAGCGGCCTTTTTTTCGCGGGCGTATACTGTATATCGATACAGTCAAGAAGAATATTTTTTCTGTGCACAGGCTCGTCCACACCTTATCGACACGCTGTCCACAGCTAATCCACAAGCGGCGGGCGGCCCATGCCCCGTGTGCTCACTTTTCGATCAGCGCCGCGGCGAATATTTGTTCGACGCCTCCGCGTTTCGACCTATCAAATAAAAATCCCGCGGCGATTCCTATGATGCGCGCGGGGAGAAAACAATAGTGGCGCTGGCACAGCCCGCAGTACATCCTTCGTCGCGCGAAGACGCGCAGCTCGTCGCACTCAAGGTTCCGCCGCACTCGGTGGAGGCCGAGCAGTCGCTGCTCGGCGCGCTGCTGCTCGACAACCAGGCCTTCGACAAGGTCGCCGACCTGGTCTCGGGCGAGGACTTCTACCGCGACGACCATCGCCGCGTCTGGCGCCATATCGTCAAGCTGATCGAGGCGACCCGGCCGGCCGACATGGTCACGGTCGCCGAGTCGATCGAAGCGAGCGAGGACAAGGACAAGACCGGCGGTCCGGCGTACCTGGCGTCGCTCGCGCAGGCTGTGCCGAGCGCGCTCAACATCCGGCGCTATGCCGAGCTGGTGCGCGAGCGCGCCGTGCAGCGCCGCCTGGCGCAGGTCGCAACCGAGATCGCCGAGTCGGCGCTGGCGCCGAGCGGCAAGGAAGTCGGCCAGCTCCTCGACGAGGCCGAGTCGAAGATCTTCCAGATCGCCGAGTCCGGCGCGCGCACCAACCAGGGCCTGGTCGGCATCAGCCCGGTGCTGGCGAAGGTCTTCGAGCGCCTCGACCACCTGCACAGCCAGGACAACCCGTCCGACATCACCGGCGTCCCGACCGGCTTCACCGACCTCGACCAGAGGACCGCGGGGCTGCAGCCGGGAGACCTGATCATCGTCGCCGGGCGGCCGTCGATGGGCAAGACCGCCTTCGCGCTCAACATCGCCGAGTACGTGGCGCTGCACCCCGGCGTGCAGCTGCCGGTCGCCATCTTCAGCATGGAAATGAGCGCCAGCCAGCTCGCCATGCGCATGCTCTCCTCGATGGGCAAGATCGACCAGACCAAGCTGCGTACCGGCCGCCTCGGCGACGACGAATGGAGCCGGCTGACCGACGAAATCGCGCGGCTCAACGAGGCGCGCATCCACGTCGACGAGACCCCGGCGCTGAACGCGCTGGAGCTGCGCGCCCGCGCGCGCCGGATGAAGCGGGAGTACGGCAAGCTCGGGCTGGTGGTGGTGGACTACCTGCAGCTCATGTCGGCCTCGTCGCAGGGCGAGAACCGCGCCACGGAGATTTCCGAGATCTCGCGCTCGCTGAAGGCGCTCGCCAAGGAGCTCGACGTGCCGGTGGTCGCTCTCTCGCAGCTATCGCGCGCGGTCGAGGCGAGAAACGACCGCCGGCCGATGATGTCGGACCTGCGCGAGTCGGGCGCGATCGAGCAGGACGCCGACGTGATCCTGTTCATCTACCGGGACGAGGTCTATCACCCCGACAAGGAAGAAGCCAAGGGCCGCGCCGAGGTGATCATCGGCAAGCAGCGGAACGGCCCGATCGGCAAGATCGACCTGACGTTCCTCGGGCGCCATACGCGCTTCGCGAACTTCGCCGACCCGAACGCCTTCTAACTACTTCCGGGTCGCGCTCCAGGTGCCCTGCTGGCCCTTGGCGTCGCGGAAGCTGCCTTCCATCTTCTTGCCGTCGACCTTGCCGGTGAACTCGCGCCGCATGCCGCTCTGGTCGATGTAGGCGAAGGCGATGTCGGCGCCGCGCAGGCGTGCTTCGCGCAGCCCGCCCTGCACCTGCTTGGAAAGGTTCACCCAGCCGTTGATCTTCTGGAACGTCTGCTCGAGCACGATCTCGGTCTTCTGCCCGCCGGCGTCCAGGCTCCAGCTGCCGCCGACCTGCGCCGGCACCAGCCAGAAGTAGGCCCTGCGGCCGTCGAGCGTGGAGATCTCGTCGGCCTCCCAGTCCTCCATGGTGAAGGAGTGCGAGACGACGCGCGTGCCGGGCTTCATCGACAGGATCTGCGGCCGCAGCTTCATGTTGAGCGTCGGCAGGAGATAGAGGGTGATGACGGTCGCCTTGCTGAAGTCGGTGACGAAGATGTCGGCCTGGCGGATGATCGCCTTGCCCGGGCCGACGCCGGCGACGCCCGCTGCCTGCGCCTGCTCGTTGGCGTACTTCGCCATGTCCGGGTTGTACTCGATGCCGGTGGAGGTGGCGCCGCGTTTTGCCGCGGCGATGGCGATCTTGCCGTTGCCGGCGCCGAGATCGAAGTGGATGTCGCCCGGCCCGAGCTGCGCCATGGTGAGCATGCGGTCGACCACCTCGTCGGGCGTCGGTACCCAGATCACGTCCTTGCCGGCCTGGCCGACGTGCGGTTCGTATTTCTGGGCGAAGGAGGGCGTCGCGACGAGCAACGCGAGGGCCAGCAGGAGACGGAGCGCGGTCATGGATTCCTCTAGGAAGAGCGCGGAAATTTAGCAGAAAGGCCCTCCCCGCTGGCGAAACAGCGGGGAGGCCTGCTTATTCCTTGCGCACCCTGCTACAGGGCTTCGGCGGCGTGATCGGCGAGGCGCGAGCGTTCGCCGCGGGCGAGGGTGACGTGCCCGGAATGGGCCCAGCCCTTCATCCGGTCGACGACGTAGGAGAGGCCCGAGCTGCCCTCGGTGAGGTAGGGCGTGTCGATCTGCGCGATGTTGCCGAGGCAGACCACCTTGGTGCCGGGCCCGGCGCGCGTCACCAGCGTCTTCATCTGCTTCGGCGTCAGGTTCTGCGCCTCGTCGATGATCAGCCACTTGTTGACGAAGGTGCGGCCGCGCATGAAGTTGAGCGACTTCACCTTGATCCGCGACCTGACGAGGTCGCGCGTCGCGGCGCGCCCCCACTCGCCGCCCGATTCGTCGGTGGCGTTGAGGATGTCGAGGTTGTCCTCGAGCGCGCCCATCCACGGCGTCATCTTCTCCTCCTCGGTGCCGGGCAGGAAGCCGATGTCCTCGCCGATGGGGACGGTGACGCGGGTCATGATGATCTCGGAGTAGCGCTTGTCGTCGAGCACCTGCGTCAGCCCCGCGGCGAGCGCGAGCAGCGTCTTGCCGGTGCCGGCCTGGCCGACCAGGGTGACGAAATCCACCGCCGGGTTCATCAGCAGGTTGAGGGCGAAGTTCTGCTCGCGGTTGCGCGCCGTGATGCCCCAGACCTCGTTCTTGGCGTGGGTGTAGTCCTTCAGCGTCTCGAGCACCGCGACACGGCCCTCGATCTCCCTGACGATGGTGTGCAGCGGCCGGTCGCCGCTCTCGTCGTAGACGAACTCGTTGACGCGCAGCTTGGGCACCAGCGGGCCGCGCACCCGGTAGAAGGTGTGGCCGTCCTTCTTCCACGACTCCATGTCCTTGCCGTGCGTGTTCCAGAAATCCTTCGGCAGCGGCCGCACGCCGGTGTAGAGCAGGTCGGCGTCCTCGAGCACCTTGTCGTTGAAGTAGTCCTCGGCAGCGAGCCCGAGGGCGCGCGCCTTGATGCGCATGTTGATGTCCTTCGACACCAGCACCACTTCGCGCTCGGGCTCCTGCTCCTGGAGGTGGCGCACCACCGAGAGGATCTGGTTGTCGGTCTTGCCCGAGGCGAGCGTCGAGGGCAGGTTGCCGTTGATCGCCTCGGTCTGCAGGAACAGCTTGCCCTTCGACTGCTGGCCGTCGCGCATCTTGATCGCGAGGCCGCTCTTGATGTCCCCGACCACGATCTCGTCCAGGAAGCGGCTCGCCTGGCGCGCGTTGCGCGAGACGTCGGACAGGCCGCGCTTGTGCGAGTCGAGCTCCTCCAGCGTCGCGATCGGCAGGTAGAGGTCGTGCTCCTCGAAGCGGAACAGGCTCGTCGGGTCGTGCATCAGCACGTTCGTGTCGAGCACGAAGAGCTTTTTGACTTTCGGTTTTTTCCTGGAGGACTTCACGGCGGGGATCGCATTTACCTCTGCTGCGGCCTGTTCAACATCATAGGGCTTTAACAAAGTTCAATACCTCCTGGATGTGGCCCGGCACCTTGACCCCGCGCCATTCGCGCGCCAGCACGCCATCCTTCGAGAGGACGAAGGTGCTGCGCTCGATGCCGCGGACTTTCTTCCCGTACATGTTCTTCATCTTCATGACGCCGAACTGCTGGCAGAGCGCCTCGTCGGCGTCCGACAGCAGCTCGAACGGGAACTTCATCTTCGCCTTGAAGCCCTCGTGCGACTTCATCGAGTCGCGCGAGATGCCGTAGATGGCGGTGCCGGCCTTCTGGAACTCCTTGAAGGCGTCGCGGAAATCCGAGCCCTGCTGCGTGCAGCCGGGGGTGTTGTCGCGAGGGTAGAAGTACAGGACCAGCTTTTTGCCGCGCTGGTCGGCGAGTCGGAAGGTGCTGCCGCCGGTAGAGGGAAGGCTGAAATCCTTGACCGGCTTGCCTACGGTTTCCAGAGTTTCTAGAGCCTCTTTAGCAATTCACCGTAACGCTTTCAGTAGACATGTTTTTTATTGCCGCTGCAAGCACGACCTTAGAAGCCTGAAATCAAAGGCCTTTCCAGAAACGCCGCAGCTCGGCGAGGAGTTCGTCGGGCTTCTCCTCGGGAATGAAGTGGCCGCACTGCAGTGCGCGACCGCGGACGTTGGCGGCGACCTCGCGCCAGTCGGCAAGACAGTCGAAGAGCGCCTCGATCACGCCCTGCCTACCCCAGAGCGCGAGCAGCGGCATGGCGAGCTTCTTCCTCCGGTCCTGCTTGTCGTGCACCAGATCGATGTTGGCCGAGGCGCGGTAGTCCTCGCAGGTCGCGTGGATGGTGCGCGGGTCGCGGAAGCAGCGCGCGTACTCGGCGACTGCGCGCGGGTCGAAGCGCTTCAGCTTCGACGGGCCGCGGCCGATGCGCCCGAGGATGTACTTCAGCCCCATGGAGGCCACCATCGTCTCGGGCAGCGGCGCCTGCTGGATGAGGAAGAACCAGTGGTAGTACGCCTTGGCGAACGACATGTCGGTGCGCTGGTACATCTTCAGCGTCGGCGAGATGTCGAGCACCGTGAGCGAGCGCACCCGCCGGCCGTGATCGCGCGCCAGGCGATGCGCCACGCGGCCGCCGCGGTCGTGGCCGACCAGGTGGAAGGCAACGTAACCGAGCGACTCCATCACCTCCACCATGTCGAGCGCCATCGCGCGCTTGGAATAGTTGGCGTGGCCGGGCACCCCCTTCGGCTTCGACGAGTCGCCATAGCCGCGCAGGTCGGCGCACACCACCGTGTGGTCGCGCGCGAGGCGCGGCGCGATCTTGTGCCACATGGCGTGGGTTTGCGGATAGCCGTGCAGCAGCAGCACCGGCGGGCCTTCGCCGCCGATTTCGAGATTGATGAGCGCGCCGCTGGTGCGGATGCGGCGTTTCTCGAAGCCCGGGAAGAGGGCGCTCATCCCTGAAGCGCCAGCGTTCCGGAGCGGCCCGGGACCTCGCCGAGCACGACTTCGTCCTTCGGCAGGCTGGCGAGGTCGAGCGATTCGTACAGGGTTTTCAGGCTGCAGATCTCGTAGCCCTGGTCGCGCCAGCCGCGCAGCAGGCTGTCGAAAATGCCGTGACAGCGCCCGCCTTCCAGCTCGGCATGGGCGGTGAAGACGTGATCCTTTTTTTCCTTCGTCAGCTCCAGGATTCGCGCCGCGACGTTGCTTTCGACGCCGATCAGCTCGTCGAGCGTGGGCAGCGTGGTCGGGAGTTGCGGGCAGCCGATGGCGACCCCGTCCCACAGCGGGTGAAAGGGCTCGCGCCCGCGCGTGTCGGAGGCGTAGCTGCAGTGCAGCTCCTCGTACCAGGCCGCGTAGCGATTGAGCTGCCAGCCCGCGGCCCCCCAGGTTCTCGGCTTTTCCTGGAAGATTTCCCCGAAGCGGCGAAACGCTTTCTCCATCTCGCGTTCCGTCCAGTCCGCAGCCTTGCCACTCACGTTGTCCTGCCAGCGCACGTGGTCCCAGCAGTGCACGCCGACCTCGAAGCCGGCGGCCTTCACCGCGCGCATCTCGCCGGCGCAACGCCGGCCGATGTCCGGGCCCGGAAGCAGCGTGCCGTACAGCAGGGTGCGAGGTCCGTAGTGCTGCAGGACCGAAGTCCGCTGCACTTTCTTCAGAAAGTCTTTTCTGAAAATTCTTTTTATTGCCCGGCCGGTGTGATCCGGACCGAGACTGAAGAGAAACGTCGCCCCGACCTCATGGAGCTGCAGCAGCCGGACGAGGCGGGGAACGCCGTCGCGCGTGCCGCGATAGGTGTCGACGTCGACCTTGATCGCCAGTTTCACTGCGTGAGGTGCTTGGCCTCGGCGACGTGACTGCGGTAGGCGTCGAAGATGCGGCGCAGCGCCTCGTGCATCGGCACCCGCGGCTTCCAGCGCAGCTCGGCGCGGGTGTTATCGATCTTCGGCACGCGGTTCTGCATGTCCTGGTAGCCGCGGCCGTAGTACTTGTCCGAGCTGGTCTTGACGATGCGCACCTTCTTCGCCGCGGCGCGGTACTCGGGGTATTGGAGCGCGAGCTTCACCATCGACTGGGCGAGCTCCTTCACCGAGAGATTGTTGCGCGGGTTGCCGATGTTGTAGATCTTGCCCGAGGCGATGCCTTTCTTGTTGGCGATGATCGCCATCAGTGCGTCGATGCCGTCGTCGATGTAGGTGAAGGCGCGTTTCTGCCGCCCGCCGTCGACCAGCTGGATCTTCTCGCCGCGCACGATGTGGCCGAAGAACTGCGTCACCACGCGCGAGCTGCCTTCCTTGGCGGTGTTGATCGAGTCGAGGCCCGAGCCGATCCAGTTGAACGGGCGGAACAGGGTGAAGTCCAGCCCCTGCTGCTCGCCGTAGGCCCAGATGACGCGATCCATGAGCTGCTTCGAGCAGGCGTAGATCCAGCGCTGGCGGTTGATCGGCCCGTAGACGAGCGGCGAATTCTCCGGGTCGAACTCGCGGTCGGGCGACATGCCGTAGACCTCGGAGGTCGACGGGAAGACCAGGCGCTTGCCGTGGCGCACGCAGGCGCGAACGATCGGCAGGTTGGCTTCGAAATCGAGCTCGAACACGCGCAGCGGCTGCTTGACGTAGGTCGCGGGCGTGGCGATCGCCACCAACGGCAGCACCGTGTCGCACTTGCGCACGTGGTACTCGATCCACTCGCGGTTGATGGTGATGTCGCCCTCGAAGAACTTGAAGCGGGTCTCGCCCATCAGGTCCTCGATCCGGTCGGCCTGCATGTCCATGCCGTAGACCTCCCAGTCGGTGGTCTCGAGCATGCGCTTGGACAGGTGGTGGCCGATGAAGCCGTTGACGCCGAGGATCAGGACTTTTTTCATCTGCTTTCTTGGACTTCGAGGAGGCGCAGGACTTTACCATCGCCGCAGCCGGCGAACCATTCGCCGTTCACCCGATAAGGGCCGCGTTGCTTTGGCTTTCCCGCTTCGATGCGAGTTTTGTGGATCTTCATGCCCTCGGTGAACGCGCCTGGAAAGGGCGGGGCGACCGCCCGCACCAGGTCGTGGATTTCCTTCGCGCTCTTCGACCAGTCGATGCGGCCGTCTTCCGGCCGCCGGCGGCCGTAGTAGCTGCCTTTGGAGAGGTCATTGGGCCGGAATTTCGCTTTTCCAGAAACAAGATCCTTTATTGAACGGCGAAGGACCCGTTCGGCCGCATCCGTCATCCTGTGGAACACCGCGACCGCGTCTTCATCCGGGCCGATCGGCACCGCCTGCTGGTCGACGATTCGCCCGGCGTCGGGCTTCTCCACCATTTCGTGCAGCGTCACGCCGGTCTCGGTTTCGCCCTTGAGGATCGCCCAGTTGAGCGGCGCGCGGCCGCGAAACTTCGGGAGCAGCGAGCCGTGCATGTTGTAGGCGCCGAGCCGCGCTTTTGCCAGCAACGACATCGGCAGCATGTTGCGGTAGTAGAACGAGAAGATCAGGTCGGGATTGCCGACGTCCTTCGGCAAATCCGTGACTACGCGAAGACGCTTCTGTTTCGCGAAGTCGAAAACGCTGCCGTACCAGCGAGTCTCTGCGGGATCGTCCTGGTGCGTGACGACGAGCGGCACCTCGACGCCGGCGTCGAGGAGGACGGCGAGACCGCGAACGCCTATGTCCCCGTAGCCGAAGACGACCGCTTGGCTTCCCAGGGTTGTTCCTTTTCAAGCACGGCCTGCACCAGCCAGCGCGGCCGCTCGCGCACCTGCTGGTAGATGCGGCCGACGTATTCTCCGACCAGCCCCAGGCCGAAGAGCACGATGCCGATGAGGAAGAACTGCAGGATGTCGCGGTCCCAGAAGATCTCCAGCACCGGCGCGCCGGCCAGCGTGCGCTCGATCATCACGCTGAGATAGACCAGCAGCGAGGCGATCGCGATCAGGATGCCGAACAGCGAGAACATCTGCAGCGGCACCACCGAGAAGCCCGTCACCAGGTCGAAATTGAGGCGAATCAGGCGGTAGAGCGAGTACTTCGATTCGCCCGCGGCGCGCGACTCGTGCGCCACCTCGACCTCGGCCGGGTTGTGGGCGAAGGTGTAGGCGAGCGCCGGGATGAAGGTGCTGACCTCCCGGCAGGCGTTGATCGCGTCGATGATGCCGCGGCTGTAGGCGCGCAGCATGCAGCCCTGGTCGGTCATGTGGATGCGCGTGATGCGCGCGCGCATGGCGTTCATCGCGCGCGAGCCCCAGCGGCGGAAGCGCGTGTCGTGGCGCTCGCTGCGCACCCCGCCGACGTAGTCGAAACCCTCGTCCATCTTCTTCAGGAGCTTGCCGATCTCCTCGGGCGGGTTCTGCAGGTCGGCGTCGAGCGTGACCACCCGCTCGCCGCGCGAGCGCTCGAACCCGGCGAGGATCGCCATGTGCTGGCCGAAGTTGCCGTTCAGCAGCACCACGCGCGTCACGTCGGGCCGGCGCGCGAACTGCTCGCGCAGGATCGCCGCCGAGCGGTCGCGGCTGCCGTCGTTGACGAAGATGACCTCGTAGGACGCGCCGAGCGCGTCGAGCGCCGGGTAGAGGCGCGCGAACAGCACGGCCAGGCCTTCTTCCTCGTTGTAGACCGGGATGACGACCGAGAGCTTCATTTCAAGACCTTTGCCGCCGCTTCGCAGACGCGATCGACATCCCGATCGTTCATCGCGGGAAACAAGGGAAGCGTGACGATCGAGCGTCCGATCCGCTCGGCGTGCGGGAACTGGCCTTCGCGCCAGCCGAGCGAGCGATAGAGGGAGAAAAGGTGCATCGCGGGATAGTGTACGCCGACGCCGATTCCCGCCTCGCGCATGCCCGCAATAAACGCACCTCTTGATCTTTTTTCTGGAAGAACGACTTGAAACATGTGCCAGTTGCAATTCTCGAAGTCTTCGACGGGCAGCTCGCAGCCGAGGGCGCGGTCCCAGAGCTGGAAATAGCGCTTCGCCAGCGCGCGTCTGCGCTCGGTGAATCTTTTCAGGTGCGGCAGCTGGCCGAGGCCGATGCGGGCGGCGACGTCGGTGAGGTTGGCCTTGCCGCCGGCGACGTCGCAGTCCATGCCGTCCTCGCCCGAGCGGGTAATACCCTGGAGGCGCAGTTTTTCGGCCAAAGCAATATCTTTTTCGGAAGAAAGAACGAGGGCTCCCCCTTCCGCGGTCGTGATGTTCTTGTTGGCGTGGAAGCTGAAGGAGACGAAATCGCCGAACGAGCCGATCGGCTTGCCTTTCCAGCTCGCGCCGAAAGCCTGCGCCGCGTCCTCGATCACGCGAAGGTTTTTCGCCTTTGCGATTGAATAGAGCTTGTCGCGGTCGACGGGTAGTCCCGCGAGATCCACCGGGATGATGGCCTTGGTGTTTTTTTTCACTTCGACCAAAGACAGATCGATGTTGCGCGTCCTGGGATCCACATCGACGAACACCGGCCGCGCGCCGACCTCGAGCACGACGTTCGCAGTCGACACCCAGGAAAGCGGCGTGGTGATGACCTCGTCGCCCGCGCCGACGCCGGCGAGGCGCAGCGCAATCTCCATCGTGATCGTGCCCGAGCTGTAGGCGCGCACCGGCCGGCCGCCGCAATGCGCCGAGAGCGCCGCCTCGAAGGCTTTCGCCTGCGGGCCGGTGGTGATCCAGCCCGAGCGCAGCACCTCGGCGACGCCGGCGATGGTCGCCTCGTCGATGCTCGGCCGGGTGAAGGGCAGGAATTCCTGGCTCATGGCTTCCTGACGAAAATATAGCGCGCATCGCGCGCGATCGGCTGCATCGGCAGCCGCGCGGCGAGCTCGGCGAACCCTCCGGCGCCGACGAACGCGTAGGCCTGTTTCTGCTCGCGCCAGGCGCGCTCGAACGCGGCCATGTCGGCGATGAACAGCTCGCGGTCCCAGTCGATGGCGACGCCGAGCTCGTCGCGGTAGCCGACCATGGTCACGGTCCGGCGCAGGTACCAGGGCAGCGAATGGTCGTAGACATCCACCGCATAGACCGGCACGTCGGCCGGCGGCTTGGGTTCGAGGGAGGTGATCAGCGCCGCCGCGGTGAAGCGCTCCGCGATCGAGCCGTGGCCGATGATCGCGAGCTGCGTGGCGAGCAAGCCCGCCGCCGCGAGGGCGACGACGGAGATGTTGCGGAAGAAGGCGAGAGCCGCGCATGCCGTCGCCACCGTGGCGCCGGCCGCGAGCCACGGAACGTAGGTCGCATAGGCGGCGCCGCCGCGTCCCGGAACGAGCGCGAGCGCGGCGATGCCGAGCGCGGCGACGATCGCCGCCTGGACGACGAGCAGCTTGCGGCCGCCTTCCGCGAGATATTTCCCGGTGAGCAGCGCCAGCGCGGGAAAGACCGGCAGCACGTAGGCCGGCAGCTTCGAGCTGGAGGCCGAGAAGAAGGCGAGCACCACCAGCGCCCACAGCGCCAGCCACAGGACCGCGTCGAACGAGGGCGCGCGGCTCGTGATGCCGCGCCACCACCCCACCGCCGCCGGCAGCAGGAACGGCGCGAAGCCGAGGGCGAGGACGGGCAGGAAAAACCAGGCGGGCGCGGTGCGATGGTGTACTTCGGTCGTGAAGCGCTGGAAATGCTCCTGGATGAAGAAGAAATGCGCGAACTCGGGGTTGCGCATCGAAACCGCGACGAACCACGGCGCAGCGATGAGCAGGAACACGAGCGGCCCGCTAAAGGGCTTCGCCTCCCAGGCGAGCCGCCAGTCGCGCTTGATGAGGATGTAGAGGCCGAGCGTCGCCAGCGGCAGCACGATGCCGACCAGCCCCTTGCTCAGCACCGCGAGCGCGCAGCATGCCCAGAAGACAAGCGGGTAGCCCGAAGCGAGCGCGAGGACGGCGCCGGTGAGGAAGAAGCTGAGCCCCATGTCGAGCGTGTTGATTTGCGCCGCGGCGACGTAGATCGGGCTGCCGGCGAGCACCGCGGCGGCGAGCGTTCCGGCGGGCGGGCCGAAGAGGCGATTGCCGGCGCGCAGCACCAGCAGGATGCCGGCGAAGCCCAGGAGCGCCGCCCATAGCCTCGACGTCCAATCTTTTATGGTGATTGTTTTGTAAAAAAAGGCCGTGGCCCAGTACTGCAGCGGCGGCTTCTCGAAGTACTTGAAGCCGTTGAGCCGCGGCGTGATCCAGTCGCCGGAGGCGACCATCTCGCGCGGGATCTCGGCGTAGCGCGTTTCGTCCGCCTTGTAGAGGGGACGCAGGCCGAGCGTGCCGAACCATGCGGCCGCGAGGGCGGCGATGAGGAGCAGCCTCACTCGAAAAGCAGAGCGGCGGCGACCTTTCGCTCTTCGGCAACGAGGATGTTGTAAGTGCGGCAGGCGGCGCGCAGGTCCATCACCTCGACGCCGATGCCGGCGCTCGCGAGCGACGCAGTGAGGCGCGGATGCGGAAAGCGCTGTCGGCGGCCGGTGCCGAGCAGGACGATGTCGACGCCCAGGGTGGAGAACACCTGGAAGTCCTCTGCCTGGAGCGCATCGAAGCCGGCGACATTCCAGTCGAGGATGCGGTCGGGAAGCACAATCGAGCTCTGCTTGCGCCGCTCGCCGTTCACCGCGACGTAGTCATCGCCGTAGCCCGTGAAGGTGTTCGTGCCGCCGGCGACGGCCTGATGAAGTTTCACGCTAGAATTCTACAATGCGTGAATTTTCAAGGATTAAGCGACTCCCGCCGTACGTCTTCAACATCACCAACGAGCTGAAGATGAAGGCGCGCCGCGCCGGCGAGGACGTGATCGACCTGTCGATGGGCAACCCCGACGGGCCGACGCCGAAGCACATCGTCGACAAGCTGGTCGAGGCGAGCGAACGGCAGGACACGCATGGCTACTCGGTGTCGAAGGGCATCCCGCGCCTGCGCAAGGCGATCTGCTCCTGGTACGCGCGCCGCTATGGCGTCGAGCTCGACGCGGACAGCGAAGCGATCGTCACCATCGGCTCGAAGGAGGGCCTCGCGCACCTGATGCTCGCCTGCCTCGAGCGAGGCGACACGGTGCTCGTGCCCAATCCGTCGTACCCGATCCACATCTACGGCGCGATCATCGCCGGCGCCGACATCCGCTCGGTGCGCATGACGCCCGGCGTCGACTTCTTCGTCGAGCTGGAGCGCGCCATTCGCGAGCTCACGCCCAAGCCGAAGATGCTGATCATGGGCTTCCCGTCGAACCCGACGGCGCAGTGCGTCGACCTGGCGTTCTTCGAAAGAGTCATCGCCATCGCGAAAGAGCACGACATCCTCGTGGTGCACGACCTCGCGTACGCCGACATCTGCTTCGACGACTATCGCGCGCCCTCGATCATGCAGGTGCCGGGCGCGCGCGACGTGGCGGTCGAGTTCTTCACCATGTCGAAGAGCTACAACATGGCCGGCTGGCGCATCGGCTTCATGGTCGGCAACAAGGACCTGGTGCACGCGCTGGCGCGCATCAAGAGCTACCACGACTACGGCAGCTTCACGCCGATCCAGGTCGCGTCGATCGTCGCGCTGGAAGGCCCGCAGGAGTGCGTCGAGGAGATCCGCAAGACCTACGAGAAGCGGCGCAACGTCATGGTCAAGGGGTTGCACGAGATCGGCTGGATGGTCGAGGTGCCGAAGGCGTCGATGTACATCTGGGCGAAGATCCCCGACCTTTACGCGAAGGAAGGCTCGATCAAGTTCGCGCAGCGCCTCATCGAGCACGCGAAGATCGCGGTCGCGCCCGGCGTCGGCTTCGGCGACTACGGCGACGATCACGTGCGCATCGCTCTGATCGAGAACGAGCACCGCCTGCGCCAGGCCGTGCGCGGCATCAAGGACATGTTCAGAAAGGACGGCTTGCTCCGGGGAGCGGCGTGAAACCGATCCGTGTAGGGCTGCTCGGCATCGGCACGGTCGGTGGCGGCACCTGGGACGTCCTGAACCGCAACGCCGACGAGATCCGCCGGCGCGCGGGCCGCGCGATCGAGATCACGCAGGTCGCCGACAAGGCGGTCGAAGTCGCTCGCAAGAAAGTCGGCCGCAAGGCGCTCGTGACGAGCGATGCCTTCGAGCTGGTCAGGGACAGGAATGTCGACATTGTCGTCGAGCTGATCGGCGGCTATACCGTCGCCAAGGATCTGGTGCTCGAGGCGATCCGGCGCGGCAAGCACGTCGTCACCGCCAACAAGGCGCTGCTCGCCACGCACGGCAACGAGATCTTCAAGGCGGCGCAGAAGAAGGGCGTCATGGTCGCCTTCGAGGCGTCGGTCGGCGGCGGCATCCCGATCATCAAGGCGCTGCGCGAGGGCTTGGCGGCGAACCGCATCGACTGGATCGCGGGCATCATCAACGGCACCTCGAACTTCATCCTCTCGGAGATGCGCGACAAGGGCATCAGCTTCGACGCGGCGCTGAAGGACGCGCAGAAGCGCGGCTACGCCGAGGCCGATCCGACCTTCGACGTCGAGGGCGTCGACGCTTCGCACAAGCTCACCATCCTCGCCGCGCTGGCGTTCGGCATCCCGATGCAGCAGAAAAAATGTTTTGTCGAAGGAATCAGGAAATTGACGGCGGACGACATCCGTTATGCCGAGCAGCTCGGATACCGGATCAAGTTGCTGGGAATCACAAAAAGAAGAGAGCGGGGCATCGAGCTGCGCGTGCATCCCACGCTGGTGCCGACCCGGCGCCTGATCGCCAACGTCGAGGGCGTGATGAACGGCATCCTCGTGAAAGGCGACGCGGTCGGACCGACGCTCTACTACGGCGCGGGCGCCGGCGCGCAGCCGACCGCGAGCGCCGTGGTCGCCGACCTCATCGACGTGACGCGGCTCATCACCGCCGACCCCGAGCACCGCGTGCCGCATCTCGCGTTCCAGCCCGACCAGCTCTCGGCGACGCCGATCCTCGGCATCGAGCAGGTGGAGACGTCCTACTATCTGCGCATGCGCGTGCAGGACAGGCCGGGCGTGCTGGCCGACGTGACGCGCATCCTGGCCGACTCGAGGATCTCGATCGAGGCCATGGTGCAGAAGGAACCGGGCAAGGAAAAGCGGGTCGACATCGTCATGCTCACGCACCAGGCGCTGGAGAAGAACGTCAACCAGGCGATCGCGAAGATCGAGAAGCTCTCGAGCGTGGTCGGCGAAGTGACCCGCATCCGGCTGGAAGAGCTGCTGTGAGGCTGCTTTTTCTGCTGCTGGTCAGCACTTCGCTGGCGGCGCAGGAGGCGAAGCCCAAGCCGGCGCCGAAGAAGCCCGCCGTGCAGAAGGCGCATGCCAGGGCGACGCCGGAGCAGGTGCGCAAGTTCAACCAGCTGGAAAAGAAACAGAAAAAGTAGCGTGCAATACGTTTCCACTCGCGGCCGCGCCACGGCGCGACGCTTCAGCGAAATCCTGCTCGAGGGCATGGCAACGGATGGCGGCCTGTATGTGCCTGCCGAAATCCCGAAGGTGGAAATTCATTCCTTGAGAAGGCTCTCCTACCCGGAGCTCGCCTTCGAGATCCTGTCGCGCTTCATGGACGACGTGCCGGCGCTGCGGCGCATCGTCTTCGATACCTACACCGCGCAGGCCTTCGGCAGCGAGGAGGTGACGCCGCTGCGCACCCTGGAGCCGGGGCTGCACCTGCTCGGCCTGTCGAACGGTCCGACGCTGGCCTTCAAGGACGTGGCGCTGCAGCTCCTCGGTCGATTGTTCGAAACCAGCGGGAAAAAGCTCAACGTGCTCGGCGCCACCTCCGGCGACACGGGTTCCGCAGCCGAATACGCCCTGCGCGGGCGCTCGGGAATCAAGGTCTTCATGCTCTCGCCGCACGAACGGATGAGCCCGTTCCAGCGCGCGCAGATGTATTCGTTGCAGGACTCGAACATCCACAACCTGGCGGTGCGCGGCGTGTTCGACGACTGCCAGGACCTGGTGAAGCTGGTGAACGCCGACCGCGAGTTCAAGGCGCGCCATTCGATCGGCGCGGTGAATTCGATCAACTGGGCGCGGATCGCGGCGCAGGTGGTGTACTACTTCAAGGGCTACTTCGCGGCGACGCGCGACGATTCGGAGCAGGTTTCGTTCGCCGTGCCGACCGGCAACTTCGGCAACATCTACGCCGGCTTCGTCGCGCGCCGCATGGGCCTGCCGATCAAGCGGCTGGTGCTCGCCACCAACGAGAACGACGTGCTCGACGAGTATTTCCGCACCGGCCGCTATCGCGTGCGCCGCGCGGTGACCGAGACTTCCAGCCCCTCGATGGACATCTCCAAGGCGTCGAACTTCGAGCGCTACGTCTGCGCGCGGGTTGGCTCGGCGAAAGTGGCCGAGCTCTGGCGCAAGCTGGACGAGACCGGCGAGTTCACCCTCCCGCCCGGCGAGGAGTTCGTCTCGGGGCGCAGCACGCATGCCGACCGTCTCGCCACCATCCGCTGGATGTATTCGCAGTACGGCGTGGTGATCGATCCGCATACCGCCGACGGCGTCAAGGTCGGCCTGCAGCACGCGCGCTCGGGAGAATCGCTGGTTTGCCTGGAGACCGCGGCGCCGGCGAAATTCTCCGCCACCATCCGCGAGGCGCTCGGCCGCGATCCGGAGCGGCCGAGCGGCTTCGAGAACCTGGAAAGCCTGCCGCAGCGCTGCACCGTCATCGACAAGGATGCCGCGGCGCTGAAGCGCTTCATCGAGAGCCATGCCTGAGGCCGAGAAGAACGTGCTCGGCGGCGAGCTGCGCGCCTGCAGCTATGCGCCGCTTACCGGCTACTTCCGCGACGGCTGCTGCGCGACCCACGACCAGGACGGCGTCGCGCACCTCGTCTGCGTGCAGGTGACCGACGCCTTCCTCGAATTCAGCGTCGCCAAGGGCAACGACCTCGTCACGCCGCGCCCGGAGATGCGCTTCCGCGGCCTGAAGCACGGCGACCGCTGGTGCCTGCACGTGCTGCGCTGGGTCGAGGCCTGGGAGGCGGGCAAGGCGCCGCGCGTCATCCTCGAGGCGACGCACGAGAACGTGCTGCAGTACGCGCCGCTTTCGGCGCTGAAGCGCTACGCGGACGACCTGAACTAGCCGTGTTCAAGCGCATCGACCACATCGAGCTCCTGACCGCCTCGCCCGAGCGCATCGTCGAGTTCTACACCGGCATCCTCGGCTTCCACGAGCGGGAGCGCTTGCGAATCCCGGGGACGCCTTCCGGCCCGCTCGACCTCGTCTACCTCGAGCTCGGTGGTACGACGCTCGAAGTCATGTGCTACCCCGAAGCGAAGCCGCCGATCCCCGCTCGCGCAGCCGAGCAGCATCTCGGCTGGCAATGCCTGGCGCTCGAAGTGGAGGACATGGATCTGGCCGTCAGCGCGCTCGAAGCGAAGGGCGTGAAGCTTGCCTGGGGTCCCATGAAGCGGCCGGACTACGCGCGCGCCGAGATCCGCGACCCGGACGGGAACCCGATCGAGCTCAGGCAGTGGACCCGACGCTGAGCAGGATCGCGAAGACGAGGCCCAGCTTGGCGGTCGACGCGAGCGCGCCGTTCAGCCACGCGCCGGAAGGTGTCCGCCGGACGCGGAGATAAAGCCGCACGGCCCAAGGCAGGAGGAGCAGGGGCGCGAGAAGTCCAACCCGGGCTTCGTGCTGGGCGAGAGCCAGGACCAGCGCAAAGGGCGTGAGCAGAAGGAACGCATACTCGATCAACGTGAACCGCACCCCGCAGCGCACCGCGAGGGTGTTCTTGCCGATGCGCCGGTCGGAATCGATGTCGCGCAGGTTGTTGACCACCAGCACCGCGGCGGCGAGCGCGCCCAGCGCCGCGCCGGCGAGAAGCGCGGTGGCGCTGATCGTGCCGGCGTGCAGGTAGTACATGCCGCCGACCGCCACCAGCCCGAAGAAGAGGATGACGAAAGCCTCGCCCCAGCCGGAGTAGGCGACCGGGCGGGGACCGGCGGTGTAGACCGCTCCGGCGAGCACCGACGCCAGGCCGATGGCGACGATCGGCCAGCCGCCTTGCACCACCAGGTAGGCGCCCGGGATGAAGGCGAGCGCAAAGCACAGCACGACCGCCCCCTGGACGTGGGAAGCCGTCAGCCAGCCCTCGGTCGTGGCGCGCGGCGGGCCGATCCGGCCGCTGCCGTCCGCGCCGCGACGGAAATCGCCGACGTCGTTTTGCAGGTTGGTCCCGGCATGGATCAGCACCGAGGCGATGAGCGCTGCCAGCGCCAATTCGAGGCGGGCGCTATGGCCGTCCAGAACCGCGAGGCTGGTGCCCGCAAGAATCGGGGCCAGGGAAATGGTGAATGACCAGGGACGCAGTGCCAGGCACCAGGCGAGAACTCGTCCGGGGGCTCGGGGCGCCGCGAGTGCGGTCATGGCTCGCATTGTCCGCGCCGGTTCGTCCACGCACATAAGACTTTGGTCCAATACCTCCTCGCCCGGGTTTGTTGTCTAGTAGCGGAAACTCGGAGGGACGATGAAACGAATCATGGCTTTAGTAGCGATTGCGGCGCTGGCAATTCCGTTCGGCGTTCAGGCTCAGGACGCCAAGGCCGGCGAGGGCGTGATCAAGGCAAGCGGCTGCCTGAAGTGCCACTCCGTGTCCGCCGACAAGGACGGCCCGTCCTACAAGAGCGTGGCGGCGAAGTACAAGGGTCAGGCCGACGCGCAAGCGAAGCTGGAGAAGTTCGTCTCCGGGCACCACGGCGGCCCGAAGCCCAAGGACAAGGCGAAGGACGCGGTCGCCTTCATTCTCTCGCGCTGAGATCGCAGCATGCGCTGGTGGGCTAGCCTTCGCCAGGCCTACCCGAACCGCTCGGGACTGACGATCGCCATTGCGGCGCTGGTCGTGATGGTCGTGGTCGGCGGCGGGATCACCGTCGCCGCCGCGGTCACGGTGCACATGACCAGCACCGAGGAGTTCTGCAGCAGCTGCCACACCAACGACGCGGCCGCCGAGTTCAAGGACACGATCCACGACAAGAACCGCACCGGCGTGCGCGCCACGTGCGCCGACTGCCATCTGCCCAAGGAACTGGTACCGATGATGATCCGCAAGGTGAAGGCGGCGAAGGAAGTCTGGGGCCACTTCACCGGCGTGATCGACACCAAGGAGAAGTTTGACAAGCACCGCTACGAGATGGCGGTGAGCGAGTGGAAGCGGATGAAGGGCAACAACTCCCAGGAATGCCGCAACTGCCACGACCTCGCGAAAGCCCTCGAGAAGCAGAGCGAAACCGCGCGGGCCCGGCACACCAAGGTGCTGGCCGAGCGCACCGACTGCATCGACTGCCACTTCGGGATCGCCCACACCGAACCCGACGGGCCAGGGCCGAAGGAGATCAAGGTCTCCCGATGAGGATCGCTGCCGCGTTCCTCGCTGCAACGTTCTCTGTAATCGCCGTGGCGCAGGACAAGCCCGCCCCGGCCAAGGACCTGGTCCTGAACGGCGATGCGAAATGCACGCGCTGTCACGACGAGAACGACAGCTTTCCCGTGCTTGCGATCGGCAAGACCAAGCACGGCACGCGCGCCGATCCGCGCACGCCGACCTGCACCAGCTGCCACGGCGCGAGCGAAGCGCACATGAACAAGCCGGCGAGCGGCGCGCGGCCCAAGCCGGACGTGATGTTCACCAAGACCTCGCCGACCTCGCCCGAGGCGAAGAACCAGGCCTGTCTCACCTGTCACCAGGGCGGCAAGCGCACCCACTGGCAAATGAGCATGCACGCCAGTCGCGACGTGGCGTGCAGCTCGTGCCACGTGGTGCACGCGCAGCGCGACCCGGCGCGCGACAAGCTCGAGCAGGCGAACGTCTGCTTCGCCTGCCACAAGCAGCAGCGCGCCGAGATCCGCCGCCAGTCGCGCCACCCGACGCTCGAGGGCAAGGTGATCTGCTCCGACTGCCACAACCCGCACGGCGCCGCCGGCGAGAAGATGCTGGTGCGCGACAGCGTCAACGACACCTGCTACACGTGCCACATGGAGAAGCGCGGGCCGTTCGTCCGCACTCACCAGCCGGTGCAGGAGAACTGCGCGCTGTGCCACAACCCGCACGGCTCGGTGAACGACAACCTGCTCAAGGTGCGCGCGCCGTTCCTCTGCCAGACCTGCCACGAGCCGACCAGCCACCGCGGCGGCGTCGCCGGCATCACCGGCGGCTCGAACAGCTCGACCTCGAGCGGCATCGGCATCACGCTCGCCCGCGCGTGCCTGAACTGCCACACCAACATCCACGGCACCAACAACCCGAAGGATGCCACCAATGAGCGCACGTTCAGGCGTTGAGCTCCGCCTGACCGCGGTCGCTGCGGCGATGCTCGCGGCCGGTGCGGTCTGGGCGGACGAGCGCGACGACGAGATCAAGAAGCAGACCACGCCCGAGAGCACGGTCGAGGCCGGCGTCGGCTTCGTCAGCGGCGGCAACACGCGCTTCGGCCAGTACAACGGCATGACCAAGGAGCGCGGCTATTTGCTGCTCGACGGCCAGTACGTGCGGCGCGACGACGCGACCGGCACCTGGCTCGGCATCACCGGCCGCAACCTCGGTCTCGAGGATCGCGAGCTGCGCCTCGAGCAGAGCAAACAGGGCGACTGGGGCTATTTCATCGATTTCAGCCAGACGCCGCGCTACAGCCCGTACACCGCGGTCACCGGCCTGACCGGCTATGACAGCACCACGCAGACGGTCAACGGCCAGGCGCCGACCACGCTCGAGCTGAAGACCGAGCGCAGCGCGCTTGCCGCCGGCGTGAACAAGTGGATCAGCTCGCGCTGGGACGTGAATTTCAGCGCGCGCGAGGAACGCAAGACCGGTCGCCGCCTGTTCGGCCGCACCGGCACCGACTTCCTCGTCGATCCGATCGACTACCGCACCCAGCTCTACGAGGCGAGCGTCGGCTACCGGGGCGAGCAGGCGCAATTCACCGGCGGTTACTACGGCACCAACTTCGTCAACTACAACAGCCGCATCGACGTCATCGGCGGCACCGGCACCGGTTTCTCGCCGATCGCGCTGCCGCCGGCGAACGAGTCGCACCAGGCCTACCTCGGCGGCGGCTACAACTTCTCGCAGACCACGCGCGGCACCTACAAGTTCGCATACCAGCACCAGACGCAGAGCGACAACTTCATCGATGTCAGCACCACGGGGCGCAGCAACCTCGGCGGCGTCATCGACACCAAGTTCGGCCAGCTCGGGCTGTCGGCGCGGCCGATGGCTGGCCTCTCGCTGGTCGCCGACCTGAAGCGCGAGAACCGCGACGATAAGACGCCGATCGTCGATTACTTCAACGTCTCGACCACCAATACCGCGACCGGCGTCAACGAGCCGCGCAGCATCCACTCGACGATCGGCAAGCTCGAAGGGACTTACCAGCTCCCGGCGCAGTTCCGCGTCACCGCCGGATTCGACTTCGAGGAGAAGAAGCGCAACACCTCGGACGTCTACATCGTCAGCTACCGCGAGAAGACCGAGGAGCGCACCATGCGCGTCGAGCTGCGCCGCTCGATCTCCGAGACGCTCAACGGCTCGATCGGCTACGCGCACAGCCGCCGCACCGGCTCCGACTGGCAGAACACGACGACCACCACTCCCGGCCAGCTCGGCAGCAACCTGGTGCAGCCGTTCTATCTCGCCGATCGGGATCGCGACAAGCTGAAGCTCACCGCCGGCTGGACGCCGCTCGACCAGCTCGACCTGCAGTTCCGGGCGGAGGGGTCGAAGGACGACTACGGCGGGCGCACCCTCGGCATGCAGGACGGCAGCGCCAGGCTGTTCGCGCTCGACGCCGCCTATCGCTTCGCCGAGACCTGGCAGGTCTCGGCCTGGCTGTCGCGCGACGACAGCAAGGCGAACCTGCTCTCCTGCTCGAGCGCGGCGTCGAACAATAACGGCGACATCGGGGCCTGCCCGAACACCGCGGCGAGTCCGATCTGGAGCGCCAACCTGCGCAACGTCGGCAACGCGATCGGCATCGGCGTGAAGGGCAAGGCGACCGCCCAGCTCGAGGTCGGCGCCGAGTTCAACCTGTCCAGCGACCGCGCCGAGTTCCGCAACGGGCCGGCGCCCGCGGGCGTCACGCCGCCGCCCGACGTGACCTACACTCGCAGCGTCACCAAGCTGAGTGCGAAATACGCGCTGCAGAAGAACACCGGCGTGCGGCTGCAGTACATCCACGACCGCTTCAGCACCAACGATTGGACCTGGGAGAATTGGACCTACTCCGACGGCACGCGCATCCTGCCGAACGCGCAGCAGAGGGTCGACTTCCTCGGGGCGTCCTACTACCTGAACTTCTAGCGGCCGGCCCGGCCGCGCGTTTCTGCAACAATGCGGCATGCTCGAAGCATCCGGCCTGCAATGCGCTCGTCAAGGCCGCACTCTTTTCCGCTCCCTGACCTTCTCCGTCGCCGCCGGCGAGCGGTTGCGCATCGCCGGAGCGAACGGCAGCGGCAAGACGAGCCTGCTGCGCATCCTATGCGGCCTGCTCGCGCCGAACGAGGGCGAGGTGCGCTGGAAAGGCGCTCCGATCGGGACCTTGAAAGAGGAGTACACGAAGGAGATCGTCTATCTCGGCCACGCGCCGGCGGTGAAGGACGATCTCACGCCGGCCGAGAACCTGGAAATTTCGTGCAAGTTGGCGGGACTGACGGTCAAAGCGGACGCCGGGCTCGCCCGACTCGGCGTGCCGGCAGATGTGCCGGTACGCAAGCTCTCGCAGGGTCAGCGCCGCCGCGCGGCGCTCGCGCGCCTGGCGGTGAGCGAGTCGGTTCCACTGTGGCTGCTCGACGAACCCTACGCCGCGCTCGACACGCAGGCGGCGGCGACGGTCGACGCGCTGATCGCCGCGCACGCCGCGCGCGGCGGCGCGGTGATCTTCACCACACACCAGGAAACCGGCGCCGGCGCCTCGCGGGTCCTGGAGCTGCATGGTTGAGGCAGTGCTTTGCGTCGTGCGCCGCGACCTGCTGCTCGCCTGGCGGCGGCGCAGCGATATCGCGACGGCGCTGCTGTTCTTCATCATCGTCGCCAGCCTGTTCCCGCTCGGGATCGGCTTCGAACCGAACCTGCTGCGCGCCATCGCGCCGGGCGTGATCTGGGTGGCGGCGCTGCTCTCGTCGATGCTCTCGCTCTCGCGTCTTTTCGCCGCCGACCACGCCGACGGCACGCTCGAGCAGATGCTGCTCGGGGCGTCGCCGCTCGGCGTCATCGCCGCCGCCAAGGCCGCGGCGCACTGGATCGTCTCGGGATTGCCGCTGGCGCTGATCGCGCCGCTCATCGCCCTGCAATACGATCTTCCCGCCGCGCTCACCCCGGTGCTTGCACTATCATTGCTGCTCGGCACGCCGGTGCTGAGCCTGATCGGCGCCATCGGCGCGGCGTTGACGCTCGGCGTGCGCGGCGGAGGAATTCTTCTTTCGCTGCTGGTGTTGCCGCTGTACGTGCCGGTGTTGATTCTCGGCGCAGGGAGCGTCGAGATGGCGTCCGCGGGAATGGGGGGTGATGGGCAGCTGCTGCTTCTGGCGGCGCTGCTCGTAGCGTCGTGTGCGTTCGCCCCATGGGCGATCGCCTCGGCGCTGAGGATATCGATGGAATGAACTGGTTCTGGTACGCATCGCCGCAGACTTTCGACCCGCTCGCCGGACGCATGGCGCCGTGGTTCGCACTTGCCGCCGCGCTGCTTGCGGCTGCCGGCCTTTATGTCGGCTTCTTCGTCGCGCCGACCGACGCGCAGCAGGGCGAGGTCTACCGCATCATCTTCATCCACGTGCCGGCGGCGTGGCTGTCGATGTTCATCTATCTGGTGATGGCGTTCTGGGCGGCGCTCGGCCTCGCCTTCAACACCCGCCTCTCCGGCATGATGGCGAGCGCGCTCGCGCCCACCGGCGCGCTGTTCACCTTCATCGCGCTCTGGACCGGATCGCTGTGGGGCCGGCCGACCTGGGGTACCTACTGGGTGTGGGACGCGCGCCTCACTTCGGAGCTGGTGCTGCTCTTCCTCTATCTCGGCTTCATCGCCCTGCAGGCGGCGATCGACGATCCGCGCCGCGCCGACCGCGCCGGCGCGCTGCTCGCGATCGTCGGCGCGGTCAACATCCCGATCATCCACTACTCGGTGGTGTGGTGGAACACGCTGCACCAGGGCGCCTCGGTGAGCGTGACCCGCGGCGCGAGCATGCAGTCGCAGATGCTGATCGCGATGCTGCTGATGGCGCTCGGCTTCTGGATGTACAGCATCGCCGTGACGCTGGTGCGGGTTCGCTGCATCATGCGGGAAAGGGAAGCATGAGCGACCACGCCTTCTACCTGTGGGGCGCCTACGCCGTGACCTTCGTTCTTTTGTTTCTTGAAGTCATTTTTCTTCTGAAGAGAAAGCGTGAAGCCAAGGCATAGGAAGCTCGCCGCGATCGGCGGCGGCGTCGTCGCGCTCGGCATCGTCGTCGCGCTGGTGCTGACCGCGTTCCAGAAGAACCTGGTGTTCTTCTTCAGCCCGACCCAGGTCGCGGCGAAGGAAGCGCCCCTGGGGCGTACTTTCCGCATCGGCGGCATCGTCGAGCCGGGCAGCGTGAAGCGCGATGGCGTCGACGTCCGCTTCGTCGTCACCGACACTGCGCAGGGCCTGCCGGTGGTGTTCAGCGGGGCGCTTCCCGACCTGTTCCGCGAAGGCAAGATGGTCGTGGCGCAGGGCCAGCTCCGCGAAGACGGCGTGTTCCATGCCCGCGAGGTGCTCGCCAAGCACGACGAGAACTACATGCCGCCCGAAGCGAAGGAGGCGGTCGAAAAGGCGCACCAGGCCGCCAAAAAGGGCAAGCCATGATTCCCGAGCTCGGACAATTCGCGCTTTCGCTGGCGCTCGCCACGGCGCTTTTCCAGACGCTCGGCCTGAGCGGCCGCTTCGAAGGCCACGCGCGCGCCGCCGCGCAGGGGCAGGCGCTGCTCGTCGCGTTCGCCTTCGGCTGCCTGGTGCATTCCTTCGTCAGCAACGACTTCTCGGTGGCTTACGTGGCGATGAACTCGAACAGCGCCCTGCCGCTGCACTATCGCGTCGCCGGCGCCTGGGGCGGTCACGAGGGGTCGCTCCTCCTCTGGACGCTCATGCTCGGCGCGTGGATGAGCGCAGTCAGCCTCTTCAGCCGGCACCTTCCCGAGGGCATGGCGGCGCGCGTGCTCGGCGTGATGGGCCTGATCAGCGCCGGCTTCCTCGCCTTCATGCTGTTCACGTCCAATCCCTTCGACCGGCTGCTGCCGGCGCCGGCCGACGGCCGCGATCTCAACCCGCTCCTGCAGGACCCGGGCATGGTGTTCCATCCGCCGATGCTCTACATGGGCTACGTCGGCTTCTCGGTGGCCTTCTCCTTCGCCGTCGCGGCGCTGCTCTCCGGGCGTCTCGACGCGGCCTGGGCGCGCTGGTCGCGGCCGTGGACGACGGTGGCGTGGATGTTCCTCACCGTCGGCATCGCGCTCGGCAGCGGCTGGGCGTACTACGAGCTCGGCTGGGGCGGCTGGTGGTTCTGGGATCCGGTGGAGAACGCTTCCTTCATGCCCTGGCTGGTCGGCACCGCCCTGATCCACTCGCTGGCGGTGACCGAGAAGCGCGGCGCGTTCCGCAGCTGGACGGTGCTGCTCGCGATCGTCGCCTTCGGCCTGTCGCTGCTCGGCACCTTCCTCGTGCGCTCGGGCGTGCTTACCTCGGTGCATGCCTTCGCGGTCGATCCGAAGCGCGGCATCTTCATCCTCGGCCTGTTCGTTCTCTTCATCGGCGGCGCGCTGGCGCTCTACGCCTGGCGCACCTCGCGCATCGGCCTCGGCGGGGAATTCTCGGGCGTCTCGAGGGAGTCCTTCCTGCTGGCGAACAACGTGCTGCTGGTCGCCGCGGCGGGCACCGTTTTCCTCGGCACCCTCTATCCGCTCGCGATCGACGCGTTCGGCGCGGGCAAGATCTCCGTCGGCCCGCCGTATTTCGAGGCGGTGTTCGTGCCGCTGATGGCGCCGGCGCTGTTCCTCATGGGCGTCGGACCGCTCGCGCGCTGGAAGCGCTCCAGCCTGCCGGAGCTGGCGGTGCTGCTGCGCTGGGCGCTCGCGGTGAGCCTCGCCGTCGGCCTGCTCCTGCCGCTCGCCATGGGAACGTGGCACGCGATGGTCGGCTTCGGATTGACACTCGCCATCTGGATCGTCCTCACGGCCCTGCTCACGCTGAGAAAGGGTTGGCGACAACCCCGGGCGCACTACGGCATGGTCGTCGCGCACATCGGCGTCGCGGTGTTCGTCGTCGGCGTGACGCTGGTCAAGGGCTACGACGCCGAGAAGGACGTGAAGCTGCGCGCCGGCGAGACGGTCGAGCTGAACGGCTACGTTTTCCGCCTCGACGACGTGATCGACGTGCGCGGCCCCAACTACCTCGCGGCGCGCGGCCACATCACGGTCACCCGCGAGGGCAAGCCGGTCGCGAAGCTCGCGCCGGAGAAGCGCGTCTATACCGTGCAGGAAATGCCGATGACCGAGGCGGCGATCGATCCTGGCCTGACGCGCGACCTCTATGTTTCGCTCGGCGATTCGCTCGGCGACGGCACCTGGCTGGTGAAGGTGCAGGTGAAGCCGTTCGTCGACTGGATCTGGGTGGGTTGCCTGATCATGGCGCTCGGCGGGTTCCTCGCCGCGAGCGACCGCCGCTACCGCTTCGCCTTGCAAAAAGACCCCGCGCTCGCCAAGAGCATCGCGTGAAGCTGGCCTGGACCCTCGGCATCTTCGTCGCCCTCGTCGTCCTGCTCGCCGTCGGGCTGCGCCTCGATCCGCGCGAGGTGCCCTCGCCGCTGATCGGCAAGCCGGCGCCGGCGTTCGAGCTGCCGCTGCTCGCCGCGCCCGACAAGACCTTCTCGCAGAAGGACATGCTCGGCAAGGTCTGGGTGCTGAACGTGTGGGCTTCCTGGTGCGCGCCGTGCCTCGTCGAGCACCCGCAGATCACGCGCCTCGCCGCGAGCGGCGTCGCGCCGGTGGTGGGCCTCAACTACAAGGACTTGCGCGAGGACGCGCTGCCCTGGCTGGCGCGCAACGGCAATCCGTTCGTCGCCACGGTCTACGACAGCGCGGGGCGCATCGCCATCGACTACGGCGTGTATGGCGTACCCGAGACCTACGTCATCGACCGCAAGGGCGTGATTCGCTACAAGCGCATCGGTCCGGTGACGCCCGAAATCCTCAAGGAAAAGATCGAGCCGCTTTTGCGAGAGTTGAATGCATAGGTTTCTGCTCGTGCTGGTCTGCGGCCTCGCCTTTGCTCAGGAAGACCCGGCCCTCGAGAAGCGCGTGCACGATCTTTCCAGCGAGCTGCGCTGCCTCGTCTGCCAGAACCAGACGCTCGCCGATTCCAGCGCGCCGCTCGCCGTCGATCTCCGCAACCAGGTGCGCGAGCAGCTGAAAGGCGGCAAGAGCGAGCGCGACGTGATCGATTTCCTGGTGGCGCGCTACGGCGACTTCGTGCTCTACCGGCCGCCGCTCAAGGCGAGCACGGTGCTGCTCTGGACGGGACCGTTCATCCTGCTCGCGTTCGGCCTGCTTTTTCTGGTTCTGAGAATAAGGCGAAAAGCGCCGCCGGCGCCCGAGCTTTCGGCTGCCGACCGCGAGCGCGCGGCGAAGCTCCTGGAATGATCCTCTTCGCCGTTCTCGCGACGCTGCTCGCCGCGCTGCTGCTCGCCTGGCTCTTCTGGCCGGCGCGCCGGCGGCGCGAGGTGTCGGCGCGCGAGGCCAACATCTCGATCTATCGCGACCAGCTGCGCGAGCTCGAAGCCGATCTCGCCGCCGGCAAGGTCGTGCGCGAGGACTACGAGCGCTCGCGCCGCGAGCTGGAGGGACGCCTGCTCGACGACGTCGCCGCGGCCGAGACGGCGGCGCCTCGCGCTCGCGCGGCATGGTCGTGGGCGGCGGGCGCGGTGATCCCGCTGCTCGCGCTCGCCGTCTACTTCACGGTCGGCAGCCCGAGCATGATCCAGCGCGAGGCCGAGCACATGGTGACCGCGCAGCAGGTCGAGGCGATGGTGGCCCGCCTCGCCGCGCGGCTGCGCGAGAACCCGGACGACGTCGACGGCTGGAGGCTGCTCGGCCGCTCCTATAGCGCGCTCGGCCGCTTCCCCGAGGCCGCCGACGCCTACGCGAGGGCGGCCACCAAGGCGCCGCGCGACCCGCAGCTGCTCGCCGATTTCGCCGATGCGCTGGGCATGGCGCGCGGCCAGAGCCTGCAGGGCGAGCCGGAGAAGCTGGTGCTGCGCGCCCTCGAAATCGATCCGAGGAACCTGAAGGCGCTGGCGCTTGCCGGTACCGCGGCGTTCGAGCGCAAGGATTTCCAGAAAGCGGCCGACACCTGGCGGCGGATGCTCGACGTCGTGCCCGCGGGCAGCGAGGACGCGCGGGCGATCCAGGCCAACATCGACGAGGCGCTGGCGCTGAAGGGCAGCCGCGTGCTGCGCGGCGAAGTGCGGCTCTCGGAAAAGCTCAAGGGCAAGACCTCGCCCGACGACCTGGTGTTCATCTTCGCGCGCGCGGTCGAGGGCCCGCCGATGCCCCTCGCCGTGCTGCGCAAGCGCGTGCGCGACCTGCCGACGAGCTTCGCCCTCGACGACAGCATGGCGATGACGCCGGCCGCGAAGCTCTCCAACTATCCGCGCGTCGTCATCTCGGCGCGCGTTTCGAAAAGCGGCGTCGCCAATCCCCAGGCCGGCGACCTGCAGGGCGCGAGCAAGCCGGTGGCGAACGACGCGAGCGGGGTGCGGATCACGATCGACACGGTAGTGCGCTGAAGGCTTTCCTGCACGGCTAGGGTCCCTGCCGCACGGTAAGGCCGCCTTCGCCGACGCCGGCTGCCAGCCAGCGCACGAAGGGCGATCCCCAGACTTCGACGCGTCGCACGCCGGGAATCGGCTCGTCGTCGTGAAAGAGATGCGTGTCGCCGTGCACCAGCGTCACGCGGCCCGGCATGCGCTCACCGAGCGCGGCGAGCCTGGCGCGGAGCTCGGCGTAGCCGTCGTGCGGCAGCACGACGAACGGATTGGCCTGCATGAGCACGATCAGCCCGCGCTTGCCCTGCGCGGCGCGCACCGCTTCGTCGAGCCACGCGTACACCGCCTTCATGCGCGCGCCGTGCTCCTCGGCGTGGGTCACGTTGTTGTTGCTGCCCTGGACATTGAGAGCGACGAACACGAACCCGCCGGCCTCCCAGCGGACATGCTCGCAGTACTCGCCCGGCTGCCGCTCGAGCGGGATCCTTTCCTGGAAGCAGAAGGTCCTGCGCCAGGCCGCCAGGCGGCCGAGCTGGTCCTTGCAGTCGGTCCACTCGTTGTCGCCGGGCAGCAGGACGAACGGGTGGCGGATGCGGCCGAATTGCGCCTTGCGCGCCTGCAGCCATTCGTCGTTGCAGGCGTTGCGCGCCGAGCCGATGTCGCCCACGTGCACGACGAACGCGAGATCGGCGCGGTTGATCGCGTCGATCACGCCTTCGAGCCGCTGGATCTCGCCGTCGTTGTACGGCGTGTCGCCGAGCAGGCCGAACGGGATCGCGTCCCCCGGCGGCGGCGGCGCCGAAGCGCAGCCCGCCAGCAGCAGCACGAGAAGAAATCTAGACGCCGTAGGCCTTGCGCAGCAGGGAAAGGGGGTGCGCACGCTGCGCCTGCCGCTTCTCTTCGCCCATGCCCTGCATGATGTGGCGTGCCGCGATCGGGCAATCGGAGCTGACGTAATCGGGTCGTGGCTCGGCCATCATGCGGAACACCGGCCGGCCGATCTTCATCGAATTGTCGAAGTACTCCTGCTTCACGCCCCAGGTGCCGTCGTGCCCGGCGCAGCGCTCGACCACGGTCACCTGCGTGCCGGGGATGCTCTCCAGCATCTCGCGCGTCTTCTGGCCCATGTTCTGCACCCGGGAGTGGCAGGGGATGTGATACGAGATTTTCCCGAGCGCCTGCTTGAAGTCGTTTTTCAGGAGTTTCTCTTTTTTCCTCGAAACAAAATATTCGAACGGATCGAACATGGCGTCGCGCACGGCCAGGGTGTCGGGGTCGTCCGGGTACATGAGCGGCAGCTCCTGCTTGAACATCAGCGCGCAGGAAGGTACCGGGGCGAGGATGGCAAAGCCATCGCGGGCGTAGCGCGCCAGGACGGGGATATTTTTTTTCTTCAGGGAGTCCACGCCTTTCAAGTCGCCGAGCTCGAGCTTCGGCATCCCGCAGCAGACCTCCTCGTCGACCAGCACGTAGGGGATCTCGTTGTGGGTGAGGAGCGCGAGGAGATCGTGGCCGAGCTGCGGCTCGTTGTAGTTGCCGAAGCAGGTGGCGAAGACCGCGACCTTGCCCGGCGTCTCCTTGCCGTTCTTCACCGCGAAGGCGGGCGAAGCGACCGCATGGCTGCGGAACTTGTGCGGGGCGTAGGGTGGAAGTTCTCTGTCCTTGTGCACGCCTAGCGTCGATTGAAGGATTTGCCTTGAAAAACCATTCTTGTTCACTGCGTTCACCGTCTGGGCCACGACCGGGATGGCGGCCAGCTTGCCGATGGCGTCAGTGGAGGAGAGCAGGCGGTCCCTGAATGGGGCGTTTGAACTGCGGCCCTTCTCGAACTTCACCGCTTTGGCGCGCAACATGACATGCGGGAAGTCGACGTTCCACGGGTGCGGCGGAACGTACGGGCATTTCGTCATGTAGCAGAGATCGCAGAGATAGCACTGGTCGACGACCTTGCCATAGTCCTCCTTCTTCACGCCGTCGACCTCCATCGTCGGCGAGGCGTCGACCAGGTCGAACAGCGTCGGGAAGGTGGTGCAGAGGCTGACGCAGCGGCGGCAGCCGTGGCAGATGTCGAAGATCCGCTCCAGCTCCTTCTCGGTCTTCGCCGGGTCGCGGAATTCCTCGCTCTTCCAGTCGAGCGGGTGCCGGGTGGGGGCTTCGAGCGAGCCTTCGCGCATGGGCGGCAAGCTTACAACGGGCGCACGACGATCAACTCGGTTCCATCGCGCGCCTGGCGCGTGAAGCCGAGCTTCGCCGCCAGGTCGAGCATTTCCCGGTTGTCGTCGAGGATCCGGCCGTACAGCGCCTGGTAGCCGGCGCGCCGCGCCAGGTCGCACAGGCGCTCGAGCAGCCTGCGGCCGATGCCCTTCGCCTGCCACGCGTCGGCCACGGTGAGGGCGAACTCCGCGTTGGCACCGTCGCCGGTCGGCGCGTAGCGGCCGACGGCGACGAACTCGCCTCCGGCGGGGTCGAGCACCACCAGCGCCAGCGAGCGCCGCTGGTCGACGTTGGTGAAGCGCTCGAGCAGGCTCGGCGGCAGCGCGTTCAGGTGCTGCATGAAGCGCTGGTAGCGCGAGCGCTCCGAGAGGCCGTGGAAGAAGCGGACCAGGCGCGGCGCATCGTCGGGCCGGATGGACCGCAGCGGCAGGCGCGCGCCGTCGGCGAGAGCGATCTCGCCCTCGAGCCCGACCGGGTCGCGGCGCACCTCCATGGGTGCGCCGACTGTACCGCTAAAGGGCTATTTCTTGCCTTGGGCGGCGTCGCGCACGTTCTCGCCGGCCTTCTCGATGCTGCGGCCCGCCTTGTCGGCGGCGTTGTCGATACTCCGGCCGGCTTTCTCGGCAGGACCTTCGCGCTGGCAGCCGGCAAGAGCGAGGGCGGCGAGCACGATCGTGATGGAGAGAATTCGCATAGCCGGCCATTCTCGGGCGCCGGGTCAGGTCCGTCTTGGCGCTGGCGCGCGGGAGCATGGTTCAAACGGCGTACTCTTGGGCGCGGTGCGTCCCCGTAAAGTCATCCTGCTCGTCGTTCTCGGCGCGCTCGCCGTCGGTGCGGCGCTGGCCTATGCGCGATACCGCCGCGATCTCGCCGACGCCCTGCTGCGCATCGCCACCGGCAGCGAGGTGGCGCAGACGCCCTGCGGGCCTGTCGAGTACGCGGTAGTGGGTGAAGGACCGGCCGTGCTGCTCGTGCACGGCGCGGGCGGCGGATTCGACCAGACGCTCGACGCGGCACGCGAGCTCGCGGCGAGCGGCTTTCGCGTCATCGTGCCTTCGCGCTTCGGTTACCTGCGCACGCCGCAACGCTCCGACGCGACGCCGGCGGCGCAGGCCGATGCCCATGCGTGCCTGCTCGACGCGTTGCGGGTTCCCCGCGCCGCGGTGATCGGCGTATCGGCCGGAGCGCCTTCGTCGCTGCAGTTCGCCCTGCGGTACCCCCAGCGTTGCACAGGCCTCGTGCTGCTCGTGCCGATGGCGTATTCGCCCGGTTTTCGCCCTTCGCCGCGAGCGCGGCTGATCGAGGAGACCATCGGCTCCGATTTCGCTTACTGGCTTCTCGCTCGCGGCGCCGCGAGCACCATCATGGGCACGCCCGCCGGCGTCGTCGCCCGCGCCGACGATGCGGAGAAAGCGCGCTTTGCGCGCTATGCATTGCAGCCCTTGCCGGTGAGCGAGCGCCGCGAGGGCCTGCTGAACGACCTGACCGTGGTTTCGAACCTGCAGCCGTACGAGATCGAGCGGATCGGCGCGCCGACCCTGGTGATCAGCGCGCGCGACGATCTCTGGGGGTCCTATCAGGGCGCGATCTACACCGCGCAGCACATTCCGGGCGCGCGTTTCGTTGCGCTACCCGATGGCGGTCACCTCTGGATTGGCCATCACCGCGAGGTGATGGGCGAGACCGCGGCTTTCCTTACCGCAAACGCGCGCTGCCGCGCGGCGCGTAAACGCAGGCGAGGGCCCAGGTCTCCCGGGCGCTGTCGTAGCAAAGCACGAAGCGGCGGCCGTCGTCGCTGCTCACTTCGAAGAAGCGGTTGGCCTGCTCGGCCCAGCGACCGAGGATGCCGGCGACGATCAGGCGGCGTCCGCCGAGGAAGAAAACATGAGGCTCAGCCTCGCCCCG
>LSTF01000003.1 GCA_001644455.1 Betaproteobacteria bacterium SCGC AG-212-J23
ATCTCGTAGGGCGCAGGGCGGGCGAGAACGCGCAGCGTACCCTCGACGATGTCGTCGACGTAGGTAAAGTCGCGCTGCATGTCGCCATGATTGAAAACGGGGATGGGTCGCCCTTCGCTGATGGCTCGCGCGAACAGGACGGGCGACATGTCCGGCCGGCCCCAGGGCCCGTAGACCGTGAAGTAGCGCAGTCCGGTCGCGGGCAGGCCGAAGAGGTGGCTATAGACGTGCGCCATCAGCTCGTTCGATTTCTTGGTCGCGGCGTAGAGGCTGATCGGTCGGTCGACGTTGTCCGACTCCGACCAGGGCAGCTTCTGGCTGGTGCCGTAGACGCTCGAGCTCGAGGCGAAAACCAGATTGCGCGGCGGGTGCGCGCGGCAGCACTCGAGCAGGTTGGCGAAGCCCACCAGATTGGTCTGCACGTAGACCGCCGGGTTCTCGAGCGAGTAGCGCACGCCGGGTTGCGCCGCGAGATGCAGCACCGCTTCCGGTTTCTCGCTTTCGAAGATCTTCTTCAGGGCGGGAAAATCCGCGATATCGAGCCGCGAGACGCGGAATCCGCGCTTTCCTTCCAGCCGTGCCAGCCGCGCCTGCTTCAGCTCGACCGAGTAATAGGGCGAGAAATTGTCGATGCCGATCACTTCGTCGCCGCGCTCGAGGAGGCGCGTCGCGCTGTGCATGCCGATGAATCCGGCAACGCCGGTGACGAGGACTTTCACGAGCGCTCCGCCTTGCGCAGCTCGATCAGCTTCGCGTACTTGAGGTAGCTGTTCATGCAGCCGATCGAGATGTGCAGCAGGCCCGGCACGCCGTCGAGGAAGCCGAGGCGCAGCACATAGAACTTGATGAAGCGCACCAGGGGAGACAAGAGAAGATGGAAGAGGCCGGCGCTGCGTCCCTGCTCGAGCGCCTGGCGCGCGGCGAGCGTGGTGTAGCGGTTTTGCCGTTCGAGGTAGGCGGAAAGATCGTCGGCGGAATCGTGCATCAGGTCGCCGGCGAGCGTGCCGGGCGTCACTGCGTAGAGCACCTTTTCGTGCACCAGGTCGTCGCTCCAGCGCGCGTTCTGGCGATTGAAGAGGCGCGGGCTCCAGTCGGGATAGCCCTCGCCATGGGCGAGCCAGCGGCCGAGGAAGCGGTTGCGGCGCGGCATGCGATACACCGGCGACACCGGCGCGGCGAGCGCCAGCTCGATGCTCGTCGCGAGCTCCGGCGAGACGCGCTCGTCGGCGTCGACGCAGAGCACCCAGTCGTGCTTCGCCTGCTCCACCGCGAATTGCTTCTGCCGGCCGAAGCCCAGCCATTCCTTCTGCACCACGCGCGCGCCGTGCTCGCGCGCGATCTCCGCGGTGCGATCCGTCGAGCCGGAATCGACGATCACGATCTCGTCGGCGAAGGCGAGGCTTTCGAGGCAAGGATCGAGGACATTGGCGGCGTTACGGGTGATCAGCACCGCCGACAGAGGAGCCTTCAAGGCAGCTTCCCTTTAGAATTCAGCGGCCTATTCTAGCCAATGCCGCGAATCCTCTTCGTCAAGACCTCCTCGCTCGGCGATGTGGTCCACAACTGTCCGGCGGTGAGCGACGCGGCGCGCGCCGTTCCCGGCGTCGAGATCGACTGGGTGGTCGAGGAGCCGTTCGCGCCGGTGGCGAAGATGCATGCCTCGGTGCGGCGCGTCATCACCGTCGCTGTGCGCCGCTGGCGCTCGGCGCTGTGGAACCCGGCGGTGTGGCGCGAGATGCGCGAGGTGCGGCGCGCCATCGCCGAGGCGCGCTACGACAGCGTGATCGACACGCAGTCGCTCCTGAAAAGCGCGCTGATTGCGTCGTGGGCGCACGGCCCGAAGCACGGGCTGGACGGCGCTAGCGCGCGCGAGCCGCTCGCCGCGCGCTTCTACGATGTGCGGCACGCGGTGCCGCGTGCGTTGCATGCCGTCGAGCGCAACCGACGCCTTGCCGCTGCCGCTCTCGGTTATTCGCTTTCCTCTCTGGATTACGGACTGCGCGCACCTGGTGGCGCAGGTGACGATGCTCTGGTTTTCCTCACCATGACGAGCCGCGACGACAAGCTCTGGCCGGAGGAGCGCTGGATCGAGCTCGGCCGCGCGCTCGGCGGAAAGGCGGTGCTGCCCTGGGGCAATGAAGCCGAGCGGCTGCGCGCGGAACGGATCGCCCGGGCGCTACCCAATGGGTTTGTTCTACCAAGACAAACCATCGATAGCCTCGCGTCGCTTTTCTCCGGCGCGCGTGCGGTCGTCGGCGTCGACACCGGGCTCACGCACCTCGCCGCGGCGGTGGGCGCGCGCACCGTCGGTATCTATTGCGGCTCGGATCCCGCGCTGACAGGGATCTACGGCGCGTTGCGCTTCACCAATCTTGGTTTCCCGGGACATCCGCCGAGTGTGGCGGAAGTGCTCAAGGTTCTCTCGTGAGGGCGCTCTACACCCTCGTGCTGCGGCTCGCGCTGCCGCTGATCCTGGCGCGGCTCTGGCTGCGCGGGCGCAAGGAGCCCGGCTACCGCGAGGCGGTGGGCGAGCGCTTCGGGCGCTATCGGGGCGAGAAGCCGGAAAAGCTCGTCTGGGTGCACGCCGTCTCGGTCGGCGAAGCGCGCGCCGCGGCGCCGCTGGTGCGCGGGCTGATGGCCCGTTTTCCCGATCACCGCATGCTCGTCACCTGCACGACCGCTGCCGGGCGCGACACCGTGAAGCAGGTCTACGGCGACAGCGTTCTTTCCGCCTACCTGCCCTATGACTATCCCGAAGCGGTGCAGGCGTTCCTCGCGCATTTCGCGCCGCGCCTCGGCGTGCTGATGGAGACCGAAGTGTGGCCGAACCTGCTCGCGGCCTGCGCCGCGCGCGGCGTGCCGGTCGTGCTCGCCAATGCGCGCCTCTCGGAAAAGTCCGCGCGCGGCTACCTTCGCCTCCGCTCGCTCGCCGAGCCCGCGTTTGCCAGCCTCGCGCTCGCCTGCGCACAGAGCGAGGCGGACGCGGTGCGCCTGCGCTCGGTGGGCGCGCGCCGCGTGGAAGTCGTCGGCAATCTCAAGTTCGACGTCGGCCCGGATCCCGAGAGGCTCG
>LSTF01000004.1 GCA_001644455.1 Betaproteobacteria bacterium SCGC AG-212-J23
TCAAGGCGGGTCCCAACCTGTACCGGGTGAGGAAGGGCATGTACATGGGCCAGAACTTCGGCGTGATCACGGCGATCGACGAGTCGCAGATCAACCTCAAGGAACTGGTGCAGGACAGCGGAGGCGAATGGGTGGAGCGTGCCAGCACGCTCCAATTGGTGGAGGCAAGACGATGAAAACAACGAAAGCCATCCAGTCCCTAGGTGCATTGCTCCTCTGGCTCGCGGGGATCGGTCTCGCGCTGGCTCAGGCGGCCAACAGCATCGAGGCATTCGACGTCACCCAGGAAGGCGGCAAGGTGGTGGTGCGCGTCACCATGAAGGAACCGCTCCAGGCGCCGCCGCCCAATTTCGCCGTGACCACGCCGGCGCGCATCGCCTTCGACTTCTCCAACACCGTGAACGCGCTCGGCCGCGCCAGCCAGGACGTCAGCCAGGGCGAGCTGCGCAGCATGAACGTGGTGCAGGGCTCGGAGCGCACGCGCCTGATCCTGAACCTGCGCCGACCGGTCGCGCACGAGGCCAAGGTCGACGGCCGCATGCTGGTCGTCACGCTCGCCGAGCCGGCCGCGGTGCCGGTGGCGCCGAGCGGGCAGATCTCGCATTTCGCCGAGGGCCGCGCCGACTCCAGCCACGCGATCCGCGACGTCGATTTCCGCCGCGGTCGCGCCGGCGCAGGCCGTGTGGTCATCGAGCTCTCCGACACCAGCACCGGCATCGACATCCGCCAGCAGGGGCAGAACATCGTCATCGACTTCATCAAGACCGCGCTGCCGGAGAACCTGCGCCGGCGCCTCGACGTGGTCGACTTCGGCACGCCGGTCAACACCGTGAGCGCGTTCCAGCAGGGCGAGAACGTGCGCATGGTGATCGAGCCGAAAGGCCAGTGGGAGCACAACGCCTACCAGTCCGACACGCAGTTCGTGATCGAGGTGAAGCCCGTCTCGGCGGACCCGTCGCGCAGCGCGCAGCGCGGCCGCTACACCGGCGAGAAGCTGTCGCTCAACTTCCAGAACGTGGAAGTGCGCGCGGTGTTGAACGTCATCGCCGACTTCACCGATCTCAACATCATTACCAGCGACACGGTGGGCGGCAATATCACGCTGCGCCTCAAGGACGTGCCGTGGGACCAGGCGATGGACATCATTCTGCAGACGCGCGGCCTCGACAGCCGGCGCAACGGCAACGTGATCTGGATCGCGCCGCGCGACGAGCTCGCCACGCGCGAGAAGCTGGCGCTCGAGGCGTCGCAGCAGATCAGCGACCTCGAGCAGACGCGCACCGAGTCGTTCCAGATGAATTACCAGAAGGCGGCCGACGTGCAGAAGCTGCTTTCCGACGCGAACCAGCGCATTCTCTCCAAGCGCGGCAGCGCCGTGGTCGACGCGCGTACCAACACGCTGTTCGTCCAGGACACGCCGGCGCGGCTCGAAGAGGTGCGCCGGCTGATCGCCAAGATCGATATCGCCGTGCGCCAGGTCATGATCGAGGCGCGGATCGTCGAGGCGAGCGACGACTTCTTCAAGAACCTGGGTATCCGCTTCGGCTTCGCGCAGCTCGGCGCCGCGCGCGGTCCGGGCGGCAGCCGCCTCACCACCGGCGCCGAACTCGGCAACACCGGCCAGGCGGCACGCGAAGGCAGTACCCAGCTCGTCACCGGCACGCCGCAGCTCACCAACAACGGCCTGCAGGTGAACCTGCCCGCCGCGGGCCTGAACGCGTTCAATGCCGGGCAGCTCTCGTTCGTGCTGTTCAACGAGGGAATCTCGCGCGTGCTCAGCCTCGAGCTGTCCGCGCTCGAGGCCGATGGCAAGGGCAAGATCATTTCCAGCCCGCGCGTGCTCACCGCCGATCAGGTCGAGGCGCTGATCGAGCAGGGCACGGAAATTCCCTACCAGCAGGCGAGCTCCTCTGGCGCCACGGCGGTCGCCTTCCGCAAGGCGAGCCTCGCGCTCAAGGTGAAGCCGCAGATCACCCCCGAGGGCAACGTGATCATGACGCTCGACGTGAACAACGACGCGCCGGGCGCCGTGACTACTTCCGGGGTGCAGATCAATACCAAGCACGTCAAGACCGAGGTGCTGGTCGAGAACGGCGGCACGGTGGTGATCGGCGGCATCTACCAGCAAACCGACCGCACCGACATCACCAAGATCCCCCTGCTCGGCGACCTGCCGCTGGTCGGCGCCCTGTTCCGCAACAATACGACCTCGTCGCGGAAAACCGAGCTGCTGATCTTCATCACGCCGCGCGTCGTCAACGAGCGGCTTACCATTCGCTGACCGCCCAGTCTCTTCGCTCTCTTCGCAGTACAACGGCCGGGACCTCCCGGCCGTTTTTGTTTCTACAATGCGAACGATGAAGCGCGTCGCCAACCTCTACCTCGTCGGCCTGATGGGCGCCGGCAAGACTACGGTCGGCCGGGTGCTGGCGCGGCGGCTGAAGCTGCGCTTCCTCGACAGTGACCAGGAGATCGAGCGCCGCTGCGGCGTGAAAATCCCGGTGATCTTCGAGATCGAGGGCGAGCCGGGCTTCCGCGCCCGCGAGGCGGCGGTGATCGGCGAGCTCTCGCAACTGAGCGGTGTCGTGCTCGCCACGGGCGGCGGCGTGGTCGGCGCGGCCGAGAACCGCCGTCTGCTGTCGGCGAGCGGCACGGTGGTCTACCTGCACGCGCAGCCCGAACATCTCTACGAGCGCGTGCGCCACGATCGCAACCGTCCGTTGCTCGCCACCGCGGATCCGCTGGCGAGGCTGCGCGAGCTGTACACCGAGCGCGACCCGCTCTACCGCTCGATCGCCGACGTGGTGGTCGACACCGGCAAGCAGGGCGTGGCGGCGCTGGCACGCGATCTTCTCGGCAAGCTGGGCGAGCGATGGAAAGCCTCCGCGTAGAGCTCGGCAGCCGCGCCTACCCGATCCACATCGGCGCGGACCTGCTTGGCCGTGCCGACCTGTACGCACCCCATCTCGCCGGCAGCGTCGCGATAGTGACGAACGACGTCGTTGCTCCGCTCTACCTTCCCAGGATCAGGAAG
>LSTF01000005.1 GCA_001644455.1 Betaproteobacteria bacterium SCGC AG-212-J23
TCTTGCGATCGGAAACGAACGCGCCGAAGAAACCGTCCCAGTCGCTGCCGTCCTTCGCGTTCTCGTGCAGCACCCAGACGACCGGCACGCCGCGCTTGCGCAGCTCGGCGGCGAGGCGATTGATCGCCGGCACGATGTCGCGCGCCGCGGGCACCTCGACCGGCGCGCCGGGCGCGACGAAGGCGTTCTGCATGTCGATCACGAGCAACGCGGTCTTCTTCGGGTCGAGCGCGTCGAAGAGATGCAGCCGCGCTTGTCGATGCCCCAGTGCTGCACCGCGTTGGGCGGGCAGGAATGCAGGCAGCGGCTGCACGACTCGCCGATGCACACCTGCTCGGTGATGCGCTGGTCGGGCTCGAGCTCGAGCTCGGTGAGGATTCCGGTCAGGTAGACGCGCGGGCCGAATTCCGGCGTGAGGATGTTCACTTCCAGGCCAAGCGTGCCGAGCCCGGCCTCGACGCCGAGGTGGCGCGTCGAAAGGCGCCCATAGGACGCGCGCTTGTAGTCCCAGTCGGTTTCCTGCGCCGCGGTGACGAAGGTGGGATGGCCCTGCCGCTCCAGCTCGCTCGCGAGGCGGTAGGCGATCTTGTCCATCTTGCGCAGCACCAGCATGTCCATGTACTGCACCGGCACGTTGCTCTTGGTGCGGAACGCGCCGGCGGGAATGCGCTGCACCAGCACGATCACGCTCTTGGTGTACGGCGAGATGCGCTCGGGGGTCTGCGGCCAGCGCGGATCGGGCGGAAACGCGTTCAGCGTCGCCGCGCTCGCGATGCCGGCGAGGTCCGCACCAAGCTCGAGCGCGCGCTTCTTCACCGCAGCCGCGTCGGGACTCTTTCCCAGAGGTTTTCCATCGGGAACTCGAGCGCGGAAGGGCATATGCTTATTGTAGAATCAATCGCGAGGAGGGATTCCCCAATGAAAATCAAATTGCTTGCGGTGGCGCTGTGCTTTGCAGCGAACGCGCATGCCGCCGATCGAGTGAAAGTCGGACTGATCACGACGCTTTCGGGACCGAACGCCGCGATCGGCTCGGACATCCGCGACGCGTTCCAGCTCGCGGTCAAGCTGAACGGCGGCAAGCTCGGCGGCCTGCCCGCCGAGGTGATCGTCGGCGACGATCAGTTCAAGCCCGACGTCGGCCGCCAGCTCGCGGAGAAGAATCTCAAGGTCGACAAGGTGAATTTCCTCACCGGCATCGTCTTCTCGAACATCATGCTGGCCTCGGTGCCGCTCGCGTTCGAGAACAAGACCATCTATGTGAGCCCGAACGCGGCGCCCTCGCCGATGGCCGGCAAGGACTGCAATCCCTACCTGTTCGTCGCCTCCTGGCCGAACGACGCGTATCACGAGGCGGCCGGCCAGCACGCCACCAACCGCGGCTACAAGAACACCTATCTGATCGCGCCCAACTACCAGGCGGGCAAGGATTCGCTCGCGGGCTTCAAGCGCTACTACAAGGGCAACGTCGTCGCCGAGGTGTACACGCAGCTCGGCCAGCTCGACTACGCCGCCGAGCTCGCGCAGGTGAGAGCCGCGAAACCCGACGCGCTATACATCTTCCTGCCGGGCGGCATGGGGGTGAACTTCATCAAGCAGTTCGTCGCCGCCGGCCTCTCGAAGGACATCCCGCTGCTGGTGCCGGGCTTCGGCGACGACCAGGACATCATTCGCCCGGTCGGCGACGCCACGCTCGGCCTGTTCGATACGGCGCACTGGGGGATCGACCTCGACAACGCGGCCAACAGGAAATTCGTCGCCGCCTTCGAGAAGGAGTTCAAGCGCCTGCCCACCGTCTATGCCTCGCAGGGCTATGACAGCGCTCTATTGATCGACGCCGCGGTGCGCGACACCAAGGGAAAAATCGAGGACGTGGAAGCGGTGCGCAAGGCGATGAAGGCGGCGAAGTTCGAGTCGGTGCGCGGCGCCTTCAAGTTCAATCGCAACCAGATGCCGATCCAGAACTACTACCTGCGCGTGGTCTCGAAGGACTCGCAGGGACGCCTGTACAACAAGGTGCTGGGCACGGTGTTCAAGGACCACGGCGACGCGTACGTGCAAGACTGCAAGATGAAGTAAGGCTATTTGGGCTGGATCCTCATCGCCGAGCAGTCCCTCAACGGGCTGCAGTTCGGCCTGATGCTGTTCCTGCTGGCCGCGGGCCTGACGCTGGTCTTCGGCATCATGGACATGATCAACCTGGCGCACGGCTCGCTGTACATGCTGGGCGCGTTCCTCGCCTCGACTTTCGTCCAGCTCACCGGCTCCTTCACCGCCGGCGTGCTGCTCGCCATTCCGGCCACCGCGGTGCTCGGAATGGTCTTGGAGATATTTCTTCTAAGAACCCTCTATCAGCGCGATCACCTGGCCCAGGTCCTGGCCACCTTCGCCCTGATCCTGATCATCAACGAGCTGACGCGGCTGGTCTGGGGCTCCGACGCGGCGCTGCCGATGCCCGGCGCGCTCTCCGGGCCGGTCGAGCTGATGCCGGGACTGCCCTACCCGGCCTATAGGCTGGTGATCATCGCCGTCGGGCTCGCCGTGGCCTTGGTTTTGTATTTTCTGGTAGCAAAAACAAGAATCGGCATGCTGGTGCGGGCAGGCGCGTCGAACCGCGAGATGGCGCTCGCCATGGGCGTCAACATCCGCCTGCTCTTCACCCTCGTCTTCGGCGCCGGCGCGGCGCTCTGCGCGGTGGCGGGAGCGATGCTCGCGCCGCTCCTCGCGGTGCAGGTCGGCATGGGCGAGAACATCCTCATCCTCGCCTTCGTCGTCATCGTCATCGGCGGCATCGGCTCGATCCGCGGCGCGCTGGTCGGCGCGCTGCTGGTCGGCATGGTGGACACCATCGGCCGAGCCTTCCTGCCGATCCTGTTCGGCCTCTTTTTCCAGCCGCGGGTCGCGAGCGCCGCCGGGCCGGCGATCGCCTCGGTCTCGATCTACCTGCTGATGGCGGTGGTGCTGTACTTCAAGCCGCAAGGCCTCTTCCCGGCGCGCGGATGAAAGCAAAAACGGGAATGCTGGTTCTTGCT
>LSTF01000006.1 GCA_001644455.1 Betaproteobacteria bacterium SCGC AG-212-J23
GGTCGCCGGCCGTTTTGCCGTGCAGCCCGAACTGCAGGGCGAACGGTCCTTCGAGCAGCTTGGCGTTCTTCAGCTCGACCGTCTGCTGGCCGTTGAACACCACGGTGATCGTCGAGCCCTTGGCGGTGATATCGAAGGTGTTCCACTTCCCGACGGCCTTGTAGGGGCTGGGAACCGGAACCTTCGCGTGATCGACGATCGCGGCGGTGCCGTACTCCGGACCGGGGCGCGCGTCGTAGAAGTTCACTTCATAGGCGTTGTTCGCGCCGACCTTGCTGCGGTCCTGGAGGCGGAGGAAGACGCCGCTGTTGGTGTTCTTGTCGGCCCAGAACTCGGCGTGGATTTCGAAGTCCTTGTACGACTGCTTGGTGATCAGGTAGCTGTTGGTCGTCGCCTTGTCGGCAACGACGGCGCCGCCCTCGGCGCGCCAGTTGGCGTCGCCGATCGGCGTGAAGTTTTCGAGGCCCTTGTCGCCGTCGATCAGCGTCGTCCAGCCGCTGCCCGGCATCCAACTGGGCATGGACGAGCAGGCGGCAAGAACGAGAACAACACCGATTCCGAGGAGTTTTTTCATTTCCAGGCCCTGTTGTCGACAGTATTTTCGTAGGTTGCGCCGGGGACGGTCATGTTCCACTTCACCGTCCAGTTGTAAGTGTCGTCGTAGCGCTCGCGGGTGTAAGGCTGCGGCGCGGCGTGCAGCAGGCGCCAGGTCTGGAATTCCTCGGGCTTGAGCAGGCCGCCGGTCTCGCGGATGAAATAGTGGACGTAGGGGCGGGCGTCTTTCTCGATCTTCTCCACCGCGCGCGCCTGGGCGTTGAACATCTTCTTCAGCGTCTCGCCGTCGAGGTCCTCGCCCGCGGCTTCGGCGCGCGTCGAGTGCGACTCGATGAGGATGCGCAGGCCCCACTTCTGCGCGACGCTGATCCACGGCTCCATCAGGCTCGCCGCGGCGACCTTGCCGTCGCGCACCGCCTCCAGGCGCTTCAGCATCGAGCCGGCATTGGTGCGCTTCACGTGCTTCTGCTCGAGGAAGCCCTCGATCATCTTCAGGGTGGTGAAATCCGAGCCGTTGTTCGGCGTCACCGCGATCAGCTTGTCCTTCAGCATCTCGGGCTCGTAAATCTTCGAGTCCCGGGCGACGACGATGGCGAACTTCGACATCGAGGCGCCGAGGGCGACGATCTTGCGCCCGCGCAGGCCCTGCGCATTGGCCTCGACGGCGCGCTTCATGATGCCCCATTCGCACATGCGGTACTGGTCGATGCCGCCCTCGTTGTAGACCGAGTCGAGCGGCCGGTCGAACACGGAATCGAACTTGACGAAGTGCGAGGTGGTCGACTGCGCCATGCCGGGCGTGGTCACGAACTCGATGTCGAGGCCTTCATCCTTGAAAAAGCCCTCGTCGCGGGCGACCAGCACCGGCAGGTCGTGCACGGCGTTCATGGTCGCGACCTGGGGCCGAGTCTTGGTTGCCACGCTCATTCGTGCCTCCTCCTCGTTCAGCAGCAGCCGCAGTCTAATCCAAGCGCTACGCGCAGTGCGTCCTTGTACCACCGCGGCGGGATGTCGTCCTCCGCGATTTCGCCCAGGGGCTTGAAAACCTTGAAGTGGAAGTGCTCTCGTTCCGCATTCCAGAACGCCACCACCGTGTGCAACCGCGGAAATCCGGGCAGCGCGCTTTCCAGTTCGGTGACGAGCACCGTGACGTCGCCGAAGCGACCGCGCGTCCAGGCCTTGACGCGGCTCGCGGCGTTGGCGCGTTCGTGTTCCATGAGAAACTCAAAGTATGAGCGAAAAAGTCCTGGCCGCCGTCCGCACGGCCGCGAGCAAGACCGAGATCCGCGAATTCCCGATGCCCGACATCCCCGAGGACGCGGCGCTGATGAAGATGGAGGTCGCCGGCATCTGCGGCACCGACGTCAAGCTCTACGCGCACCCGCCGTCGGCCGCGCCGGTGATCATGGGCCACGAGAACATCGGCGTCATCGCCAAGGCCGGGCGCGAGTTCGTCCGCCGCAAGGGCTTCAAGGAAGGCGACCTGGTGTTCGTCGAGCACTACGTGATGTGCGGCAAGTGCGAGTGGTGCCACGCCGGCCAGTACCGGCACTGCGAGAACACCGACTGGCGCAACAACCCCGACGGCATCCGCTACGGCTACACCTCGGCGGAGAAAGCGCCGCACCTCTGGGGCGGTTTCGCGCAATACGTCTACCTGCCCTGGAACGCGGTGCTTCACCGCGTACCGAAGGGCGTCTCCGCCGAGCTCGCGGGCCTGGTGACGCCGATGGCGAACGGCGTCGAGTGGTCGCTCTTCGACGGCGGGGTGGGCTACGACTCCACGGTCCTCATCCAGGGCCCCGGGCAGCAGGGCCTGTCGCAGACGGTGATCTGCAAGCAGGCGGGAGCATCGCTCATCATCGTCACCGGCACGTCCAAGGACGCCGCGCGCCTGAAGGTCGCCAAGGAACTCGGGGCCGACTACACGATAAATGTAAATACCGAAGATCCGTTAGCGCGGATCAAGGAAATCACTGGCGGCAAAGGCGTCGACGTCGCGCTCGACTGCACGGCCGGCGCAGGGACGATTCCAATGCTCCTGGGAATAGAAGCCTTGAAACGCAAGGGCGGGACCATCGTCGTGCAGGGCGAGCTGAAGGAGTTCCCGAATTTTCCGCTGGAGAAGTTCACGGTGAAGTTCATCACCATGCACAGCGCGCGCGGCCACAGCTACAAGGCGTGTGAGCTGGCGCTGGCGCAGCTCGCGTCTAAGCGCTTTCCGCTCGAGAAGGTGACGACGCACCGCTTCAGCCTGAAGGACGTCGACCTCGCCATCAAGTCGGTCGGCGGCAAAGGCGTGCCCGACGTGATTCACGCTTCGTTGATGCCCTGGATGTGAAGATCGCGATCGCCACCGGCGATCCGGCCGGGATCGGTCCCGAGATTTCGGCGAAGGCCGCGCGCGATCCGCGGGTGCGGCGGATCTGCACCCCTGTATTGGTCAATTCAAGCCTCCCTGA
>LSTF01000007.1 GCA_001644455.1 Betaproteobacteria bacterium SCGC AG-212-J23
AACGTAGTACGCGACCGAGGTCATCACCTTGGACGCGAGCTGCATCGCGCGCCGGGCGGGTTCCGGTAATTCGGCCGCACCGAGCTCGATCGCCGTTTGGCGATGACGCGCCTCGTCGCTGCGCATCGCCTCGACGACGGCGCGCGTGCGGACGTCGGAGACGGGCAGCGCCTGCAGGTGTCCGGAGAGGTGCGCCTCGACCTGGCGCTCGGTCTCGGCGAGGAAAGCGAGATTCCAGCGATCGCCCATCGCGCCGGCAAGCGCGCCGATAGCGAGCGAGCCCGCGTACCAAAGAGGATTGAGGAGGCTCGGCCGGCCGCCGAGCTCGCCGATCCGCCCGGCGCTCCAGGCGAGGTGATCCTGCTCTTCGCGTGACGCTTGCTCGAGCGAAGCCCGCGCATGCGGGTCGCGCGCGGTGAGCGCCTGGCCCTGGTAGAGCGCCTGCGCGCAAACCTCGCCGACGTGGTTGACGCGCATCAGCGCCGCGGCGTGCTCGCGCTCGGCGGGGCTCAGCTCCGCCTCGGCGATGCGCGCGCCCGGTGAGGGCCGCGCCGCCTCGGCGACGCCGGCGACGGCGCGCAACGCGCGGTCGAATTCGCCGATCAGACTGTCGATGGTGCCCACGAAAATAGACTAACAAAAAAAACGGGCGCCCGTAGGCGCCCGTTTCAAGTCCTCCCTGATGCGTCGCTTAGAAGCGATGCGTCATGCTGATGAAGAACGTGCTGACGTCCGAACCGAACAGCGGCGTGTTGCAACCGGCCGCCGTGCAGCTCGCCGTCTGGATCGGAGGAGCGCCCGTCCACGTGAACTGGGCGTTCGCCTTGTTGTCCACCTTGGCGTAGCCAATTCCGATGTTGGTGCGCTTCGAGAAGCGATGCTCGTAGCCGATGTTGTACTGCTTCGCACCGGTGTCCGAGATATGCGTTCCCGGGGCGGTGATCTGCCCCGCCACGACCGTCGGCGCCGTGCCGACTTGGCCTTCCAGGTCCTTCGCCACCGCATACGACGCGCGGATCGAGCCCGGACCGACCGGAACAGCAAGAGCAACGCCGTACTGCTTCGCCTTCACCTCGCCCGCATCCGAGCACAGGCCCGGAGTCGCGGTTGCAGCCGTCGGCGCAGCGCCGCCAGCCGCAGGGGTGAACGGAATCACGCCGCACTTGTACTTGAACACTTCGTACGCGAGGCCGACGTCGACCACGCCGAAGTTCCAGCCGCCCTTCACCGAGTAGCCGTTGTCGGACTGACCCGGCGTGGTGAAGTCGTGGTGAACGTCATAGGCTGCGCCGACGCGCGCCCGGCCGCCCATTCCCGCCCACTGCACCGAGCCGGAGAAGAGCCACGGGTTGCTCGCCACTTGCGCCGCTGCCGCGCTCGAAGGATTCGTCAACCGACCCTCGTTGGTCTGGTAGGCCGCCTTGACTTGCACGCCCGCCATCACCGGCGATTGGTAGAAGATCGCGTTCGAAGCCCGACGCCACAACGCATGGCCGACTCCGCCGCCCGCTTGCAGGGCGTCGCAAATCGAGCCGCCAGCGCCGGCGACGTTCGCACCGCCCGGCACTGCGCCGACGGCGTTCGTGCAAGCGTAGTCAGGCGCGGTACCGGTCGTCTCGCGACGGCCGATGCTGCCCGTTACCGGGCCCCAGAAGCCGACCGTGCCGATGCCCCACAGCGCATCCAGGTCCGCCCACGGGGTGGTCCACTGGCCCATGAAGAAGTTACCGAAGCCGCCTTGCAGGCCGATCGCGGAGTTACGCGAGGCCGGCTTGATGGCCTGGTTCGACGAGCGCTCCAGCGGGGCGTTCTGCTCGATCTGCACCCACGCCGCGAGGCCGCCACCCAGGTTTTCACGGCTGCGCACGCCGTAGTTCGAGGCACCGTTCGCCACGTCCCACTTGCTCACGCTGTTGCCGTAGAACACGGGCGTAGCGCCGTCGGCCGTACGGGCCGCCGTGCCGTCCGTGTACCTGAAGTTGCCGAATGCCATGTTGACCGTGCCGTACACCTCGGTGGCGTTCTGCGCCACCGCGATGACGGGCGCGGCCAGCACGCCGGCCACTGCCACAGTTAATAGTTTCTTCTGCATGCTGTACTCCTCTCTGTTTGAATCTAGGCGCGCGCCGATCGGTCGCGTGCCAACCCCTCACCCGAGAAGTCCCGTGCAGTGTGCCCAACGACCTCTTGAAGAACCAAGGATTCCGGCGATGTCAGGGACTGTTTGGGCAGCCCCGTTGTGATTTACCAACAGCTAGCTTTGCTGCGGTGCAGTAGAAAACAGCGCCTTGAGTGCCGCGACAGGGTCGGAGGCGCGCATGAACGCCTCGCCGACGAGGAATGTTTCAACACCGTGACGGCGCATGCGCGCGACGTCGGCTGGCGCCAGGATGCCGCTCTCGGTGACGACGATCTTCCCTTTCGGAAGCTTCGGCAGGAGATCGATCGTGGTCTCGAGCCGGGTCTCGAAAGTTTTCAGGTTGCGGTTGTTGATGCCGAGGAGCGGCGTCTTCAAAGCGACGGCGTTCTCGAGCTCTTCGCCGTCGTGCACCTCGACCAGCACCGCCATGCCGAGCGAATGCGCGACGCGCTCCAGCTCGAGCATTTCCGCTCGGGAAAGGCATGCGGCGATGAGCAGGATGCAGTCGGCGCCGAGCATCCGCGACTCGTGGACCTGCCAAGGATCGATCACGAAATCCTTGCGCAGCGCCGGCAGCGCGCACGCGGCGCGCGCGGCCTTCAGATCGGCGGCATCGCCCTTGAAAAACTCCTTGTCAGTGAGGACTGACATGCAGGCGGCGCCGCACCGTTCATAGCTACGGGCAATTGCCGCAGGATCGAAGTTGGCGCGCAAGACGCCTCGCGAGGGGCTCGCCTTTTTGATCTCGGCGATCACCGCCGGACGCCTCTTCTGCAGCGCAGCAATAAAGTCGCGAACCGGGCCCTCCCCCTTGGGCTGGGGAAGACGAGCTTTCCCCTCCGCAATCTCGCGGCGCT
>LSTF01000008.1 GCA_001644455.1 Betaproteobacteria bacterium SCGC AG-212-J23
CGCTCACTCTTCCTTGTATCAGACCGTGCGAAGAAACTTCCATCGCGACGGCGTGCGCGCCGTCGTCGCGCATCGATTTGAGCAGGCGATGCACCTCCAGCGCGTCCGGGGTCGTGTTCAACGCACCCGCCAGCGCACCGCGAAAGCCCGCGCCCAGCGTGCCGACAACCCCGGCCTTCACGCCGCGCTCGCCCAGCAGGGCTGCCAGCCAGTGGCTGCACGAGGTCTTGCCGTTGGTGCCGGTAATGCCGCAGGTCCAGAGCGCTGCCGACGGCCGGCCATAGAACTCGTCCGCAAGGCGGCCCGCTTCCTGCCGCAAGCCGCGTACCGGGGCGTTCGCCACCCGCCATCCCGGCTGCCAGGCAAAGCCTTCCGCCTCCCACACCACCGCAGCGGCGCCGCGGCTAACCGCGTCGCCGATGTGCGAGCGTCCGTCCGCTTTCTCGCCCGGATAGGCGAAGAAGGCGACCCCGGGCGCGCAGCGGCGGCTGTCGGCGGAGAGCGCGGCGATCACCACTCCCCCGGCGGCGAGGCGCGAGAACAGTTGTTTGGGGTTGTCGTTGGCCACGGCTCGCTCGTCACGTACTTTCCCTGGCTTCGTCGGCGTCCTCGGGAAGCAGGATTGGGTCGAGCGGTGCATCGTGCGGAACCGCCATCAGTCGCAGCGCGCCTTGCATCACCTGGGCGAACACCGGTGCGGCGACCGAGCCGCCGTAGTACCGCCCGGCGGCGGGCTCGTCGATCATCACCGCGATCACGAGACGCGGCTCGGACGCCGGCGCGAAGCCGACGAAGGACGCGATGTACTTGTCGGCCGCGTAGCCGCCGTTTTCCTGCTTGTGCGCCGTGCCCGTCTTGCCGCCGACCCGCCAGCCGGCGATGCGCGCGCGCGGCGCCGTGCCGCCCGGCTGGACCGCCAGCTCCAGCATGGCGCGTACCGCGCGTGCCGTTTCCGTGGATATGACCTTCTCCGCGCTCGCCGCCGCGTTGGTTTTGACCAGCGAGAGCGGTACCAATTCCCCGTCGCGCGCGAACAGCGAGTAGGCGCGCGCGAGCTGCACCAGGCTGAGCGAGATGCCGTGGCCGTAGGCCATGGTTGCCTGCTCGACCGGCTTCCAGGTCTTCCAGGGATGCAGCATCCCCGCCGCGGCGCCCGGGAAGCCGAGCGCCGGCGCGGTGCCGAAGCCGACGCGGCGGAACAGGTCCCACATCGACTCGCGCGGCAGTGCGAGGGCGAGCTTGGCCGCGCCCACGTTCGAGGATTTCTGCAGGATCTGCGCGACGCTCATCGTCGCCGCCGGGTGAACGTCGCGAATCGTGTAGCCGCCCATGGTGAGCGTGCCGGGCGCGGTGGGAATGCGCGTCGTCGGCGTGACCTTGCCGCTTTCCAGCGCGAGCGCGACGGTGAAGGGCTTCAGCGTCGAGCCCGGCTCGAAGAGATCGGTGATGACGCGGTTGCGAAGCTGCGCGCCGGTCAGCTTGGCGCGGTTGTTCGGGTTGAAGGACGGGACGTTGGCGAGCGCGAGGATCTCGCCGGTGCGCACGTCCACGGCGATGATGCCGCCCGCCTTCGCGCGGTTCGCCTCGACCGCGCTCTTCAGCGCGCTGTAGGCGAGGCTCTGCAGCTTGCCGTCGATCGAAAGCTGCAGGTCGACGCCGGCCTGCGCGACGCGGATCGATTCGACGTCCTCGACGATATGGCCGAGGCGGTCCTTGATCACGCGGCGGCTGCCGGCCTTGCCGCCGAGCGTCGCTTCGTGCGCCAGCTCGACGCCTTCCTGGCCGCCGTCGTCCACACCGGTAAAGCCAAGAACGTGCGCGGTGATCTCTCCGCCCGGGTAGTAGCGCCGGTATTCCGGATGCTGGTAGATGCCGGGAAGACCGAGCGCAGCGATGGCGTGGGCCGTATCGGGCGGCACCTGGCGCTTGAGAAAGACGAAGTCGCGCGACGAGGCGAGCTTCTTGCCGAGCTCGGCGGGCTCGATCGCGAGCAGCGCGGCGAGCTTGCGCCGCTGCTCGCGGGACAGCTCCACGTCCGCCGGGATGGCCCACACCGACTGTACCGGCGTCGATACCGCCAGCGCGTCGCCGTTGCGGTCGAGGATGCGGCCGCGCGTCGCCGGAATGTCGATGACTCGCGAATAGCGGGCGTCGCCCCGCTCCTGCAGGAACTCGGTCTTCAGCGCCTGCAGGTACACCGAGCGCGCGGCGAGCACGCCGAAGGCGAGCGCCAGCGTGGCGAGCACGAAGCGAGCCCGCCAGACGGGCAGCCTGACGAGGCCTTGGGCGGCCGCGCTCACCGCGATGCGTCTCGGCCGGCGAGGCGGGTCCTGCGCGCATCGGCCGGCCGCATGCCGAGCGCTCCAGTGGCGATCCGCTCGACGCGGGTATGCAGGCCCCACGTGCTCGCTTCGAGCTGCAGGCGGCCGTACTCCACGTCGAGCTCGCGCGCGCGATTGTGCTCGCGCTCGAGGTCGGTGAAGAGCTTGCGGGCCTTGTGCTGCGAGGTGACGAGCCCGAGCGCGCAGGCGACGAGAACCGCGAGGAGGAGGAGGTTCAGTTTCGCCACCGGGCGCCGGGCTCGATTCTTGAATAGGGGACCGCAGTACGCTCGGCCACCCGGAGGGTGGCGCTTCGCGCCCGCGGATTTCTTATTGTTTCGGCGTCGGACGCGCGCTGGGCGCGTCCGACAATTTTCAGGACGGGTTGTGGCATTTCGCTGGCGCGCAGCGGTAGTTCCCGGGGCACATCCGGGCGCGCCAGCGACTGCAGGAAACGCTTGACGATGCGGTCCTCGAGCGAATGGAAGCTGATCACGGCGAGCCGCCCGCCCTCGGCGAGGCGCGTCACGGCCGCAGGCAGCATCAGCGACACTTCCTCAAGCTCCCGATTGAGGTGAATCCGTAGAGCCTGAAAGGTGCGCGTCGCCGGGTTCTGGCCCGGCTCGCGTGTCCGGACCGCGCCAGCCA
>LSTF01000009.1 GCA_001644455.1 Betaproteobacteria bacterium SCGC AG-212-J23
CTGAGAAGCTCGGCCATCACGGGGTCGTCCTCCACCGCGAGAATATTCAGCCTCGGCGCCGTGCACTCGGACTGCGATTTGGTCGGTTCCATGAATAGCGCCCCTTCCCCGGCGGCATCCCCCCGCCGCCATACTGTCCGGCGGCTTCCGGAATGTATGTGCGCTGCCCGACATAAGGCGCCGACTTACTGGTCGCGCCGACCCTTTTTCAGCGAAAGGACCAGCGCGGCAATCCCTGCCGCGACCGTCACCAGCAGCAGCATCGCGCCAAGCTTCTCGAGGAGCGTCCGCGGGAAGGCGATGGCGAAGGGCAGGAAGAACGCGGTGATTCCGCCGGTGATGACGAGGAAAATGGGCTCGGGCTTTTTCACAGCAAGACCAAATTGTCGCGGTGGATGAGTTCGGGTTCGTCGACGTAGCCGAGCACGGCCTCGATTTCGGCGGAGGAACGGCGCATGATGCGCCGCGTTTCCTCGGAGGAATAGTTCACCAGGCCGCGCGCCACCTGTTTTCCGACCGGATCGACGCAGCCCACGATCTCGCCGCGCGCGAAATCGCCCGATACGGCGATGACGCCGATCGGCAGCAGGCTCTTGCCGTCCTTGACCAGCGCTTTCGTCGCGCCGGCGTCGAGGGTGAGCAGGCCGCTCACGGTGAGGTGATCGGCGAGCCACTGCTTGCGCGCCGCGATCGGCGCGGTGCGCGCGGTGAGGAGAGTGCCGATGCGCTCGCCGCTTGCGAGGCGTACCAGCACGTCGCGTTCCTTGCCGGAGGCGATAACCGTGTGCGCGCCGCTGCGCGCGGCACGCTTCGCCGCATGGACCTTGGTGAGCATGCCGCCCTTGGCGAGCTCGCTCGCCGAGCCGCCGGCCATCGCTTCGAGCTTCGGGTCGTCGGCATGCGCCTGCTCGACGAGCTTTGCCCCGCTGTTCTTCCTCGGGTCCGACTCGTACAGGCCGGGCTGGTCGGTGAGGATGACGAGCGCGTCGGCTTCGATCAGGTTGGTGACGAGCGCGGCGAGGGTGTCGTTGTCGCCGAACTTGATCTCGTCTGTGACCACGGTGTCATTCTCGTTGATCACCGGTACGACGCCGAGCTCGAGCAGCGTGCGTAGCGTCGAGCGCGCGTTCAGGTAGCGCTGGCGGTCGGCGAGGTCGGCGTGGGTGAGGAGCACCTGCGCGGTGTGCAGCTTGTGGCTGCGGAAAGAGCTTTCGTAGGCCTGCACCAGGCCCATCTGCCCTACGGCCGCCGCGGCCTGCAGCTCGTGCATGCTGTGCGGCCGCTTTGCCCAGCCGAGGCGCTGCATGCCCTCGGCGATCGCGCCGCTCGAGACCAGGACCACGCTCTTTCCGCCTTGGCGCAGCGTCGCAACCTGCGCCGCCCAGCGCGCGATCGCTTCCGCGTCCACACCGCGCCCCTCGCGCGTCACCAGCGAGGAGCCGACCTTGACGACCAGCACTTTGGCGTCGGCGATCATTTCTTCTTCCCGAGCTCGCGCGCCACGGCACGGACGAGCTCCGTGCATCCCTGGCCGGTGAGCGCCGAGACTTTGAACCACGGCCGGCGCCAGCGCAACGCGCGCACTGCTTTGGCGATGCGCGCGTCGGCGTCGTTGACCGCATCGATCTTGTTGAACACCAGCCAGCGCGGCTTGCGGGCGAGCACAGGGTCGTAGGCCCTCAGCTCCGCGGCGATGGTGCGCGCATCGGCCGCCGGCTGGTCCAGGCTGATGTCGACCAGGTGCAATAGGACACTGGTGCGCGCGAGGTGGCGCAGGAACTGGTGGCCCAGGCCCGCGCCCTGCGAGGCGCCCTCGATCAGCCCCGGAATGTCGGCGATGACGAGGCTCGACTCGCCGACGCGCGCCACGCCGAGCGACGGGTTGAGCGTGGTGAACGGGTAGTCGGCGACTTTCGGGCGCGCGCTCGAGACAGTGCGGATCAGGCTCGACTTGCCGGCGTTCGGCAGCCCGAGCAGGCCGACGTCGGCGAGCACCCGCAGCTCGAGCGCGAGGTTGCGGCTTTCGCCGGGCGTGCCGCGGGTGAACTGGCGGGGCGCACGGTTGATGCTCGACTTGAAGTGCACGTTGCCGCGCCCGCCCTCGCCGCCGCGTGCGAGCATCGCGCGCTGACCGTCGGTAGCAAGGTCGGCGATCAGTCCCCCGGTCTCCTCGTCGCGCACCAGCGTGCCGACCGGCACACGCAGTTCGATGTCCTCGCCGGCGGCGCCGTTGCAATCCGAGCCCATGCCTTTGGCGCCGCTTTGGGCGCGGTGGATGCGAGCGAAGCGATAGTCGATCAGGGTGTTGATGTTGCGGTCGGCGCGCGCCCAGACGCTGCCGCCGTCGCCGCCGTCGCCGCCGTTCGGCCCGCCGTAGCGGATGTATTTCTCGCGACGAAACGTGGCCGCGCCGTCTCCTCCCTTGCCGGCGTGGACCTCGATCTTCGCTTCGTCGATGAATTTCATATCGTGGAAATAAAAAAGCCCTACCGGCTTCGATAGGGCTTTCTATGTATGCAGGACCGGCTACGCCGGCGCCGCTTCCTTGATGACGTTGACGGTATTGTTTCCCTTCGCGCCGTGCACCTTGTATTGCACCTGGCCGTTCACGCGCGCGTAGAGCGTGTGGTCGCGGCCGATGCCGACGTTGGTGCCCGGGTGGACGACCGTGCCGCGCTGGCGGACCAGGATCTGCCCGGCGTTCACCGTCTCGCCGCCGTAGACCTTGACGCCAAGGCGCTTCGCCTTGGAATCGCGGCCGTTGCGCGAGCTTCCGCCCGCTTTCTTGTGTGCCATGGATTACCCCTGAACGATGTCGTCGACGCGGACTTCGGTGTACGACTGCCGATGACCCTGCGTCTTCTGGAAATGCT
>LSTF01000010.1 GCA_001644455.1 Betaproteobacteria bacterium SCGC AG-212-J23
AGCGCACCGCATTGCGCAGCAGGTTCCACATCACCTGGCTGAGATGCTCGCGGTCGAAGCGCACCGAGGGGTCGCCAAGCGCGTCGACCGCGAAGCGCTGGGCATCGACCGACTCATTGGCGACGAACTCCTCGATGAAAGGTGCAAGCCAGGCGCGGATCTGGATCGGCTCGGCGGCGATGCGGTCGCGGCGGTTGAGCTGCATCACGTCGGCGACCAGGCGCTCGAGGCGCTGCGTGTTGTCGTTGATGATGCGCGTGAGGCGGCTGCGATCCTCGGCGCGCTTCTCCTCGCTGAGCAGCTCCGAGGCGTGGCTGATGGCGGCGAGCGGGTTGCGGATCTCGTGGGCGATGTTGGCGGTGAGGCGCCCGAGCGCCGCCAGCTTGAACTGCTGCGCCTGCTCGCGGGTACGCGTGGTGTCGTCCATGAACAGCACCGCGAGCCCCTCCTCGGTGCCCGCGTCGATGAGGCGCAGGCGCATCTCCCGGCCGGCGACCTCGACGTCGAAGCTCGCCTCGTTCTCCGCGCCGGCGCGCCAGGCGAGCCAGTGGACGTCGAACCCCGGCACCAGGCGCGCCATCTCCGCACCGAGCAGGCCCTCGGCGCGCAGCAGGCGCAGCGCCTGCGGGTTGAACTGCAGCACCCGGCCGTCGCGGTCGAGCACCACCACGCCGTCGTGCATGTCCTGGATGACGAGCTGGTTGACGCGCATCTGCGTCGCGAGCTCGCGGCCGCGCTGGCGCGCGAGGCGCTCGTTGGTCGCGACGCGCTTCGCCAGCCAGCTGGTGATGCCGGCCCCGGCGAAGCAGCCGATCGCCACCAGCCCCGGCTGCAGGAAATTGGACGACGGCACGTCGTGCGCCAGCACCCAGTAACCCTGCTCGAGGAGCAGCGCGATCGTCGCCAGCGCCGCGTAGAGGAAAGACAGGCGCATCGGCGCGACGATCGCCGCGCCGATCAGCGAAATGAGCAGCATCACGCCCAGGCCGCTGCGCATACCGCCGCTTGCGTACATCAGCAGCACGATGGCGAAGATGTCGAGGCCGGCGTGCAGCGTGAGCTGGACGTTGAACTGGTGGCGCGAGCGCAGCACCACCTGGAAGACGATGCCGAGCAGGAGGTACGCGGCGCAGACCGTGCGGAACAGCCCCAGCGAGTGCGAGCCCAGGTTGAGGGCGTCTCCGTAGATCAGCGTGATCACCAGGAACAGCGTCGCCAGCGCGATGCGGTACAGGTTGAAGTAGCCGAGCGAAATCCAGAACGACTCGGGCGCCCGCTCGCGCGGCGGGGTGAACAGCTCGGGGTAGCGAACCGGTGCGTCCATCAGCCGCGGCCCGGTCCGAGACGCGCGTGCTCTTCGCTGCAGTACACACGGTCGCCCACCGCCCGCGCCTCGGCGAACGGCAGGTGCGTGCCGCAATGCGCGCACTTCACGAGGTCGCCTTGCGTGGAAGGCGCGCCGGCCTCGGGAGCAGCACCCTCCTGCTTGGCGCGCGACGCATGGACCAGCGCGCGGCGGACGAGCCAGATCGCCACGACCGCGAGCACGACGAGAAGGAACAGCCGCCCCATGGGATCATTATCTCGCATGAGGGTCCTCGTCGCCGTCCCGGGCAATCTACGCACCGTGCCGATGAGCCGGTTTGTTCCCGATGCGCTGGCGGCGCTGGGGCACGAGGTGCGCGCGGTCGACTATTCGCTGTCGTGGCTCGAAAAGCTGAAGTGGCGCGCGGATCCCGCCGAGGCGGTGGAGAAGCGCATGCTGCGCGCGGTCGAGGATGCCCGTCCGGAGCTTTTCCTGACGCTCTACGGTGCGAACATCAGCCGCGGCGTGCTCGCGCAGTTGCGCCCGCGCGGCGTAACCACCGCCAACTGGTGGCTGAACGATCCGTTCCAGTTCGAGCGTGCGACGAAGATCCTGCCCGCTTTCGACTTCGCCTTTACCAATGCGCGTGGCTCGGTCGACTTGTACGCGGCGCGCGGCATCCGCAACGTGCACTTCCTGCCAACCGCGTGCGAGCCGAGCGTGCACCACCCCCTTCCCGCTCGCGCGCCGGCGTGCGATGTGTCCTTTGCCGGCGACTGGTCGGCGATGCGCGAAGAGCTCGTCGGCAAGCTCGCCGCCGCCGGCGTCGACGTGCGCGTCTTCGGCCCGTGGCGGCGCAAGCTCGCCAATGATTCGCCCCTGCACGCGCGGCTCGAGCACGGCTTCTTCACCCCGCAGCGAATGGCCGAGATCTTCGCCGCGTGCAAGGCGACCCTGAACATCCACACCTGGCGCGGCAAGTTCGACTACGGCCTCAACCCCCGCGTCTTCGAGGCTGCGGCGTGCGGCACGCCGCAGCTCGTCGACTGGAAACGCGAGCTCGACGAGCTGTTCGACGAAAAGGAGCGCGCCGCGATGCTGATTTATCGCAGCGACGAAGAGCTACTCGAAAAAGCACGCCGCGTCGGAAGCGAACTGCGGGACAAGGCCGTCGCCGCCTCGTCTTCGATTCGCGAGCGGCACTCCTACCTCGCGCGCATGCGCGAGCTGCTGCGCGTCTGCGGCAGCTGAAGTGGTCGGGGCGCGTCCGGCGACTCGGCGTCAGGCAGACCCAGCACACCCAAGATTCGCTGCACGCAGTCGTGCACCGAAAGCCTGGCCGTATCAAGCTTCAGTTGGGGCGCCTCGGGCGCCTCGTAGGGTGACGAGATGCCGGTGAAATCTGGTATCTCGCCAGCGCGAGCCTTGCGGTAGAGACCCTTGGGATCGCGCATCTCGCACACTTTGAGCGGCGCACTGACGTGGACCTCGACGAACTCGCCGGGCTCGAACAGCTCGCGCGCCTTGCGGCGATCCGCGCGGAATGGCGAA
>LSTF01000011.1 GCA_001644455.1 Betaproteobacteria bacterium SCGC AG-212-J23
ACGGGCTGCTCGCCAGCCTGCCGCGCGCGGAATACCGGGAGCTCCTCGCGAGCTTCGAGCCGCTGACGCTGAGGTTCGGCGAGGTGCTCCACGAGCAGGGAGCGCCGGTGCCCCATGTCTACTTCCCGGTCGACTGCGTCATTTCCCTGCGGTCGACGGTCGAGGACGACCAGGCCCTCGAAGTCGGGCTCGTCGGCCATGAAGGCATGGTCGGGATTTCGCTCGTGCTCGGCGCGGGCGCCTCCTGCGTTCGCGCGCTGGTACAGGCGGGCGGCACGGCGTTGCGAATGAAAGCGGCGCGCTTTCATGTGGCATTCCGGCAATGCCCGCCGTTGCAGCGCGTGCTGTACCGCTACGCGCATGTCGAGCTCGCGCGCTCGCGGCAAAGCGTCGCGTGCAATTGCTTCCATGCGAGCGAAGCGCGCCTCGCTCGCTGGCTGCTGACCATGGGCGATCGCACGGGTTCCGCGAGATTTTTTCTCACGCAAGCCTCGCTGGCGGGCCTGCTCGGCGTGCGACGCGCGACGATCAACGAGGCCGCCGGCTCTTTCCAGCAGCGTGGCCTGATCAGCTTCTGCCGCGGCAACATCAGAATTCTCGATCGCGAGAATCTCGAGGCAGCCGCTTGCGTCTGCTATGCGAGGGATCGGCGCCTGCTCGATCCACGGTAGGGTGGATGTGTACGGTAGATGACACATCTTCCGGCATACGTCCGCTACAGGACATCAATGCGCGGGTGATGCGTGTACGGTGCAGGCGTGCTGCACGAATTTCTTTCCGCCAACCGCGCCGAGCTGATCGAGCGCTGCGCCCTCAAGGTCGCTCAGAGGACGGCGCCGACGCCGACCGACGACGAGCTGGCGTACGGAATACCGCTGTTCCTCGACCAGCTGGTCAAGACGCTGCAGATCGAAAGCGTGCCCGATCCCGCGCGCAGCCGTGAGGTTTCCGGCCCGGCGGGTGGCGGACATCTCGCCCTGTCCGAGATCGGCACGGGAGCGGCGCGCCACGGGCTGGAGCTGCTGCAGCACGGCTTCACCGTGGACCAGGTCGTTCACGACTACGGCGACCTGTGCCAGGCCATTACCGACCTTTCGTTCGAGCGCGGCGCGGTGATCGGGATCGACGAGTTCCGGACGCTCAACCGCTGCCTGGACAACGCGATCGCCGGCGCGGTCACCGAGTTCGCCCACCAGCGCGATCTGCTGATGTCCGGGAAGGACGCGCAGGCGTTGAACGAGCGGCTGGGGTTCCTCGCGCACGAGTTGCGCAACCTCATCCACACGGCGACGCTCGCCGTCGCCGCGATCAAGGCGGGCAACGTCGGCCTGGCCGGGGCAACCGGCGCGATTCTCGACCGCAGCCTGATCGGCCTGCGCAATCTCATCGATCGCTCGCTCGCCGATGTGCGCGTCATGGCCGGAATGCCGCCGCGGCGCGAGCTGGTGCCGCTGCGCGCGTTCATCGCCGAGGTCCAGGTGTCCGCATCGCTCGAGGCGCAGTCCCGGGGATGCCGCTTTGCGGTTTCGGCCGTGGACGCGAGGCTTGCGGTCTATGGCGACCGCGAGATGCTGACCGCCGCCGTCGGCAACCTGCTGCAGAACGCGTTCAAGTTCACGGAACGCGACACGGAGGTCTCCCTGCGCGCGTATGGCACCGCCGATCGCGTCCTGATCGAGGTCGCGGACCACTGCGGCGGTCTCCACCCCGGCGACGAGGAGAGGATGTTCAAGTCGTTCACCCAGAGCTCGGTGGATCGATCGGGCCTTGGCCTCGGGCTCTCCATCTGCCGCAGCAGCGTCGAGGCGAACGACGGCTTTCTCAAGGTGCGCGACGTGCCGAGCGCGGGCTGCATCTTCACCATCGACCTGCCCCGGCATTCGTCCCCCGCCGCATTGGGAGTGCCAGCCTAGGTCGATGTAAGCTTCCGGCAATGACCGGATGGCGCGTCGGCGCACTGGTGCTTCTCGCTCTCGCCAGCACGCATGCCTCGGCGCAGGGCGGATTCTTCGGCTTTACCGAGGGCTACGAAACCGCCGGCACGGGCGACGTCGGTGATCGCGAGGCCGAGGCAAGGTGGCGGGTCGCGCTTGGTCTTGGCGTGGGCGCGGGACCGAATTTCCAGGGCAGCGACAAGTACCGCATCCGGCCGGCGCCGTTCGTGTTCGCCGGCTATGGACGATTCTTCGTCGGCCTCGGCGGCGCCGGCGTCAACCTCTACCGCGCGCCGGGCTGGGGCTTCGGCGCGATCGTCGCGCCGAGCGGCGGGCGGAAGGAGAACGTCGACCAGCGCCTCGCCGGCCTCGGCGACATCGACCGCACCGTCAACCTCGGCGTCTACGGAGTCACCTACACGCGCCGCTTTCTCACCCGCGCTGTCGTCTATACCGACGTCGGCGGCGAGGGGCAGGGTACGCTCGCGCGCCTGGACGTCCTCGCGCGTTTCCGCGTCGACGAGCGCGTGCGCTTCTTCGCCGGGCCCGGCATCGGCTGGGGCAGCCGCCAGTACACGCAGACCTTCTTCGGCGTCACCGACGAGCAGTCGGCACGCTCCGGCCTGCCGGCGTATCAGGCCGGGTCGGGCGTGAACAACCTGCGCCTGACCGCCGGCGCGAACTATCGCTTTGCACCCAACTGGAACCTGATCGGCAGCGCGACCGCGTCGCGCCTGTCCGGGCAGGCCGGCGGCAGCCCGATCGTCGAGACGCGACAGCAGTACCTCGCCTTCGTTTCCGCGATCTATCTCTTCCGCTAGCATCCCAACCGTGGAGCACGCCTCGGCCAGCTTCGCCTGGAACGCCGCCTCCTTCCCGGACCGGGC
>LSTF01000012.1 GCA_001644455.1 Betaproteobacteria bacterium SCGC AG-212-J23
AACCGCATTTCCTCGATGGTGCGGTGGAACGCGCTCGCCATGGTGGTGCGCGCCAATCGCGCCTATCCCGAGCTCGGCGGGCACATCGCGAGCTACGCATCGGCGGCGGATCTCTTCGAGGTCGGCTTCAACCATTTCTTCCGCGCCGATGACCTCGTCTACTTCCAGCCGCATTCGGCGCCCGGCGTGTATGCAAGGGCTTACCTCGAAGGGAGGCTCGGCGAAGAGCAGCTGAGTCATTATCGGCAGGAGGTCGGCGGCAAGGGCTTGTCGTCCTACTGCCACCCCTACCTGATGCCGGACTTCTGGCAGTTTCCGACCGGCTCGATGGGCCTCGGCCCCTTGAACGCGATCTACCAGGCGCGCTTCATGCGTTACCTGGAGCACAGAGGGATATTGAGAGGAGCCCCCGAGACGCCGAAGCGGAGGGTCTGGGCGTTCGTCGGCGACGGCGAGATGGACGAGCCGGAATCGCTCGCCGGGCTCTCGCTCGCCGCGCGCGATGGCCTCGACAACCTGATCTTCGTCGTCAATTGCAACCTGCAACGCCTCGACGGTCCGGTGCGCGGCAACGGCTCGGTCGTGCAGGAGCTCGAAGGCCTGTTCGCCGGCGCGGGCTGGAACGTGCTCAAGCTCCTGTGGGGCTCGGACTGGGATCCGCTGTTCGCCCGCGACCACGACGGCGTGCTGCTGAAGCGACTGCACGAGACCGTCGATGGCGAGTTCCAGACGTACGCCGCGACCGACGGGCAATTCAACCGCGAGCATTTCTTCAACAAGTACCCCGAGCTGCGCGAGCTGATCGCCGGCATGAGCGATGACGACATCGATCGCCTGAAGCGCGGCGGCCACGACCCGTTGAAGATCTACGCTGCCTATCACGTCGCTTCGCACCATGAGGGCCAGCCGACCGTGATCCTCGCGCAAACCAAGAAGGGCTACGGGATGGGCACATGGGGCCAGGGCAAGATGGGCACCCACCAGCAGAAGAAGCTCGATGACGAAGCGCTGCGTGCCTTCCGCGATCGCTTCTCGCTGGCGCTCAGCGACGAGGACGTGGCGCAGCTCCGCTTCTACCGTCCCGACGCTGGAAGCCCGGAAATCCGCTACCTGCTGGAAAGACGGAAGAAGCTCGGCGGCTTCCTGCCGGCGAGGAAAAGGAAAGCCGAGGCGGTCGCCGTGCCGGCGCTCGCGGCGTCGGCGCGCAACCAGTCGACCACGATGGCATTCGTGCAGCTCCTCGCCGCGCTGATGAAGGACGAGAAGCTCGGCCACCGCGTGGTGCCGATCGTCGCCGACGAGGCGCGCACCTTCGGCATGCAGACGCTGTTCCGCCAGTTCGGCATCTACTCCGCGCTCGGCCAGCTCTACGAGCCCGAGGACCACGACGAGCTCCTCTTCTACCGCGAGGCGAAGGACGGCCAGATCCTCGAGGAGGGTATTACCGAGGCGGGGGCGCTGTCGTCCTGGCTCGCCGCCGCGACCGCGTATTCGTCGCACGGCACGCCGATGCTGCCGTTCTACATCTACTACTCGGTGTTCGGCTTCCAGCGCGTCGGCGATCTCGTCTGGGCGGCGGCCGATTCGCGCGCGCGCGGCTTCCTCGTTGGCGGTACCGCCGGCCGCACCACGCTCGCCGGTGAAGGCTTGCAGCACCAGGACGGCTCATCGCACCTCGTCGCCAGCACGGTGCCGAATTGCCGCGCCTACGATCCGTGCTTTGCGCAGGAGCTGGCGCTCATCGTCCGCGATGGCGCGCAGCGGATGCTGGAGGAGCAGGAGGACGTTTTCTACTACGTCACGGTGACGAACGAAAACTATGACCATCCCGGGATACCTCCGGACGCGAGCGAGGGCGTCCTGAAGGGGATGTATCTCTTCAAGAAAAACGACAAGGCGAGCGTGCAGCTGATGGGCAGCGGTCCGATTCTGAGAGAAGTCATGGCCGCCGCCGAGCTTCTCGAGAAAGACTGGAAGATCGCCGCCAATATCTGGAGCGTCACCTCGTTTACCGAGCTGAGGCGCGATGGAATGCGCGCCGAGCGCGCCCGGCGTCTGGGCGGCAAGGATGAAAGCTGGATCGGGAAGAGCTTCAAGGGGCACAAGGGGCCCGTGATCGCGGCGAGCGACTATGTGAGGGCGGTCGCCGATCTCATCCGCCCGTACATGCCTGGGAAATACGTGGCGCTCGGCACCGACGGCTTCGGCCGAAGCGACACCCGCGCGGCGCTGCGTGCGTTTTTCGAGGTCGACGCGAAAAACATCGCCGTCGCGGCGCTCGCCGCGCTGGACAGCCCGCTAGCCGCCGAAGCCCTTCAGCGGTATGGCCTCGAGGCGGGCCGGCCGCCCTCCTGGGAGCGGTAGCGGCCGCTGGAGAAGCTGCTCGCGGTCCTGCGCCATCCTGCCGCGCAGGTAGTCCGCGGGCTGCGGGTTGACCGACATCTCGAGTTGCTGCCGCTGATGCAGCGTTTCGAGCTCGCCGCGGCGCTCGCCAGCGGCGAATTCCGCGGATTGCTGGTCGCGCTGCAGGACCGCGCGCTGGGTGTCGCGGTCGTCGGCGTGCGCGCTACCGGCGAGGAGCGCCAGGAAGAGCGCGGCGCTTCTCATTCGGCCTCCAGCGCCCGCGTGGCGCGCAGCCCGGCGGCGAAGTCGAGCGTCGTTTGCGCTAGCGAGATGCGGTCGCTTTCCGTCCGCATCACGGTCGCGGTCGGGCGCACGGCGATGCCGAGCGAGCGCACGCTCTCGGCGAAGATCTCGTCCTCGCGATCGATGACGAAGCCGTCGATCAGGCGCAGGTACTCGCCCGCGACCGCG
>LSTF01000013.1 GCA_001644455.1 Betaproteobacteria bacterium SCGC AG-212-J23
CGGGGCCGATGATGGCGATGCCGGCTTCGAGCTCGCGCCGCACGTGGTTCTCGTGCGAGCTGTTCATCGCCCCCGGATGGAAGGCGGTGATCTGGTTGTCGTCGAGATCGGTGGTGATGAATGCCTGCGCGGTGAACTGGCCGGGTATCTTTTTCAGCAGCCGCGCGTCGATGCGCAGACGCTGCAGGCGCTCGAGATAGGGGCCGACGTCCTCGCCGACGGTGGCCATGACCAGCGGCGCCTCGCCGAGCAGCTTCAGGTTGTAGCCGATGTTGCCGGCGGTGCCGCCGAACTCGCGCCGCATGTCGGGCGTGAGGAAGCACACGTTGAGGATGTGCAGCTGGTCGGCGAGCAGATGGTTCTTGAAGCGATCGGGAAACACCATGATGGTGTCGTAGGCGATCGAGCCGGTAACGAGGATCTTTTTCATGAGGGGTAGAAGAGATAGAGCCGATAGCCGGTGGCGCGCGAGCGGCTCGAATCGAGAAAGACGCGCAGCGAAGCCTCACCGCCCGGGCCGATTCCCTCGGTGAGGAGCAGCGGCACGCGGGCAGGATCGAGGTAGTCGCGCGGTCCGAGCACGCGGCGCAGGAGCGGCCGGTCGCCCTCGTCGGTGAGCGTCAGCTCGAGCGCGGGAAAGTCCTGTGCGAAGCGCGCCCGGTTGCGGAGCACCGCGTTGAGAACGATGATGCCTTCGCGCCGCGGGTCGGCCTGCAGGTCCGAAGACTCGATGCTCATCAGCTCGATGCGCCGCGGCAGGCTGATCTGGCAGCGCAGCGCGCGGCAGGCGCTCTCGAGCTGGGGCCGAACGCCCGGAACCTGCACCGCGAGCTCGGCGCGATAGCGATAGACGGTCTGCGCCGCGAGAGCGGCGATCGCGAGGAGCGCGCCGAGCGCCCAGAGCCAGGCGTGGCGACGCAGCGGCGCTTCCTCCGCCATGAACGGCGGCAGGGGCAGGTCTTCCGCGTCCTCGATCGCCTGCGGCGGACCGCGACGCGAGGGATCGAACAGGCCGAGCTGCGGCGAGGGCTCGAGCGCCAGCTTCTCGTCCCCCTCCTCCACCAGCGCGGCGACGCCGTCGAACACCGTGGCGCACTTGCCGCAGCGGACTCTGCCGCCGCGCGCCGCCAGCTGCTCGCGCTGTACGCGGAAGGCAGTTCCGCACACCGGGCAGCGCGTGACGAGGCTCATGCATGAACTCCCGCGACCAGCGCCCAGCCGTCGAGGCGTAGCGCGACCGTCGCCTCGAAACACGGCGCATACGCAGCGGCAAGCTCATCGGCCTGCGACTCGAGTACGCCGGCGAGCGCGATCCTGCCCCCTGGCTTCACGCGGGCGGCGAGAAGCGGCGCGAGCAGCACCAGCGGCTGCAGCAGGATGTTCGACACGACGACATCGTACTGCGCCGGGGGAAGCGCCTCCGGTGGGCACGCGCGCACCGCGACCTGGTTGAGCGTCGCGTTCGCGGCTGCGGCCTCGACCGCCTGCGCATCGAGGTCGACGGCATCGACCCGCGCGGCGCCGAGCTTCGCCGCGGCAATGGCGAGGATGCCCGAGCCGCAGCCGTAGTCGAGGACGCGCTCATCTCCGTGAATACCCTGTTCGAGAAACCGCAAAACCAGTCTGGTCGTGGGATGGCTGCCGGTGCCGAACGCGAGGCCCGGATCGATCCGTACGACCCGGCGCCCGTCGGACGGCGCTTCGTGCCAGCTCGCGCCGATCCAGAGCCGGCCGACGGCGAACGGCTCGAACTGCGCCTGGCTGGCGCGCACCCAGTCGCGGTCTTCCAGCTTCTGCGCGGTGAAGCGCGGCGCGGCAATCCCCGACGAGCGCGCGGCGGCAGCGATCGTCGCCGCTGCATCGGCGCGCCCTTCGAGGATCGCGGACAAGCGTCCCGATTCGAGCGAGACCGATTGCGCGCCGGCCTCGAGCAACGCGTCGCCGAACGCATCCACCGCCCCCGCCTCGAGCTCCAGGGTGACGGCGAGCCAGGGCATCATTTCTTCTTCTTCTGCTCCTGTGCGAGCTTCTGCTCGAGGTAGTGGATCGAGACGCCGCCGCGCAGGAAGCGCGTGTCGTTGAGCAGATCGCGATGCAGCGGCAGGTTGGTCAGGATGCCCTCGATCACCATCTCGGAGAGCGCGATGCGCATGCGCGCGATCGCCTGCTCGCGCGTCGCGCCGTAGGCGATGAGCTTGCCGACCATGGAGTCGTAGTTGGGCGGCACGCTGTAGCCCTGGTAGACATGCGAGTCGACGCGGATGCCGGGACCGCCGGGCGGGTGGTAGGAAGTGATCTTTCCCGGCGAGGGCGTGAAGCGATAAGGATCCTCGGCGTTGATCCGGCATTCGATGGCATGGCCGCGCACCTCGATGTCCTTCTGCCGGAAGCGCAGCTTGTGCCCGGCGGCGACGTGGATCTGCTCCTGGACGATGTCGATGCCGGTGATCATTTCAGTCACCGGATGCTCGACCTGGATGCGGGTGTTCATCTCGATGAAGAAGAACTCGCCCTCCTGGTAGAGGAACTCGAAGGTGCCGGCGCCACGGTAGTTCATCTTGCGGCAGGCCTCGGCGCAGCGCTCGCCGATCTTGTCGCGCAGCTTCGCCGGCAGCTCCGGCGCCGGGGCTTCCTCCAGCACCTTCTGGTGGCGCCTCTGCAGCGAGCAGTCGCGCTCGAAAAGGTGCACGCAGTTCTTGTGCTCGTCGGCGAGCACCTGGATCTCGATATGGCGCGGCTGCTCGAGATACCTCTCCAGATAGACGACCGGGTTGGCGAACGCCGCCTGCGCCTCGGTGCGCGTCATGTTGACCGCGTTGAGCAGCGCCGCCTCGGTGTGCACCACGCGCATGCCGCGGCCGCCGCCGCCACCCGATGCCTTGATGATCACGGGATAGCCGACCTTGCGCGCGATGCGCACGATCTCCTTCGGATCCTCCGGCAGCGCGCCCTCGGAGCCGGGCACGCACGGCACCCCGGCCTTGATCATCGCCTGCTTGGCGCTCACCTTGTCGCCCATCAGGCGGATGTTTTCCGGCCGCGGGCCGATAAAGACGAACCCCGAGCGCTCGACCTTCTCGGCGAAATCGGCGTTCTCGGCGAGAAAGCCGTAGCCGGGGTGGATCGCCTCGGCGTCGGTCACCTCGGCGGCGCTGATGATCGCCGGGACGTTCAGGTAGCTCGCCGCCGCGGGCGCCGGGCCGATGCAGACCGACTCGTCGGCGAGCTTGACGTATTTCGCCTCGGTGTCGACCTCGGAGTGCACGACCACCGTGCGGATGCCCATCTCGCGGCACGCGCGCTGGATGCGCAGCGCGATCTCGCCGCGGTTGGCGATCAGGATCTTTTCGAACATCTAGCCGAGGATGAAGAGCGGCTGGCCGTACTCGACGGGCTGGCCGTTCTCGACCAGGATCGCCTTCACCGTGCCGGCGGCGTCGGAATCGATCTCGTTCATCAGCTTCATCGCCTCGATGATGCAGATCACCTCGCCCTCCTTTACCGCCTGGCCGACCTCGACGAAAGCCTTCGCGTCGGGCGATGGCGAGCGGTAGAAGGTGCCGACCATCGGCGCCTTGACCACGTGCCCCTCGACCGCGGGTGCTGCCTCCGGAGCGGCGGGCGGTGCGCCCGCAGGTGCCGCAGCATGGGCCGCGGGCGGAGCTGAAGCCGCCGGGGCGGCGATCGCCATGACGGGAGTAGCGCTTACCACCCCGCCTTTGACGATCTTGACCTTCTCCTCGCCCTCGGTGATCTCGAGCTCGGCAATGCCGGACTCCTGCACGAGGTCAATCAACTTCTTGAGCTTGCGTAGATCCATGGGATTTGGCGTCTTTTCGCCGGAGAAGGCGGCATCTTATCGTAACAATGGACCCACTATCCCCTCCAACTCCGGCCTGGAGAACGCCCCGAGCTTGCGGTGGGCCAGGCGACCTTGGCGATCGAGGAGCACGCTGAAGGGCAGGCCGCCAGGTGAATTCCCCATCGCTTTCATCAGCGGAATGGCTTCTGGACCAGAAATCAGCATTGCGTACCGTACGGCGTAGTTAGCAGCAAATTCACGTATTTTGTCAGCGGTATCGATACCGATTCCAATGACCGGGAAGCCGTATTTCCGGCTCGTAGCGCCCAGAAGCGGTATTTCTTCGCGGCACGGCGCGCACCAGGTTGCCCAGAAGTTGAAGAGCGCCACCCTGCCCTGCCATTCGCTCAGCCGCCGCAGGCGACCCGACAGATCCGGAAATGATGCCGACAGGAGCTTCGCTGCCCCGCTCGACGACTGGATTCCTAGCGCACCAACCAGTGCTCCGGCGGCCAGCGCGACGGAGCCGACCGCTCCGAGCAGGATCGCCTCACGCCGCTGCATCGCCTAGCAGCGCCGCCAACTCCGGGATTCCCGCCCGCTCCATGACCCGTCCGGCCTGAGAAGTCTTCAGCGCGACGCGCTCGTCACGGGGATCGAAGACCGAGAGCTTGAGCGGGCAGTCCTGCCAGAGCAGCGTGAAGACGCTGACGGCGCGCGCGTGGTCGCCCGAATAGCGGCGCGTCTCCTGGGTTTCGAAAGCGACGCCGCGGTCGAGCAGGAAGATTTCCAGCTCCTTCGCGCTCTCGGGGAAGAGCTGCAGCTCGATCGCTGCGTAGGGGCCGGCGATCCCTTTCAGGACCGGGCCGGTGAGATAGGGGTGGAACTGCTCGAGCGCGCGCATCGCGTCGAGGGCGACCGCGCGCAGCTCCGCGACGAGCTGTGGATGCTCCTCGGCCTGGTAGAGGGCGAGATAGGCGCGCAATTCCGCTTCGATCTCGTCGTTGCCGGGCAGCGCTTCGCTGTCGGCCGCGCCGAGGGTGCGTGCCGCCTTTCGCTTGGCAAGCGCGAAATCGTCGATGCCGTCCTCGGCCATGAGGCGGGCAGCGGCCGCAGCGATCTGCGCGCGCATTCCGGTCTTGCGGCTCACGCCCGGAATTCAATCATAGAATCTCCGTCCTTCCATGGCGGCTCATCTCCACATCCTCGGCATCTGCGGCACGTTCATGGGTGGAGTCGCCGCCATCGCGAAGGCCGCCGGCTACCGCGTCACCGGCTGCGATGCGAACGTCTATCCGCCGATGAGCGAGCAGCTCGCCGCGCTCGGCATCGAGCTGATCCAGGGCTTCGGCGCCGAGCAGATCTCGCTCAAGCCCGACGTCTGGGTGATCGGCAACGTCGTCACCCGCGGCAATCCGCTCATGGAGGCGATCCTCGATCGCGGCGAGCGCTACGTTTCGGGCCCGCAATGGCTGGCGGACGAGGTGCTTCTGGGGCGGCATGTGCTGGCGGTCGCCGGCACCCACGGCAAGACGACGACGTCGACCATGCTCGCCTGGGTCCTCGAGCGGGCCGGCAAGCAGCCAGGGTTTCTCATTGGCGGGGTTCCCGTCGACTTCCCGGTATCCGCCCGCCTTACCCAAAGTAAGTACTTCGTCATCGAGGCGGACGAGTACGACACCGCGTTTTTCGACAAGCGCTCCAAATTCGTGCATTACCGGGCAAGGACCGCCGTTCTCAATAATCTTGAGTTCGATCATGCAGACATCTTCGACGATCTTGCGGCGATCGAACGGCAATTTCACCACTTCGTGCGGACTGTGCCAAAGTCCGGCCTCATCGTCGCTAACGGCAACGACCCTGCGCTGGAGCGGGTACTGAAGGTCGGAGCTTGGACCCCGATCGAGTACTTCGGCACCCCTCAAGGGTGGCAGGCGGGCGAGCCGGATGAGCAAGGGGGTTTCGAAGTGGCGTGGCAAGGAAGGGCGCTCGGCCGGGTGAGCTGGACGCAGTTCGGCGCGCACAACCGGCTGAACGCGCTCGCCGCGCTGGCCGCCGCGCGGCACGCCGGCGTCGAACCGGCGGAAGGCATTGCCGCGCTTAGCAGCTTTTCCGGCGTGCGACGGCGCATGCAGGTACGCGGAGAGGCGGGCGGCGTTACTGTGTACGACGACTTCGCCCACCATCCGACGGCGATTCGCACGACCCTCGAGGGCCTGCGACGGCGTGTCGGCCGCGGGCGGATCTTCGCCGTGCTCGAGCCGCGCTCCAACACCATGAAGCGCGGCGTGCTGAAGGACGAGCTGCCCGATAGCCTGAAAGACGCCGATCGCACCTTCGTCTATACGTCGGGGCTCGGCTGGGACGCGGCCGCGGTGTTCGGGAAGATGGGCGAGCGCGCGCGTTGCATCGACGATCTGGCGAGGCTGGTCGACGCGATCAAGGCCGAAGCGCGTGCGGGCGATCATGTCCTGGTGATGTCGAACGGCGGATTCGGCGGCATTCACGAGAAACTGCTTGATCGTCTATCTGCACGGGTTTAATTCCTCTGCGCAGTCGCACAAGGCGCAGGTGCTGGGCCGTTACCTGGAAACGCGCGGCCTGGGTGCGCAGTACGCCTGTCCCGACCTGCCGTCGCATCCCGCCGAAGCGGTGCGCGCCATCGAGGCGATGGCCGACGCCTGTTTTGTCGGCTCTTCGCTGGGCGGCTTTTACGCCACCTACATGGCGGAGAAGCACGGCGCGCGCGCGGTGCTGATCAATCCGGCGATCGATCCGCACGTCGGCCTGCGTGCCTACCTTGGACCGCAGAAGAACCTCCACACCGGCGAGCCCTACGAGCTCACCGAGGCGTACCTGAAGGCATGGCAGGACCTCTACAGGCCGCGCATAACGCCCGAGCGCTATCTCCTGCTGGTCGAGACCGGCGACGAAGTGCTCGACTATCGGCGCGCGATCGAGCGCTACGCCGGTGCGCAGCAGGTCGTGATTCCTGGTGGCGATCACAGCCTGCAAAGCTTTCCCGAACATCTCGCGCGCATCGTCGACTTCGCCGCCTGAGCATGCAGCTTCTCTACGAGGAGGGAGGGGACCTGAAGGTCGGCGCGGTGCTGGGCGAAGCGCCCGCTTCGTTCCAGGTCGAGACGCAGCACGGACGGCGCGCCAAGGTGAAGGCGACGCAGGTGCTGCTCACGTTCGAGCGGCCGGGCGGCGCCGAGCTCCTCGAGCAGGCGCGTCAGTTCGCCTCGGGGCTGGACACCGAGTTCCTCTGGCAGGTCAGCAGCAAGACCGAGTTCGCCTTCCAGGATCTGGCTCGCGAGTACGTCGGTCGCGCGCCGACCCCGGTCGAATCCGCCGGCGTGCTGATGAAGCTGCACGGTGCGCCGATGCATTTTTATCGGCGGGGGAGGGGGCGCTTCCAGGCTGCGCCCGAGGAGACCCTCAAGCTCGCGCTCGCCTCGATCGAGAAGAAGAAGCGCCAGCAGGAGCAGATCGGCATCTGGGCGGCGATGCTGGCGCGCGGCGAATGCCCGCCGGAGATCGCCGCGCTGCGCGACAAGTTGCTCTACGCGCCCGACGGCAACCAGCCGGAGGCGAAGGCCCTCGAGCAGGCCTGCCGCGAGACCTGCCTCGTGCCGGCGAAGCTTTTCGAGCGCTGCGGCCTGCTGACCGATAGCCACGACTATCACCTGAAGCGCTTCCTGCACGAGTTCTTTCCGCAGGGCACCGGTTTTCCAGCGCACGAGCTGTCGCCGGCGCCTGGCGGCTTGCCCCTCGCGGCGGTTCGGGCTTTCAGTCTCGACGACGTCGGCACCACCGAGATCGACGATGCCTTCTCGCTCGAGCGGCGCGGCGACGGCGTGCGCGTCGGTATCCATATCGCCGCGCCGGGGCTTGGCATCACCCCGGGCTCGCCGCTCGACGCGATCGCCCGCGCGCGGCTCTCGACGGCGTACATGCCGGGCCGGAAGTTCACCATGCTCCCGGAGGACGTGGTCGCGAGCTACTCGCTCGATCACGGCAGCGAGCAGCCGGCGGTCTCGGTTTATTTCGACGTCGCAGCCGACGGCACGATCGGTGCGCCGCACAGCCGCGTCGAGCGCATCCCGATCGCCGCCAACCTTCGTCACGCCCAGTACGACACGCTCAACCAGGCGTTCGAATCCGGCGCGAGCTGCGGGCTCGCATTCGAGGCGGAGTTGCGCGATCTGTGGCGCGTCGCCGGGCTCCTGGAGGCGAAGCGCGGCAAGCCGAGCGTCTCGAGCACGGTGCCGGACTACAGCTTTTACGTCGAGGAGGGGAGGGTGCGGATCGTGCCTCGGCGACGCGGCTCGCCGCTCGACAAGCTGGTCTCGGAGATGATGATCTTCGCTAACTCGTCCTGGGGCGGCCTGCTCGCCGAGCGCGACGTCGCCGCCATCTACCGGGTGCAGACGACGGGCAAGGTCCGCTTCAGCGTGCATCCCGAGGCACACGAAGGCCTGGGCGTCGCCTGCTACGCCTGGATGAGCTCGCCGCTTCGCCGTTACGTCGACCTCGTCAACCAGTGGCAGCTCATCGCTGCCCTGAGCGGGCGCCGGCCGCCCTTCGCCCGCAATTCCGACGGCCTGCTCAGCGCGCTGCGGGCGTTCGAGATCACCGCCACGCGCTTCGACGAGCACCAGCGCGCGATGGAGGACTACTGGAGCCTGCGCTGGCTCGTGCAAGAGGGCGTCAGCACGATCCCGGCAACGGTGGTGCGCGAAAGTCTGGCCCGCTTCGACGGGCTGCCGCTCGTCGTGCGCGTGCCCTCGCTGCCGCCGCTCGATCCCGGGACGCACGTGTCGCTCGAGATCAAGGCGGTCGACCTGATCGAGCGTAATGTGTCATGCGCATTTCGTGAAATTCTCGGCAACGGCCCGGCTGGATCGTCCGAGGGGATGGATGAAAAGCCTAGAATATGAAAGACTTGGGAAATTGATGTAAGGTTAAGTCGAAGTGAGGGGACGCTAAGTTGAAGTTGTCCATGCCCTTTCTCGGTCAAGACCGCGTGCTTGGCGCGGCGGTCGGCATCTCTCTCGCGGTCCACGCGGTCCTCATGGCCGTGCATTTCCAGTTGCCCGACGCGTTGCTCTGGAAGCAGACCGCACAGCCACTCGAAGTGGTGCTGGTTAACGCGAAGACGCGCGAGCGAGCGACGAACGCCGAGCTGCTCGCGCAGGCGAACCTCGACCGGGGCGGCAATGTCGACGAGCGTCGCCGCGCGCGCACGCCGCTGCCGGTCACCGAGCCGAAGAATCCGGGCAAGGACTTCGCCGCCGCACAGCGGCGCGCGAAGGAGCTCCAGGTACAGCAGCGCGAGGTCCTCGCGCAGACGCGCGAATCCGAGATGCGGGTGCCGAAAGCGGCCGAGCAGCCTGCGCCGAGCGATGACCCCGCCGGACAGACGACCGGCCGCGACCTGGCCGACCTCGCGCTTGCGGCGATGCGGCTGCAGGCGCAGATCGACAAGCGCTTCGACGAATACCAGAAGCGCCCGCGCAAGCAGTTCATCGGCGCGAGCGCCGCCGAGTACCGCTTCGCGCAGTACGAGGACGACTGGCGCGTCCGGGTGGAGCGCATCGGCACGCTGAACTTTCCGGCCGAGGCGCGCGGCAAGCTCTACGGCAACCTGCGCCTCACCGTCACCATCCGCCCCGACGGTTCGGTGGAGTCGATCGAGCTCGACCGCTCCTCGGGGCTGAAGGCGCTCGACGCCGCCGCGTTCAAGATCGTGAAGATGGCGACCCCGTTCGCCCCTTTCCCGCCCAACATCCGCCGCGACACCGACCTGCTGGTGATCACCCGCACCTGGTTCTTCGGGCAGGGCGACAAGATCTGGACCGAGTAGGCGCTCATGAGCGAGCGCTACGCCGTCATCGGCCAGCCGGTGGCGCATTCGAAATCGCCCTGGATCCACGCACGATTCGCCGCGGCGACCCGGCAGGACGTCGACTACGGGCTGATCGAGGCGCCGCTCGGCGGATTTGAGCGCGCCGCGGAGGCGTTCCGCGCCGGCGGTGGCAGAGGCCTCAATGTCACGCTGCCGTTCAAGGAAGACGCGTTCCGCTACTGCAAGGAGTTGAGTCCTCGCGCGCGCCAGGCGCGCGCCGTGAACACCATTACGTTCGGAGCCGACGTTTTCGGTGACAACACCGATGGCGTGGGCCTGGTCCGGGACCTCGGCGCGGAATTGCCGGGCAGGCGTGTCCTGGTCATGGGAGCGGGCGGGGCTGCTCAAGGCGTTGTCGGGGCGCTTCTCGAAGCTGGTGTCGCCGCACTGACCATCGCCAACCGGACCGAGATGCGTGCGAAGGAGATCGCGGCGCGCTTTGCCGGCGTTTCCACGAGCGGATACGCGGCGCTCGAGCCCGGCTTCGATCTCATCGTCAATGCGACCTCGGCCGGGCTGGCGGACGATGCACCCGTGCTGCCGCCCGGCGTACTGGCCAAAGCGAAGCTCGCCTACGACATGGTCTACGGCCGCGACACGCCGTTTCTCGCCGCGGCGCGAGCCGCGGGTGTGCGCACGAGCGACGGCCTCGGCATGCTGGTCGAGCAGGCGGCCGAGTCGTTCCTCGTCTGGCACGGCGTCAGGCCGGAAACGCGCAGCGTGCTGCAGGAGCTGCGTGGCCGCTAGGCGCTTCTGGCGCGCCCTCGGGAAGGGGTTCTTCTACAGCGTCGGCGCGCTGCTGATCGCCTTCCTCATCGCGCAGCTCTGGTTCTACAGCCACATCTTCTATTGGTCCCGCTACCACCCGGAGACCACGGCATTCATGGAAAGCCGTCTCGCCGCGCGCCCGAGCATGAAGCTCGAGCAGGCGTGGGTGCCCTATGACCGGATCTCCATCCACCTGAAGCGCGCCGTCGTCGTCGCCGAGGACGCGAAGTTCCTCGACCACGAGGGCTTCGACTGGGAAGCGATCCAGGAGGCGATGGCGAAGAACCAGCGCGAGGGCAGGGTGGTGGCGGGCGCCTCGACCATCAGCCAGCAGCTCGCCAAGAACCTGTTTCTCTCCGGCGAGCGCTCCTGGCTGCGCAAGGGCCAGGAGGCGATCATCACCTGGATGCTCGAGCAAACCATGACCAAGCGCCGCATCCTCGAGCTCTATCTCAACGTCGCGGAGTGGGGCGACGGCATCTTCGGCGCCGAGGCGGCGGCGCGTCATCACTTCGGCGTCTCCGCATCCGGGCTGACTGCAGAACAGGGCGCCTGGCTCGCCGCGATCCTGCCGAGCCCCCGGCGCTACGTCCGCGGCCGCACCACGCCCTACATCGACGGCCGGGCTGCGACTATCCTCGCCCGCATGAACAAGGAAGGCGCGCAGATCCCGTGACGACCAGCGAAGCGCGCACTCGCCTCGAAACCGAGGAGTTGCAGGAAAGGCTGCGCGAGATCCAGGCGCTGCTCGCCGGCAAGGGCACCGGACTGCGCGCCACGCTCGATGCGCTGCATCCCGCCGACATCGCCTATCTGCTCGAAGCCCTGCCGCCGGAGGAGCGCCTGGCGGTGTGGGATCTGGTCAAGGCCGACCGCGACGGCGAGATCCTGGTCGAGGTCTCGGAGGCGGTGCGCGAGTCGCTGATCGCGAGCATGGACTCGCGCGAGCTGGTCGCCGCCGCCGAGACGCTGGAGGCCGACGAGCTCGCCGACATCGCCGGCGACCTGCCGCCGGCAGTGATCGAAGAGGTGGTGCGATCGCTCTCGGCCGAGGAGCGCGAGCAGCTGCGCGCCGCGCTTTCCTATGCCGAAGGCAGCGTCGGCGCGCTGATGGACTTCGAGCACGTCACGGTGCGCGACGACGTCACGCTGGAAGCGGTGACGCGCTACCTGCGCCGCCTCGACGAGCTGCCGGGCCACACCGACCAGCTGTTCGTCGTCGACCGCTACCAGGTGCTGAAGGGCACGCTGCCGCTCGCGCGCCTCATCGTCACCGATCTCGACATCGACGTCGCGCGCGTCACCGTGCGCGAGGGGCTGCGCCTCAAGCCGGAAGACGCGGCGAGCGAGGCGGCGAGCGCCTTCGAGCGCTACGACCTCGTCTCGGCGCCGGTCGTGGATGGCGACGGGCGGCTGATCGGCCGGCTGACGGTGAACGCGGTGGTCGACCACATCCGTGCACGAAGCGCGGAGACGCAGCTCGCCGAAGGCGGCTTGACGAAGGAAGAAGACGTCTTCGCCCCGGTGCTCGACAGCTTCAAGAACCGCTGGGCGTGGCTGGCGGTGAATCTCGTCACCGCCTTCATCGCCTCGCGCGTGATCGGCGCGTTCGAGGACTCGATCGTGCACCTCGTCGCGCTAGCGGCGCTGATGCCGATCGTCGCCGGCATCGGCGGCAACTCGGGCAACCAGACCATCACCATGATCGTTCGCGCCCTCGCGCTCGGACAGATCCAGACGCACTACTGGCGAAAGCTGCTCGCCAAGGAGCTCGGCGTGGCGGCGCTGAACGGCGTGGTGTGGGGCGTCATGCTTGGCGTCATCGCCTACGTGCTCTACGGCAACGTCGCCCTCGGCGGCGTACTCGCGCTGGCGATGCTGCTCAACCTCGAGCTCGCCGCGCTGATGGGGGTGGCGATTCCCTGGGTCCGCTGGAAGCTCGACCGCGATCCCGCCGTCGGCTCCTCGGTGCTGATCACCGCCTGCACCGATTCCGGCGGGTTCTTCATCTTCCTCGGGCTGGCGACCCTCCTGCTGATCTAGGTCGCAAACGCGCCGCGCGCGGCGGCGAGCGTCGCGTCGATCTCGGCGGAGCCGTGCGCGGCGGAGACGAAGCCTGCCTCATAAGCGGACGGAGCCAGATACACGCCGCGCTCGAGCATGGCGTGGAAAAAGCGGTTGAAGCGTGCCTTGTCGCACTGCATGACCTCGGCGAAGTCCTTCGGCGGGGCCGTGCGGAAATAGACGCCGAACATGCTGCCGATCGACTGCGCCGAGAATGCGACGCCGGCCTTCTTCGCTTCGGCGACGAGACCCTCGACGAGCAGGCGCGTGGTCCCCTCGATCCGCTCCTGGAAGCCGGACTGCTCGACGAGCCGCAGCGTCGCGAGCCCCGCCGCGACCGCGACCGGATTGCCGGAAAGCGTCCCGGCCTGATAGACCGGGCCGAGCGGCGCGAGCTTGTCCATGATTTCGCGCCGGCCGCCGAGAGCGCCCACCGGCAGGCCGCCGCCGATCACCTTACCGAGCGTGGTGAGGTCGGGCTTGATGCCGAAGCGCGCCTGCGCGCCGCCGAGCGCGACGCGAAAGCCGGTCATCACCTCGTCGAGGATCAGCAGCGCGCCGTGGCGGGTGCATTCCTCGCGCAGCGTCTCGAGGAAGCCCGACGCCGGCAGCACGAGATTCATGTTGCCCGCAACCGGTTCGACGATGATTGCCGCAACGCTCTTGCCGTTCTTCGCGAAGAACGCCTTCACCCCCGCCACGTCGTTGTAGCTCAGCACCGCGGTATGCGCGACGACTTCAGCGGGCACACCGGCCGAGCTCGGATTGCCGAAGGTGAGCGCGCCCGAACCGGCCTTCACGAGGAGCGCGTCGGCATGGCCGTGATAGCAGCCTTCGAACTTGACGATGGTGCTGCGGCCGGTGAAGCCGCGCGCGAGGCGGATGGCGGTCATCGTCGCCTCGGTGCCGGAGGAAACCAGACGCACTGATTCGAGCGAAGGGACGAGGCGGCAAAGCGTCTCGGCGAGCTCGACCTCGGCCTGCGTAGGCGCGCCATACGAGAGCGCGTTCGCTGCCGCCGCCTGGACGGCGGCGACGACCGCGGGATGGCTGTGGCCCGCGACCATCGGTCCCCAGGAACCCACGTAGTCGACGTAGCGCTTGCCTTCCACGTCCCAGAGGTGGGCGCCGGCGGCGCGTGCGAAGAACACCGGCGTGCCGCCGACCGCGCCGAAGGCGCGTACCGGAGAGTTGACGCCGCCCGGGATCAACTTGCGCGCGCGCGCGAAAAGCTCGTCGTTCTTCATGCGAAGAGTTTCGCATACGCGCGGGCGCGCGCGGCGATATCGGGCGCGTCGAACAGATCGGAGATCACCGCCAGCAGATCCGCGCCCGCGGCAATGAGCTGCGGCGCATTGGCGAGCGTGACGCCGCCGATGGCGCATTTCGGCACGCCGAGATCGTTCTTGAAGAGCGAGAGCGGCGCACGTACCGCACCGGGCTTGCTCGGCGAGGCGAAGACGCTGCCGAACGCGACGTAGTCGGCGCCGGCGGCGACCGCTGCACGCGCGAGATCCAGCCGGTCATAGCATGAAGCGCCGAGGATCCTGTCTTTCAATTTTTTTCGGGCGGCGACAAGATCGCCATCGTCCCGACCCAGATGTACGCCACTGGCGTCGAGGGCGAGCGCCAGCTCGACGTCGTCGTTCACGACCAGCGGAACCTGAAATTCCCTCGCCAGCCGCGCGATCGCGTCGGCCTCGGTGCGTGCGCCACCCTTGCGGCGGTATTGAAGCAGCGCGATGCCGCCCTCGAGCGCGGCGCGAACTTTGGCGACGAGATCCGGCCCTTCCGGCGTGATGGCGTACAGGCCTCTCACTTGCGCCAGGGGACGAATTGCCCCTCCGCCGGGCGAAAACCCGCGGAGAGTGATCGCCAGGTGAAATCCTGCGCGGCGCGCGCCGCTTCGCCGATCTCGAGGCCGTGCGCGAGCTTTGCGGCGATAGCGGAAGCGAGCGTGCAGCCCGAGCCGTGATAGCTGCCTGGCAGGCGCGGCCAGCGGTCCTCGCGCACCTTGCCGCGCTTGTCGTGGAGCACATTTACGACGTCCTTCGTCGCGTCATGCGTGCCGGTGACGAGGACGTACTTGCAGCCGCGCTCGAGGAGGGCGCGGCTGCCGCCCAGGCGTTGCGCTTCGATGCTGTTCGGTGTCGCCAGCGTGGCGCGCGGCACGAGATCCGCGAGCAGCACCGCGATCAGCTCCTCGCTCGCGAGCGGATCGCCGCGCCCCGAAGCGAGCACCGGATCGAGCACGAGCGGCACGCTCGGGTGGCGCGACACGATCGCGGCGATGGCGCGCGCATTCGCCGCCGAGCCGAGCACGCCGAGCTTGAACGCCGAGACTTTCATTTCGGCGAGCAGCTTCGCCGCCTGGCGCTCGACCAGCGAGGTCTCGACCGCGTCGAGCGAATCGACGCCGCGCGTGTCCTGCACCGTGATGCCGGTGACGACCGAGAGCGGGTGGCAGCCGAGCGCGGCGAGGGTGAGCAGATCCGCCTGCAGACCGGCTCCCCCGGTTGGATCGGATGCGGCGAAGGTCAGAACGAGTGGCGGCATGGGTTAATATGCGCCCCAATTTATGACCGAGAACCAAGTGCAGTACAAGACGTGGATGTGCCTGATCTGCGGCTTCGTCTACGACGAGGCGGCGGGCCTGCCCGACGAGGGCATCGCGCCCGGCACGCGCTGGGACGACGTGCCGATGAACTGGACCTGCCCGGAATGCGGCGCCCGCAAGGAAGATTTCGAGATGGTCGAGATCTGATGCTGTAAAATTCCGGGGTAGTGTGTCCTCGGTCAATCTGACGCATCACTTCCTGATCGCCATGCCCAGCATGGCCGATCCGTACTTTTCCAAGACCCTGACGTACATCTGCGAGCACAACGACCAGGGCGCGCTCGGCCTGGTCGTCAACCGGCCGATCGACATGACGCTGAAGGCGCTGTTCGAGCGCCTGTCGATGCAGATGCCCGACCGCAAGAGCGCCGACGCGCCGATCTATTTCGGCGGCCCGGTGCAGACCGATCGCGGCTTCGTGCTGCACGCGCCCGCCGGCGACTGGCAGTCGACGCTGCGGGTCCGCGATCTGATCGGGCTCACCACCTCCAAGGACATCCTCGAAGCGGTCGGCCGCGGCGAAGGGCCCGAGCGGATGCTGGTGACGCTTGGCTACGCCGGCTGGTCGCCCGGACAGATCGAGCACGAGCTGTCGCAGAACGCCTGGCTGACCGTGGAGGCGCGCGACGGCATCATCTTCGACACGCCTTCGGAAGAGCGCCTGCCGGCGGCGATGGAGCTGCTCGGCGTCGACTACGCGCGGCTGCAGGATTCGGCAGGGCATGCCTGACAAAGGCACCGTCCTCGCCTTCGACTTCGGTCTCAAGCGTATTGGAGTTGCCGTCGGAGAGCCCGAGCTGAAAACGGCTCATCCACTGCACGCGATCTCGAGCTTCGAGGAAATCCATTCCCTGGTGAAGGAATGGCGCCCGACGCGCCTCGTCGTCGGCCTGCCGGTGCGCGAAGCGGGCGAGCACCCGCTGGCGAAAAAAGTCGAGAAGTTCGCGCGGCGCCTCGAAGGAAGTTTCCGCCTGCCGGTGGCTCGCGTCGACGAGCGATTCACCTCCGTCGAGGCTGAGAGCCGGCTGCGCGGCGCAAAGAAGAAGCCGGTCGATTCGGTGGCCGCCCAACTCATCCTGGAGCAGTACTTTGACCAAGCTGCCTGACACCGAAAAGCTCTGCCAGGATCTGGTGCGCGAGCTGAAGCCGCGGATCGGGCCGAAGACCGCCATGGTCGGGCTCTATACCGGCGGAGTCTGGCTCGCCGAGAGGCTCCACAAGGAATTGCGCATCGAAAAACCATTGGGGCTGATGGACATCGCCTTCTACCGCGACGACTACGCGGCGCGGGGCCTGAAGCACGATCCCAAGCGCACCACCATCCCCTTCGACGTGAACGGCGCGGAGCTGCTGCTGGTCGACGACGTTCTCTACAGCGGCCGCACGGTGCGGGCGGCGATGAACGAGTTGTTCGACTACGGACGCCCGGCGAGCATTTCCCTGGTCGTCCTCGCCGACCGCGGCGGCCGGCAGCTGCCGATCTGCGCGCAGCACGTCGGCGCTAAGGTGGAAGTGCCTGAAGGCATGCGGCTGCGCCTGAAACGCGACGACGCGGGCAAGCTCGCGCTCGCGCTGGAGAGCGACCGTGCAGCGTAACCCCCAGCTGAACGAAAACGGCGAGCTGCAGCACCTGCTTTCCATCGAGGGGTTGCCGCGCGAGATCCTGGTGCAGATCCTCGACACCGCGGAATCGTTCGCCGGCGTCACCGAGCGCGAGGTGAAGAAGGTGCCGCTCTTGCGCGGTAAGAGCGTCTTCAATCTCTTCTTCGAGCCTTCGACCCGGACACGAACCACCTTCGAGATCGCCGCGAAGCGGCTCTCGGCCGACGTCATCAACCTCAACATCGCCGTCTCGTCGGCGACCAAGGGCGAGTCGCTGCTCGATACGGTGGCGAACCTCTCGGCGATGCACGCCGACATCTTCGTCGTGCGCCACGCCTCCTCGGGCGCGCCGTTCCTCATCGCCCGGCACGTCAAGCCGCACGAGCACGTGGTGAACGCCGGCGATGGCCGCCACGCGCACCCGACGCAGGGGCTGCTCGACCTTTTCACCATCCGCCATTACAAGAAGGACTTCAGCAAGCTGACGGTGGCGATCGTCGGCGACGTGCTGCACTCGCGGGTCGCGCGCTCGCTGATCCACGGCCTCACCACCCTCGGCGCACCGGAGGTGCGTGTCATCGGCCCCTACACGCTGATGCCGGCCGGCGTCGAGGCGCTCGGCGTGCGCGTCTTCCACGACATGAAAGCGGGGCTCAAGGACGCCGACGTGGTGGTGATGCTGCGGCTGCAGAACGAGCGCATGCGCGGGGCGCTGCTGCCCTCGGCGCAGGAATTCTTCAAGCACTACGGCCTGACCTCGGACAAGCTCGCGCTCGCGCGCAAGGACGCGATCGTCATGCACCCGGGGCCGATGAACCGCGGCGTCGAGATCGATTCCAGCGTCGCCGACGGCCCGCACTCGGTGATCCTGCCGCAGGTCACCTTCGGCATCGCGGTGCGCATGGCCGTGATGAGCATCGTGGCGGGTAACTGATGCGCCTTCACATCAAGAACGGGCGCGTGATCGATCCGGCGAGCGGCAAGGACGGGGCCGGCGATGTCTTCATCGTCGACGGCAAGATCTCGAACGAGGGCGGCAAGGCGGACAAGGTCATCGACGCAAAAGGCCTCGTCGTCGCGCCGGGTCTCATCGATCTCTCGGCACGGTTGCGCGAGCCCGGCCTCGAGTACAAGGCGACGCTCGCCTCGGAGATGGACGCCGCGGTTGCCGGCGGCGTGACGAGCCTCGCCTGCCCGCCGGACACCGACCCGCCGCTCGACGAGCCGGGGCTGGTCGACATGCTGCGCCGGCGCGCCAAGTCGCTCGAGCGGGCGCGGGTCTATCCGGTCGGTGCGCTGACGGTGAAGCTGCAGGGCGAGGCGCTGACCGAAATGGGCCTGCTCGCCGACGCCGGCTGCGTCGCGTTCTCGCAGGCGAACGTGCCGCTCGCCGACACGCAGGTGCTGTGGCGCGCGCTGCAATACGCCGCGACCTTCGGCTTCTCGGTCTGGCTGCGCGTCGAGGACGCATGGCTGGCGAAGAACGGCGTCTCGCACGACGGCGATGTCGCGACGCGCCTCGGCCTGCCGGGAATCCCGGCGTTTGCCGAGACGATCGCGCTCGCCACGCTGCTCGAGCTGGTGCGCGCGACGCGCGCCCGCGTGCACGTCTGTCGCCTCTCCAGCGCCGGCGCGGTGGAGATGATGCGCGCGGCGAAGAAGGAGGGATTGCCGGTGAGCTGCGACGTCGGCATCCACCATGTGCACCTCTGCGATCGCGATCTGGGCTACTTCGATCCGAACTGCCGCCTCGAGCCGCCGCTGCGCAGCCCGCGCGATCGCGACGCGTTGTCGCAGGCGCTCGCCGACGGCGCGATCGACTGCGTTTGCTCCGACCACACCCCGGTGGACGAGGACGGCAAGCACCTGCCGTTCGCCGAGGCCGAAGCCGGCGCCACCGGCCTCGAGCTGCTGCTGCCGCTCACCTTGAAGTGGGGCGCGACGCGCAAGCTGAGTCTCGCGCAGACGCTCTCGCGCATCACCGCCGAGCCGGCGCGCATTCTCGGCACGAGCTCCGGCCGGCTCGCGGCCGGCGCGCCCGGCGATCTCGTTCTGTTCGATCCGCAAGCCTCGTTCCGGGTGAGCGCCGAGGCGTTGAAGAGCCAGGGCAAGAACACGCCGTTCATCGGCTATGAGCTGCAGGGCAAGGTACGCGCCACGATCGTGGCCGGCAACGTCGTCTACGAGGGATGAAGGGCCTTAGCGTCGCACTGGCGCTCGTGTTCCTGGCCGCCTGCGCGTCGACCGACCGCAAAGGCGGCTACTACAAGGACGACGGCCCGCACGAAAAGCCGCCGGCGAACCTCGACGGCATCGCCGACGCGACGCCGCGCGTCGAGCCGCTGAACAAGTTCGCCAATCGCCCCTACAGCGCGCTCGGCAAGAATTACACGCCGCTCACGTCGGTCCAGCCGTTCAAGCAGCGCGGCCTCGCGAGCTGGTACGGCAAGAAGTTCCACGGCCAGAAGACTTCGAGCGGCGAGCTCTACGACATGTACAAGATGACCGCGGCGCATCCCACGCTGCCGATCCCGAGCTACGCGCGCGTGACGCGGGTCGCCAACGGCAAGAGCGTGGTGGTGCGGATCAACGACCGTGGGCCGTTCCACGCCAGCCGCGTCATCGATCTGTCCTATGCAGCCGCGTACAAGCTCGGCTACATCCAGGCGGGCAGCGCCGAAGTGACGGTGGAAGCCATCGTCCCGGGGCAGGTAAGCGCCGAGGCTCGCTAGCCTTGGCTTTATAATCCGCTTCCTTTTTCGCGCGGCAAGTCATGCGTCTTCTCGCACTCCTTCTCTGCCTCTTCGCCTCGGCGCATGCCGCGACGCCCCAGCCGCCGTCGGTGATCGGCCGCTCCTGGCTGGTCGGCGACCTTTCCAGCGGCCAGATCCTCGCCTCGTACAAGGCCGACGAGCGGATCGAGCCCGCGTCGCTCACCAAGCTCATGACCGCCTACGTGATCTTCGGCGCGCTGCGCGAGAAGAAGATTTCGCTCGGCCAGCAGGTGCCGGTGTCGGTGCGCGCCTGGAAGGCGCCCGGCTCGCGCATGTTCATCGAACCGCGCAGGCCCGTCACGGTCGACGAGCTGATCCGCGGCATGGAAGTGCAGTCGGGCAACGACGCCTGCATCGCGCTCGCCGAGGCAGTCGCGGGATCGGAGGAGGTCTTTGCGCAGATGATGAACCGCGAGGCGCAGCGCCTCGGCCTGAAGAACACCAGCTTCATGAACGCCACCGGGCTGCCCGACGCCAAGCATTACAGCACCGCCGCCGATCTCTATAAGCTCGCCGCGGCGCTGATCCGCGACTTTCCCGCCGAGTACGCGCAGTACTACGCCATCAAGGAGTTCCGCTACAACAAGATCACGCAACCGAACCGCAACCGGCTGCTGTGGCTCGACCCCACGGTGGACGGCGTGAAGACCGGCCACACCGAAGCGGCGGGCTACTGTCTCATCGCTTCGTCCAAGCGCGGCCCGCGACGGCTGCTCTCGGTGCTGCTCGGCGGCACCTCGGAGAACGGCCGCGCTCAGGAGTCGCTCAAGCTCCTCAACTGGGGCTACCAGTTCTTCGACAGCGTCAAGCTGGTCGGCGCGGGCGACGCGGTGAAATCGGTGCGTGTCTGGAAGGGCGCCGCCAATGAAGTGAAGGCCGGCTCGCAGAGCGAGCTGCTCGTCACCGTGCCGAAGGGAGAAGGCGAGAAGCTGAAGAGCGAGCTCGTCTCGCAGCAGCCGCTGCTCGCGCCGCTCGCGAAGGGCCAGCAGATCGGCACGCTGCGCGTCACCTTCGACGGCAAGCCTTACGCCGAGTATCCGGTCGTGGCTCTCGACAGCGTCGCGCCAGCGGGATTGATCGGCAGGGCGTGGGATACACTCAGACTATGGTTCCAGTGAAGCGCGACGTGGTTTTTCTGAATGGCCAGCTGCTGCCGCTCGACGAAGCGAAAGTGCCGGTGCTCGACCGCGGCTTCATTTTCGGCGACGGCGTCTACGAGCTCGTGCCGGTCTATTCGCGCGTCGCCTTCCGGCTCGACGAGCATCTCGCGCGCCTGGAGCGCAGCCTCGGCGAGGCGAAGATCAGGAATCCCTACCCGCGCGCGCGATGGCGCGAGATCGTCTATCAACTCGTCGACGCGCAGTCCTTCGAGGACCAGGGCGTCTACTTCCAGGTGACGCGCGGCGTCGCCAGGCGCGACCACGCTTTCCCGCGGGACGCGCAGCCGACCGTGTTCATGATGGCCAACCCGCTCGTCAATCCGGCGCGCGAGCAGGTCGACGCGGGAGGCCCGGCGGTGAGCGCGCAGGACAATCGCTGGCTGCGCTGCGACATCAAGTCGATTTCGCTCATCGGCAACGTGCTCCTGCGACAGCTCTCCGCCGAGGCCGGCGCGGCCGAGACCATCCTTTTCCGCGACGGCAAGCTGACCGAGGCGTCGGCGTCCAACGTGTTCATCGTCAAGCGCGGCGTGATCGTCTCGCCGCCCAAGTCCTCGCTGATCCTGCCGGGCATCACCTACGACGTGGTCACCGAGCTCGCGCGCGGCAACGGCATGCCGATCGAGTTCCGCGAAATCCCGGAAAGCGAGGTGCGCGGCGCCGACGAGATCTGGGTCACCTCGTCGTCGAAGGAAGTCCTCGCCATCGTCTCGCTCGACGGCCGCAGCATCGGCGACGGCAAACCGGGCCCCGTGTTCCGCCGCATGTACGAGCTCTACCAGGAGTTCAAGCGCAAGGTGATGCGCGCCGGCAAGCGGGAGGCACTGTCGGCGTAGCAATGGCCGAGGCCTCACCGCTCGCATTCCCCTGCGACTTCCCCATCAAGGTCATGGGCCGCAAGCAGCAGGGTTTCGCCCAGGAAGTGATGGATGTGGTCCTGCGGCACGCTCCCGACTTCGATGCCAAGACCATGGAGATGCGCCCCAGCCGGCAGGGACGCTACCTCAGCGTCACCTGCGTGGTGCGCGCCACGTCGCGCGAGCAGCTCGACGCCCTGTACCAGGAGCTGTGCGACCATCCCGGCGTGGTGATGGTGCTATGACGCTGGTCGAAGACATCGTCGTCAAACGCCTTGGCCGTACTCCCTATGGAGAAACGCTACAGGCAATGCGCGCGTTCACGCGAGGCCGAAACGGCGAGGAGATCTGGCTCACCGAACACGAGCCCGTCTACACGCTCGGCCAGGGCGCGCCCGAGCGCACGGTGGCGAATGGAATTCCCGTGGTGCGCAGCGACCGCGGCGGCGACATCACTTATCACGGCCCGGGACAGATCGTGCTTTACCCGCTCATCGACCTGGCCGGGCGCGGCATCAAGGTGAAGCGCTACGTCTGGCTGCTCGAGCAGGTTGCGATCGATCTCATCGGCCGCGGCGCGGAGCGCCGTCCCGGCGCGCCGGGCGTGTACGTGGACGGCGCCAAGATCGCGGCGCTCGGCATCCGCGTGGTGCGCGGCCGCGCGTATCACGGCCTCGCGCTCAACGTCGCCATGGACCTCACGCCCTTCTCGGCCATCGACCCATGCGGCTACCCTGGGCTGCGGGTCACGCAGACCAAGGACATCGGAATCAAACAGGACAGAAATACGATAGAAACGGGCCTGGTGAAGAATCTCGCGGCAGGACTCGAGAATGCGTGAAGCCGGCGTAAAGGAAAAGGGCGCAAGGAAGACCATCAGGATCGTCCCGCAAGCGACGCGCCTGCCGAAGCCGTCGTGGATTCGCGTGCGCGCGGCGAGCCCCAACTCGCGCTTCCACGAGATCAAGGACGTCCTGCGGGCGCAGAAGCTGCACACCGTTTGCGAGGAAGCCTCCTGCCCGAACATCGCCGAGTGCTTCGGCAAGGGCACCGCGACCTTCATGATCCTCGGCGACGTCTGCACGCGCCGCTGCCCGTTCTGCGACGTCGCCCACGGCCGGCCGCTGCCGCCCGACGCGCAGGAGCCCGCGCACCTCGCCGAGACGATCGCGCAGCTGCGGTTGCGCTACGTGGTCATCACCAGCGTCGACCGCGACGATTTGCGCGACGGCGGCGCGAAGCATTTCGTGGACTGCATCCGCGCGGTGAGAGAGCAAAGTCCGCAGACCACGATCGAGGTCCTGGTGCCCGATTTCCGCGGCCGCCTGGACCGGGCACTCGGGGTCCTCGCGACGGCGCCGCCCGACGTGATGAACCACAACCTGGAGACCGTGCCGCGCCTGTACAAGCGGGCGCGCCCGGGCGGGGATTACGAGCATTCGCTGCAGCTGCTGAAGCGCTTCAAGGCTCTTTTCTCTCTGGTGCCGACCAAGTCAGGTCTCATGGTCGGGCTCGGCGAAACCGACGAGGAAATCCTCGCCGTGATGCGCGACCTGCGCGAGCACGACGTCGACATGCTCACCATCGGCCAGTATCTGCAGCCTTCGCCGCACCACTTGGCCGTGGAGCGCTACGTCACGCCGGATCGATTTTCCGTTTTTGAAAAAGAAGCCGTCTCGTTAGGCTTCAAGCACGCTGCGGTCGGACCCATGGTGCGTTCCTCCTATCACGCGGATCGACAGGCGCATGAAGCGGGTATCGCTCAAGGCGCTTGACGCGCCGCCCCGGGCGAAACCCTCGGGTTACCCGCAGCAATTTCTCGCCAAGGTAGAGGGACGCGAGAAGCGTCCGCTCGGCGATCTTTTCGGCCTGACCAACTTCGGTGTCAACCTGACACGGCTCGCGCCGGGCGCCGCATCGTCGCTGCGGCACGCGCACGCCCGGCAGGACGAGTTCGTCTACATCCTCGAAGGCTATCCGACGCTGATCACGAACGCGGGAGAAACCGGCCTCGAGCCCGGCATGTGCGCGGGCTTCAAGGCGGGGACGGGCGACGCGCACCATCTCGTCAATCGTTCGAAGGAGGATGTTCTCTATCTGGAGATCGGCGATCGCACGCGCGGCGACAGCGCGAGCTATCCGGACGACGACATGCAGGTGGTGCAGGACGCCGAGGGAAACTGGCGCTACCTGCGCAAAAACGGGACGCCTTACTAGGAACTCAGCGCCTTTTCGACCAGGGCGTGGAATTCCGCCCAGTCCGGCTCGCCGATGTATTCCTTCAGCACCCGCCCGTTCTTGTCGATGAGGAAGCTGGTCGGCGTGATGCGGATGCGGCCGAACTCCTTGGCGATGCTGCCGTCGCCGTCGAGCGCGACCTTGAAGGGCAGGGCGCGCTTCAGCGTGAAAGCGGCGACCGAGTTGGGATGGTCGGACTGCACCGCCACCGCCACCATCTCGTAGCCGCGCGGCGCGAACTTGCGGTAGGTGTCGATCATGCGCGGCATCTCCGCCACGCAGGTCGTGCACCAGGTCGCCCAGAAGTTGACCAGCACCACCTTGCCTCGCAGGTCGGACGTCGAGAACTGCTCGCCCGAGAGCGTGGCGAAGTGCACTTCCGGCGCTGCCGACCGGGGCGAAAGCGCGAGCGCCGCGGCGATGCCGGCGGCGAGGGCGATGACGGCGACGAGGATCTTGAGCTTCATGGAGTCGCTATTGTGCCGTGTTCGGCGGCGCTGTCATCCCGCAAGCGCATAGGCCGGAATGCCTAGTGGGCCTTGTCCCAGTTTTCTCCGACACCCACGTCGACGATCAGGGGCACGTCGAGCTTGGCGACCGACTGCATCAGCTCGACCAGGCGCTCCTTCACGACCGGGATTTCGGCCTCGGGAACCTCCAGGACCAGCTCGTCGTGCACCTGCATGATGAGCAGCGTCTTCAGTTTCGCGTCGTCGAGCCACTTCTGCACCGCGATCATGGCGAGCTTGATGAGGTCTGCGGCGCTGCCCTGCATCGGCGCATTGATCGCCTGGCGCTCGGCGGCCTGGCGGCGCACCGGCGCGCCGCTCTTCAGCTCCGGCAGCCAGAGCCGCCGCCCGAACACGGTCTCGACGTAGCCGACGTCCTTCGCTTTCTTGCGCGTCTCGTCCATGTAGCGCTTCGCGCCCGGAAAGCGGGCGAAGTAGCGCTCGACATAGGTCTGCGCGGTGCCGCGGTCGATGCCGAGGTTCTGCGCCACGCCGAAGGAGGACATGCCGTAGATCAGGCCGAAGTTGATGACTTTGGCGACGCGGCGCTGATCCGGTTCTACATTCTGTAGCGAAGTACCAAATATTTCCGCCGCGGTCGCCTTGTGGACATCCTCGCCCTCGAGGAAGGCGCGGCGCAGGTTCTCGTCGCCGGAGAGGTGCGCCATGATCCGCAGCTCGATCTGCGAATAGTCGGCCGAGACGATCTTCGATCCCGGCGGGGCGATGAAGCATTCGCGGATGCGCCTGCCGGCGGGCGTGCGGATCGGGATGTTCTGCAGGTTGGGGTCGTTCGACGAGAGCCGTCCCGTCACCGCCGTGGTCTGCGAATAGGTGGTGTGCACCCGCCCGGTCGTCGGGTTCACGCTCTTCGGCAGCTTGTCGGTGTAGGTCGACTTCAGCTTCGAGAGGGCGCGGTGCTCGAGGATGAGCTTGGGCAAGGGATGGTCGAGCGCCAGCTCGGCGAGCGAATCCTCATCGGTCGAGGGTTGGCCCGACGGCGTCTTTTTTTTCACCGGCAGCTTCTGCCGCTCGAAGAGGATCTCCTGGATCTGCTTCGGCGAGCCGAGGTTGAAGGGCTGGCCGGCAGCGGCATAGGCATCCTGCTCCTTCTGCAACATCTCCTTGCCGAGCTCGTGGCTCTGCGCTTCGAGCTTCGCGCGGTCGAGCAGGACGCCGTTCCGCTCGATGCGGAAGAGCACCGGCAGCACCGGCATCTCGATGCTCGAGTAGACGAACTTCAGCTTCTCGTCGCGTTCGATCTGCGGGTAGAGCCGCTCGTGCAGCGCGAGGATGCAATCGGCCTTCTCGGCCGCGTACGCCGTGGCGCGCTCGACGCTCACCGAGGCGAACGGGATGCGCGAGGCGCCCTTGCCCGCGACCTCCTCGTAGGAGAGCGTCGTCCAGCCGCAGTGGCGCTGCGCGAGCATGCCGAGATCGTGCTTCTCGTGCACTTCGAGCACGTAGGACTCGAGCTGGACGTCGTGCGCGCAGCCGGCGAGCGCGATGCCCCGGTTGGCGAGGAGATGCGAGTCGCGCTTCACGTTCTCGCCCGCTTTCCCTCGGTCCGCGCGCTCGAGCCAGGGCTTGAGGGTCTTCGCGGCATCGAGCTGGGTGGGCGCGCCGGGGTAGTCGTGCGCGATCGGCAGGTACAGGGCTTCGTCGGCGAACGAGAAGGCGAGGCCGACCAGCGGCGAAGTCATCGGCTCGTCTTCGGAGCCGAAGGCGGCGAAGCCGACGAGGCCGGCGCCCTCGAGTCTGGCGACGAGCGCCCGCAGATCGTCCTCGGTGAGGACGGCGCGCGTGCGTCTTTTCGCCGTTGCCGGCGGAGGCGTCGGCGCCGACGTCGGGGCGCTGGCGATCTCGCCGAGAAATCCCTTGAAACCGTAGCGCTCGTACTGCGCGCGCTGCGCCGCCGGGTCGGGATCGTTCTTCGCGAGATCTTCGAAAGAGACCTCCAGCGCCAGGTCGCGCTTCACCGTCAGGAGCTCGCGCGCCTTCGGCAGCCAGTCGACGATTTTTCGCAGGTTCTCGCCGCGCGTCCCGGTTATTTCGTTTGAATGCAGGAGCAGGTTGTCGAGCGTGCCGTATTGCTTGATCCACTTCGACGCGAATCCCGGGCCGACGCCGTCGACGCCGGGAATGTTGTCGATGGCATCGCCGACCAGGGTCAGGTAGTCGACGATCCGCTCCGGCGGCACGCCGAACTTGGCGGTGACGCCGGCGGCGTCGAGCTTCTCGTTCGACATGGTGTTGATCCACAGCACCTTGTCGTCGACGAGCTGCGTGAGGTCCTTGTCGCCGGTGGAAATGACCGTGCGCCAGCCGCGCTGCTTCGCCTGTTCCGCGAGCGTGGCGATGACGTCGTCGGCTTCCACGCCCGGGACCACGAGCACCGGCCAGCCGAGCGCCTTCACCGCTTCGAGCAGCGGCTCGACCTGGCGCGACAGATCGTCGGGCATCGCGCTGCGCGTCGCCTTGTAGTCCGGATAGACCTCGTCGCGGAAGGTCTTGCCCCGGGCGTCGAACACGCAGGCGCGAGCCTGCGCCTTATAATCGGTCGAGAGCTTGCGCAGCATGTTCAGCACGCCGTAGATCGCCCCGGTCGGCTCGCCGGTCTTCGGGCTTCTCAGCTCGGGCAGGGCGTGGAACGCGCGATACAGATACGACGAGCCGTCGACCAGCAGCAGTGTCTTTTCAGGATCTCCCGACATGAGCAACGCAAAGATAATGAAGCCGGCCGGACTTGGCCACGAGATTTCGCCGCGCGAGGCGTGGAAGCTGTTCGGCATTATGGCCGAGTTCTTCGAGGCGACCGAGCGTCTCGCCGGCATCCGTCCCGCGGTTTCGATGTTCGGCAGCGCGCGCGTGAAGGAAGGCTCCGAGTACTACCGCCTCGCCGAGGAGACCGCGCGACTGCTCTCCGACGCCGGTTTCGCCATCATCTCCGGCGGCGGCCCGGGCGTGATGGAAGCGACCAACAAGGGTGCTTACCACGGCGTCAACGGCCTCGCCGTCGGCTTGAACATCGACCTGCCGAACGAGCAGAACTCCAACAAGTACCAGCACATCAGCCTGCGCTTCAAGCATTTCTTCGCACGCAAGGTGATGTTCGCCAAGTTCGCCACCGCTTTCGTCGTCATGCCCGGCGGGTACGGCACGCTCGACGAGCTGTTCGAGGCGCTGACGCTGGTGCAGACCGGCAAGACGCGGCAGATGCCGGTGATCCTGGTGCACGAGCCGTTCTGGCGCGGCTTGCTCGACTGGTGCCGCGCGCGCCTCGTGGAGGAGGGCATGATCGACGCGACGGATATCGACCTGGTGCAGGTCTGCGACAAGCCGCAGGAAGTGGTCGACGCGATCTTCGCCTTCTACGACAAGCGCGGCTTCGAGCCCTCGCCCGCCGAGCGCGAAGTGATGCTCAACCTCTAGGGGTAAAATCCCTTCTTCCATGCGCCGCTTCGTGCTCCTGCTGGCGTTTCTTTCGTGCAACGCCGTGGCGCAGCAGCACAAGCCGCCGGCGATGGAGCCGATTCCGGAGCCGCCGCCGCCGCCCGAGCCCGGCGTCGAGCAGCCCGAGGTGCGCATCCCGGTGCCCAATGGCGACAAAGTCGAAGAGATCCGCGAAGCCGGACGCGTGGTGATGCTCAAGGTCACGCCGAAGAACGGCGGCAAGCCGTATTACCTGGTCGATACCACCGGCGCCGGCCAGTGGCAGCGCCGCGACTCGCTCGACGACGGCGTGCGCGTGCCGATGTGGCCCATCTGGATCTTCGACTGATTGTCGGTCTATACCCCCGTCACTGAGGCCGAGCTCGCGGCCTGGCTCGGCAACTACTCGGTGGGCACGCTCGCCGCGCTGGAGCCGATCAAGGCCGGCATTGAGAACACCAACTACTTCGTCACCACCAGCCAGGGGCGCTACGTCCTCACGCTTTTCGAGCGCTTGCCGGCGGCGGAGCTGCCCTTCTACCTCGACCTCATGGCGCACCTCGCGCGCCATGGCATTCCCTGTCCGGCGCCCATCGCCGACCTGCAGGACCGCTACCTGCAGCAGCTCAACGGCAAGCCCGCGGCGCTGGTGACGCGCCTGCCGGGCCGCTCGCTGGACGCTCCCGGCGAGCGCGAATGCGGCGAGCTCGGCGCGCTGCTCGGCCGCCTGCATCTCGCGGGGCGATCGTATCCCGGCTATCTCGAGAACCCGCGCGGACCGAAGTGGTGGCGGATTGCGGCGAAGGAGGTCATGCCGTTCCTGAAGAAGGATCGGAGCGAGCTGTTGGAGAAGGAGCTGCGGTTCCAGTCCGAACAGCGTTTCCCCGATCTGCCGCGCGGGCCGGTGCATGCCGACCTCTTCCGCGACAACACGCTGTTCGAGAAAGGCCGCATCTCGGGCGTCATCGACTTCTACTTTGCCGGCGTCGATTGCCTGCTCTACGACATCGCGGTGTGCGTCAACGACTGGTGCCTGAAAGACGGCGCCGCCCTCGACGCGGGTCGCACGCGGGCGTTGCTCGCCGGCTGCCAGGGCGTGCGGCCGTTCACGCCGCTCGAGCAGGCGGCCTGGCCGGCGATGCTGCGCGCGGCCGCGCTGCGCTTCTGGCTCTCGCGCCTGCACGACTACCACCTGCCGCGGGCCGGAATGCTGGTGCACGCGCACGACCCGGAGCACTTCCGCCGGATCCTCGAGGATCGGGTGCGCGCCAAGGCGCCCTGGCTCGCCTGATGAAAGCGCGCGTCGTCCGCGCCGCGCAGGGCGCCGCCTGGCTGCTCGACGGCTGGAACCTGTTTCGCGCCGCGCCGCTCGGCTGGCTCGCCCTGCTGCTCGCCTACTGGCTGCTGATGACGCTGCTCTCGGTCGTGCCCTACGTCGGCGTGGTGATCGCCTCGATCGCAGTGCCGGCGTTCTCGGTCGGCTTCATGGCGGCGGCGCGGGCCGCGAGCCATCGCGGAAAGGTCGAGCTCGCGCTGCTCTTCGACGGGTTTCGCCACGCGCGGCGCCCCCAGCTCCTGCTCGGCGCGGTCTATTTCGCGGGGCTGGCGCTGGTGCTCGGCGGCAGCACTCTCGCCGACGACGGTGCATTGGCGCGCTGGATGCTCACCGGGCGCCGCCCGGCCGACGAGGTCCTGCAGTCGGACGAATTCCTCGGCGCGCTCGTCCTGGCGGCGGGACTCTACGCTCCGGTGATGATGATGTTCTGGTTCGCGCCGCCGCTCGTCGCCTGGCATTCGGCCAACCCGGCGAAGGCGCTCTTCTACAGCTTCTTCGCCGCGCTGATGAACTGGCGCGCGTTCCTCGTTTATGGCGCCGCGGCGGCGCTGGTCACACTGGTCATTCCCTTCGTGCTGGCCGTGACGCTGCGCACCCTGATCGGCGGCGCCTCGTTCGCCTGGCTGGCGTTCCCGCTGCTCGGCTTGCTGCTGCCGACGCTGTTCGCCAGCTTCTACGCAAGCTATCGCGACGTCTTCGCCACGCCCGAATGAGCTGCGAGCTTTGCGATGCCGACGGCGGGAAAATTGTCTGGCGCGACGACTTCTGCCGCGTGGTGCGGCCTGCTGTCGAGGGCTATCCCGGATTCCTGCGCGTGATCGTCAACCGTCACGTGAAGGAAATGACCGATCTCGGCGAGCGCGACCGGCTGATGCAGGTGGTTTTCGCCTGCGAGTCGGCGCTGCGCGGGCTGTACAAGCCGGACAAGATCAATCTGGCGAGCCTGGGAAATGTCGTGCCGCACGTGCACTGGCACGTGATCGCGCGCTTCGTCGACGACGCCCATTTTCCGGATCCGATCTGGGCGCCCGTGCGACGGGCTGCGACGCCGCGCCCCGCAGTGACGGACGAGGCGCTGATGCGAGCTATCATGGCCGCCCTGTGACACCGATCAACATCACGCTGCATCAGAAATCCCGGGTGATAGAGATCACTTTCGACGACGGGAAAACCTTCCGCCTGCCCTACGAATACCTGCGCGTTTATTCGCCGTCGGCGGAAGTGCGAGGCCACGGGCCGGGGCAGGAGGTGCTGCAGACCGGCAAGCAGGCGGTCGAGATCAGCTCGATGGAGCCGGTCGGCTCGTACGCGGTGCAGCCGCAGTTCTCCGACGGCCATGGCACGGGAATCTATTCCTGGGACTATCTCTACGAGCTGGGCCAGAACCAGAACAAGCTCTGGAACGAGTACCTCGCAAAGCTGAAGGCCGCGGGAGCGAGTCGTGAGTAAAGAAACGGACTTCGGCTACCAACGCGTGCCGGAGGGCGAGAAGGCACAGCGCGTCGGCGAGGTCTTCGATCGGGTCGCCGACCGCTACGACCTGATGAACGATCTGATGTCGCTCGGCCTGCACCGCGCGTGGAAGGCGTTCGCGGTCGGCGTGGCGCGGCCGCGTCCCGGCGAGCGCATCCTCGACATTGCCGCCGGCAGCGGCGATCTCGCCCGCGCGTTCGCCCGCCGCGTCGGCCCCGGCGGCGAGGTGTGGCTCACCGACATCAACCGCAGCATGCTCGAGCGCGGCCGCGACCGGCTGCTCGACGCCGGCCTGATCGCGCCCGCGGTGCAGTGCGACGGCGAGCGCTTGCCGTTCGCCGCGGAGAGCTTCGACTGCGTGAGCGTCGCCTTCGGCCTGCGCAACATGACGCACAAGGACATCGCTCTCGCCGAGATGCGCCGCGTGCTCAAGCCTGGCGGGCGGCTGGTGGTGCTCGAGTTCTCCAAGGTGTGGAAGCCGCTCGAGCCCGCGTATGACCTTTACTCCTTCAAGGTCTTGCCGTGGCTGGGAGAGCGTGTCGCAGGAGACGCGGCAGCGTATCGCTATCTCGCCGAGTCGATCCGCGTGCATCCGGACCAGGCGACGCTCGCCCGCATGATGGGCGACGCCGGCCTCGAGCGCGTCGAGGTGTTCAATCTCGCCGCCGGCGTGGTGGCGGTCCACCGCGGGTTCAGGATTTGATAGCATGGGTCGCTCTGGAGGATCCCCGATGAAGAAGTGGCTATTGATGCTGTCCGTATTGATGCTCGGCGCGGTCGTGATCGCGAACGACGCCGACGCCAAGCGTCTCGGCGGCGGCCGCTCGGTCGGCACGCAACGCAACGTCACCGCACCGCCGGCGTCGACGCCGGCCAAGCCAGCGCAAGCGCAGCAGGCGCAAGGACAAGCGCAGCCGGCGGCTGCGCAGCAAGGCAGCAAGTGGGGCATGTTGGGCGGCATCCTCGGCGGTCTCGCCCTGGGCGGTCTGCTCGGCTGGGCGCTGTCCGGCACCGGCTTCTCGACGATCCTTCTCCTTGCGCTGCTCGCCGTCGTCGCCGTTTTCGCGCTGCGCGCGATGCGCCGGCGTGAAGCGCCCGAAGCGCAGCACGTGCACCTCGCGGGCATCGGCCCGGAGCGCATGAACATTCCGGAGCGGCCAGCGTCGATCGGCGCGTTGCACGCGCCCTCCACGCTGCCCGCGGGCTTCGATGCGGCCGCCTTCCTGCGCGCGGCGAAGCTCAATTTCGTCAAGCTGCAGATCGCCAACGACGCGGGCAAGCTCGACGAGATCCGCGAGTTCACCACCGACGAAATGTTCGACGCCCTGCGCAAGGACATGCTGTCGCGCCAGGCCGATGCGCAGCAGACCGACGTGGTTTCGCTGAATGCCGACCTGCTGGAGGTCGCCACCGAGGAAGACAGCCACTGGGCGAGCGTGCGCTTCTCCGGCACGGTGCGCGAGACGCCGCAGAGCGTGCCGGTCGGGTTCGAGGAAGTCTGGAACCTGGTCAAGCCGGCGCAAGGCTCGAGCGGCTGGCTCCTCGCCGGCATCCAGCAGATGCATTGAAGAGCCCCTTGTCCATGGAAAAGGCCACCCCTGCGGTGGCCTTTTGCTTTTTCGTCAATCGCCTTCTCGACGCCGAGCCGTGGGCTCGCGAGCGCTTGGCGCGCTTCGCCGGCGAAGCGGTCGAGCTCGCGCTTGCGCCGCTACCGCCCGTGCGCGTGACGATCGTCGAAGGCGGCCACCTGCAAGCCGGCGGCGACGCGCCGAGCCTCACGCTGCGCCTCGGACCCGGGGCGCTGTTCGCGCTGGCGCGCAGCGAAGAGGAGTTCCTGCGCGCCGTGGAAGTGAGCGGCAACGCGCGGCTCGCGCAGGAAGTCGCCTCGCTCGCCCGGCACCTGCGCCTGGACGTGGAGGAGGAGCTCTCGCGCCTGGTCGGCGATGTGGCCGCGCACCGCCTCGCCGGCGCGGCGCGCGACTTCGCCGCCTGGCAGGTCGACGCGGCGAAGCGCGTCGCCACCGCGGCGGCGGATTTCCTTGCCGAAGAAACGCGCCTGCTGGTTCGGCGCGAGGAGCAGGCCGGGCATGCGCGCGCCGTTACCGAGCTGCACGACGCGCTGGCGCGCCTCGAGAAGCGGATCGAGCGCCTTGGGTAGATTGCTGCGCCTGGCGCGCATTTTCGCGATCGGCCTGCGCTTCGGGCTGCACGATCTCGGCGCCGCCTCGACGCGCTCGACGCCGCGCGCGGTGCGGCTGCGCCAGGCGCTCGAGGCGCTGGGGCCGATCTTCGTCAAGTTCGGCCAGATCCTCTCGACGCGGCGCGATCTCCTGCCGCTCGACGTCGCCGACGAGCTGGCGAAGCTGCAGGACCGCGTGCCGCCGTTCCCGCCCGAAGCGGCGGCGGCCGAGATCGAGCGCAGCCTCGGTGTCCGTATCGACGACGTCTTCGCCACCTTCCAGCGCGACGCCGACGCGAGCGCCTCGATCGCCCAGGTGCATTTCGCCACTCTCAAGGACGGCCGCGAGGTCGCGGTCAAGGTGCTGCGCCCGGGCGTGGAAAAGGCGATCGCCAGGGACCTGGCGCTGCTCGAGACGGCGGCGAACCTGATCGAGCGCACCGCCGAAGGCCGGCGCCTGAAGCCGCGCGAGGTGGGCGCCGAATTCTCGCGCCATCTCGACCAGGAGCTCGACCTCATGCGCGAGGCGGCGAACGGCAGCCAGCTGCGCCGCAATTTCGCCGCCTCGACGCTGCTCGTGGTGCCGGAGATGTACTGGGAGCTCTGCTCGCAGCGCGTGATCGTCATGCAAAGAATGCGCGGCGTGCCGATTTCCCATAGGCAGGCCCTGGTGGAAAAGGGCGTCGACATTCCGGCCCTGGCGCGCGCGGGCGTCGAGATTTTCTTCACCCAGGTGTTCCGCGACGGTTTTTTCCACGCCGACATGCATCCGGGGAACATCTTCGTTTCGACCGAGGGCGAGACCAAAGGCCGCTACATCGCCGTCGACTTCGGCATCATGGGTACGCTGTCCGACGCCGACAAGAAGTACCTCGCGCACAACTTCCTCGCCTTCTTCAACCGCGACTACCGGCGCGTCGCACTGGCGCATCTCGAGGCGGGCTGGGTGCCCGCCGGCACGCGCGTCGATGAATTCGAGGCGGCGATCCGTGCCGTGTGCGAGCCGATCTTCGCCCGGCCGCTGCGCGAAATCTATTTCGGCAAGCTGCTGCTGCGCCTGTTCCAGACCTCGCGGCGCTTCAACGTCGAGATCCAGCCGCAGCTCGTGCTGCTGCAGAAGACCCTGCTTAACATCGAGGGCCTGGGCCGCGATCTCGATCCCGAGCTCGACCTCTGGCGCACGGCCAAGCCGTACCTCGAGCGCTGGATGGGCGAGCAGGTCGGCTGGCGCGCGCTGCTGCGCACGCTCAGGAACGAGGCGCCTTACTGGGCGGCAACGCTCCCCGAGCTGCCTCGCCTCGTGCACCGCGCACTCGCCGACGATCGCCTGGGCGAGGTGCGCGACTCGCTGAACCGCCTCGCCGCGGAGAGCGAACGGCGCAACGACCTCACCGCTTTTATCGCCGCGCTGCTCGCCGTGGCGGTGCTAGTCGCGCTGGTTTCCCTTATCGGTCTCTGGTGAAGCGCAGGAAGTAGTTCGCCCGCATCAGCTTCACCTCCCCGGCGAAACCGAAGCCGGCGGCCTCGATCTCACGCTGGAACTCTTCCTTGCCGGCGCGCACGTGTTTCAGCACCCAGTCCGGACTCGTGCCGGGAATGCGCTCGTAGTCGACGATGACGAGCGTCCCGCCGGGCCGCAGCGCGCGCCGGATCGAGGCGAGCATCGCCTTCGGATTCTCGAAGTGGTGGTAGGCATCGCAGACGAAGACGAGCTCGACGGAGTTCTCCTCCAGGCGGGTCTCGGTCTGCGTCGAGACGATGCCGACGACGTTGTCGAGGCGCGCGGCGCGAGCGCGCTGCAGATTGCCGTCGACGAAGGCCTTGGCGATATCGACAGCGTAGACCCGGCCCTGCGGTCCGACGCGCGCAGCGAAAAGGCGCGTGAAGAGGCCGGTGCCGGCGCCCACGTCGGCCACCGCCTGCCCCGGCTTCAGATCCACGGCGTCGACGACGGCGAGACGTTTCTCGTAGACCTCGCGGCCCTCGCTCTCGAGGCCGCGCTGCCAGCGCGAATAGTCCGGGTTGCGGTACTGCTCGTTGATATCGGGTGATGCACCCTGTCCGAGCGCACTGGCGGAGAGGATCGCGAGGAGGGCGAGGCAAATTCTGCGCATAGCCAAGAATAGTATGATGGCGCGCGCATGCTGATCGCCTCGGTAGTTTTCTACCTTCTCGTCACGATCGCGATCGGGCTTTGGGCGGCGCAGCGGGTCAAGTCCTCGAAGGACTACGTCCTCGCCGGGCGGAGCCTGCCGCTGTACATGAACACCGCGACGGTGTTCGCCACCTGGTTCGGCGCCGAAAGCGTGCTGTCGGTGTCGGTGGAATTCTCGAAAAGCGGCATGGGCGGCATCATCGCCGACCCGTTCGGCTCGTCGATGTGCCTGGTGATCGTCGCCCTCTTCTTCGCGCGCGCTTTCTACCGCATGGACTTGCTGACGATCGGCGACTTCTACCGCAAGCGCTACGGCAAGACGATGGAGCTCGGCACGAGCGTGGTCATCGCCGTTTCCTACCTCGGCTGGACCGCGGCGCAGCTGACCGCGCTGGGCCTGGTCTTCTCGACGCTCACCGACGGCGCGGTCTCGTTGCAGACCGGCATCATCGTCAGCGGCATCTTTGTCCTGGCGTACACGATCTGGGGCGGCATGTGGTCGGTGGCGATGACCGATTTCTTCCAGTCGATCATGATCATTCTCGGCCTGGGGATCATCGCCTGGGTGGTGGGCGACCTCGCGGGCGGGCCGGGCAAGGTGATCGCCGCGGCTTCAGAAGCGGGGCGCTTCGAGTTCTGGCCGAAAGGCGGCACCAAGGAGTGGCTCGCCTTCGTCACCGCGTTCCTCACCCTCGCCATCGGCTCGATCCCGCAGCAGGACATCTTCCAGCGCGTCACCTCGGCGAAGAACGAGCGCACCGCCGTGCTGGGCAGCCTGCTGGGCGGCATGGTCTATTTCTGCTTCGTCTTCGTGCCGATCTACATCGTGCTCGCGGCACTCATGCTCGAGCCTTCGCTCGGCACGCTGCTCGCCTCCGAGGACGCGCGCGAGATGCAGCGCATCCTGCCCGCCTACATCCTCGGCTATACGCCGCTGTGGATCCAGGTGCTGTTCTTCGGCGCGCTGCTCTCGGCGATCCTCTCCACCGCGAGCGGCGCGATCATCGCGCCGACCTCGCTTTGCACCGAGAACATCGTCCGCCCGCTCTTTCCGCGCATGAATGAGCGCCAGTTCATGCTCACGCTGCGCATCGTGCTCGTCGCTTTCACCGCGGCTGCGCTGGTCTTCGCGCTCAACTCGAAGCAGACCATGTACGACATGGTGCAGAACGCCTATACCGTGACGCTCGTCGCCGCCCTCGTTCCCCTCGCCGGCGGCATTTTCTGGTCGCGAGCCAACAACGTCGGCGCGATCCTGTCGGCGGTGCTCGGCCTGCTCGCCTGGATCATCGCCGCCTTCACCGCCCCGGAGGCGACCGTGCCGCCGCCGCTCGTGGGCCTCGCGTTCTCCACGTTGGGCATGGTCGTCGGTTCCCTCCTTCCGCAACCGCAACCCCGCCACGACCACTCCCACTGAACCGGCGGCCCTGGTACGCGCCTCGCCGCTGGCGCGGATCCTGTTCGCGCTCTATGGGGTGCTCACGATCTACGCGTCGCTCTATCCGCTCGAGGGCTGGCACAACCATGGCTTGTCGCCGTTCGCCTATATCGACGCGCCCTGGCCGCGCTACATCACCACTTTCGACCTCGCGGTCAACCTGATCGGCTACATGCCGTACGGTTTCCTCTGTGTCGCCGCGCTCGAGCCGCGCCTGCGCGGGGTCGGAGCGACGGCGGTGGCGATCGGCTCGGCATTCGTCCTCTCGCTGGTGCTGGAAGCGGCGCAGAGCTACCTGCCGGCACGCGTGGCGGTGAATCTCGACGTGCTCTGCAATGTCGCCGGTGCTGCGCTCGGTGCGGCGCTCGGCGCCGTGCTGATGCCGCGCTGGATGCGCGAAGGCCCCATGGCGCGCGCACGCGGGGCGCTTTTCCTGCCGGGGGTGGATATCGACGTCGGCCTCATCCTCATCGGCCTGTGGCTGTTCGTGCAGCTCAACCCGGCGACGCTGCTCTTCGCCGCCGGCGACCTGCGCGACCTGGTGGCGGCTACGCCCGGGCGCGCGCGGCGCCCCGAATTCTTCGCCGGCATCGAGGCGTTCACCGCCGCCGCCAACCTGGTCGGCGTGGGCCTGATGCTCTCGGCGCTCGCCAAGCCCGGACAGCCGGTGCGCAGCCTGATCGTGGCGCTGGTGGGCGTCGCGCTGGCGGTGAAGATCGCCGCATTCGCCGTACTGATGCACGCCGAAAACGTGCTGGTCTGGCTCACGCCCGGGGCGCAGTACGGCCTGCTCGCGGGCCTCGCCGCAGTGCTCTTCGCGGTCGCGATGCCGCGCACCGCGCGCCTCGCGGTCGCCGCCGTGCTGCTCATGATTGCCACCGTGCTCGTCAATCTCGCGCCGCCCAATCCCTACCTCGCCGCGACGCTCAAGCTCTGGCAGCAGGGGCACTTCCTCAACTTCAACGGCCTGACGCGGCTGGTGAGCGCGCTCTGGGCCTTCGCCGCGCTCGCCTACCTGATCTACCTCGCTTCGCGGCGGCGCGACCCCGGCGGGTAAAATCAGGCATGTCCTATTACGCGAAGCACGTTTTCTTCTGCTGTAACCAGAGAGATCCGGGCGCCGACCGGCCCTGCTGCAACGCCAAGGGCGCATCGGAGATGCGCGATCACGCGAAAAAGCGGGTGAAGGAGCTCGGCCTCGCCGGCGAAGGCAAGGTGCGCATCAACCAGGCCGGCTGCCTCGATCGCTGCGAGGAAGGCCCCTGCGTGGTCGTCTACCCGGAAGCCGTCTGGTACACCTACGTCGACAAGTCCGACATCGACGAGATCGTCGAGGAGCATCTCAAGAACGGCCGCGTGGTCGAACGGCTCAGGATGTAATGCGCGCCAGCACGCGGCGCGAGTTCGTCGCCGGCCCGGCCGGCCGCATCGAATGCGCGGTCGACGCACCGCAGGGTGAAGCCCGCGGCCGTGCCCTGGTCGCGCACCCGCATCCCCAGTTCGGCGGCACCCTCGACAACAAGGTGGTGCAGACTCTGGCGCGGGCGTTCGTCGATCTCGGCTATGAGGCCTGGCGACCGAACTTCCGCGGCATCGGCGAGAGCGAAGGTTCCTACGACGAGGGTCGTGGTGAAGTGGACGACCTGTTCGCTGTCTACGAGAAAACCCACCCATCCATGCTGGCTGGCTTTTCCTTCGGCGCAGCGATGCAGGCCATGCTCGCCAAACGCGTGCATGGCGAGCGCCTGGTGCTGGTCGGCGTGGCGGTGACCAATTTCGACGTGCCCCGGGTCCCCGCGGGCACGCTCGTCATCCACGGCGAGCGCGACGAGACCATCCCGCTCGCCGCCGTGCTCGACTGGGCGCGGCCGCAGGAGCTGCCGGTTACCGTGGTGCCGGAGGCCGATCACTTCTTTCACCGCAAACTGCACGTCCTGCGTACGATCGCCAGCCGATGCTCTGGATAAAGTCGCTGCATCTCGTCTTCATGGTCACCTGGTTCGCCGGGCTGTTCTACCTGCCGCGGCTCTTCGTCTATCACGCGCTCAGCGAGGATCGCATCTCCCTCGAGCGCTTCAAGCTGATGGAGCGCAAGCTCTTCTGGGGAATCATGACGCCGGGCGCGGTGCTGACCATCGCCTTCGGCGCCTGGCTGTGGCTTGGCTGGTTCCGCGGCGCGTTCGGCGGCTGGTTCCACGCCAAGCTCGCGCTGGTCGCGGTCCTCGTCGGCTATCACCTCTGGTGCTGGCGCCTGATGAAGGCCTTCGCCGCCGAGCGCAACAAAAAGAGCCACGTCTGGTTCCGCTGGTTCAACGAATTTCCTGTGCTGGTGCTTTTCGCCACGGTCCTGCTCGTTGTCCTCAAGCCGTTCTGAGGCTTTCTTCGCGAGCTGTCCTCGCGGCCTGGAAGATCTCCTCGTCCGCGAGTTGACGTCTCTGCACGCCGTGAACGTCAATGCGGCGCCCGGAGGGGTCGCGTTCAGCGGCGACTGGGAGCTCTGCTACCGCGCCAACCTCTGGTCGCGGATCGCCTCCCGCATCCTGTGGCGGGTCGCCGATTTTCCGTACAAGAATGAAAAGGACCTGTACGACGCGGTGAAGGCGGTGGATTGGCCGCGGCACTTCGCGGTGCAGAAGAAGATCCGGGTCAACGTCACCGCGCAGAAGAGCCCGCTGAAGAGCCTCGAGTTCGCGACGCTGAAGGTGAAGGACGCGGTTTGCGACCGGTTCCGCGACAAGCTCGGCAGCCGCCCCGACGTCGACCGCGCCGCGCCCGACGTGCGCATCCACGCCTTTCTCGAGGAAGCGAAGGGCACGCTCTACCTCGATACGTCGGGGGAGGCGCTGTTCAAGCGCGGCTGGCGCATGGACATCGCCGACGCGCCGCTGCGCGAGAACCTCGCGGCGGGGATCATCATGCTGTCGGGGTGGAAGTTCGACCAGCCGCTGCTCGATCCGATGTGCGGCGGCGGCACTTTGCTCTCCGAAGCGGCGGCAATGGCGCGCGGCCGCGCACCCGGGGCGAAGCGCTCGTTCGGTTTCGAGAAGCTCTCGGTGTTCGACGCGAAGCTGTGGGAAAGGGTGAGGAACGAAAGGACGGTCGCGCCGGTCGAGGCGCGCCTCTACGGCAGCGACACCGATCCGGAAGCGCTGACGGCGGCGCGACGCAACCTCGGCGCGGCGGGCGTCGAGCGCTGGGTGAAGCTCGAACAGGCTGACGTGCTCGAACGTGCGGCGCCCGAGCCTTCGGGAGTCATGGTCGCGAATCCGCCTTACGGCGAGCGCATCGGCAGCCCGGAAGAACTCGCGGCGATGTATCCCAAGCTCGGCGACGCATTGAAAAAGCGCTTCGCCGGCTGGAACTGCTTCTTCTTCACCGCGGACCAGCGCATGGCCAAGCTGATCCGCCTGCAACCGTCGCGGCGCACCCCGCTCTGGAACGGCGCGATCGAATGCCGTCTCTACGAGTTCAAAATCGTCTCAGGCACTAATCGGAAGTGATGCGCGCGGCTGAGCGGATGTGCTCGGGGCGCGCGCCGAGCCCGACCATGCGCGCCGGGAAGCGTCGCAGCAGCGGAAAGCGCGAGAGCAGGCGCACGGCCAGCGGCGGCGAAAGGGTCGAGTCATCCTCGAGCACCTGCCGCAGGATGTAGTTCTGTACGACGACCTGGAACGCCTGCGTCGCGCGGGTCGGAAATTCGCGCCGCCGCTGCACGTGGTTCAACGTGGCGAGGGAGAAGTCCCCCTTCCATAGAACGTTCGCGGCGGCGACGGCGTCCTGGATCGCGAGGTTGATGCCGACGCCGCCGACCGGCGACATCGCGTGCGCCGCATCGCCGATGCAGAGCAGGCCCGGCTTGGCCCACGTTTTCAGCCGGTTCACCTGGACCGTGAGCAGCTTCACCTGGTCCCAGGAGACGACCTCGGCGGTGCGGTCGGCGACGAAGCTCGCCGCGGTGGCGACCCGCGCGCGAAACGCGTCCAGGCCCTCGGCGCGCACTTTCTCCAGCGAGCCCTTGGCGATGACGTAGGCGCACTGCCAATAGTCGCCGCGATTGATCATGACGAGGATCCGCCCGGGACCGAAGCGCGCCATCACGTCCTGCGGGTCGCCCGCGCGACGCGAGAGCCGGAACCACAGCACGTCGATCGGCGCGCCGGAATCGACCAGCTCCAGCTTCGCCAGATCACGAACGGTCGAATGACGCCCGTCGGCGGCCACCACGAGATCGGCACGGACCTCGGTTGTGCCGGCCTTCACCCCGACGATCCGGTCACCTTCGGACAGAAGGCCCGTGACCTCGGTCTCCATGCGCAACTCGAAAGCCGGGTACTTCGCCGCGTGGTCGGCGAGAAAATCCAGGAAATCCCATTGCGGGATGAGGCCGATGTACGGGCAGCGCACCGGCAGGCGGCTGAAATCGGCGATCGGAAAAGAAAGATCGCCGAAATGCGCCTCCAGTTTGCTGACCTTCTGCACCGGCAGGCGCAGGAAGTCCTCGAGCAGGCCGAGCTCGCCCAACAGCTCGAAGGTCGACGGATGAATGGTGTCGCCGCGGAAGTCGCGCAGGAAATCGCGATGTTTCTCCAGCACCACGACCTTCACGCCGGCGCGCGCGAGCAGCAGTCCGAGCATCATGCCCGCCGGCCCGCCGCCGGCGATGCAGCACTGCACGGATTTCTTCATCGGCGCATCTTAGCGCCGGGTTCAGCCGAACCGGATCTTCTTCAGCGAGACGAGCTTCTTCGCGTGGGCGAGCTGCTCTTCGTCGGTGAGGTCGAGGCGCAGCGGCGTCATCGACACGTAGCCGCGCTCGAACGCCCAGCGGTCGGTGTCCGCGTCGGTGCCTTCGATCGGCACCACCGTGAACCAGTAGTGCGTGCGTCCCATCGGATCCTTCCCGGGAACGACCTTGCCATCGTAGTGACGGACCGACTGGCGGGTCCAGAGAATGCCGCGCGGCACGCCGGCCGGGAAATTGACGTTCACCAGCTTCAGCTCCGGCGCGGCGATAAGGATCTCGAGCACCGAGCTTACCCAGGGCTTCAGCACCTCGAAGTCGGGCGGCTTGCTTTCCGGCGCCGGCACGCTGAAGGCGATGCCGCGCAGGCCGAGGAGCGACGCCTGCCGCGCGCCCGAAAGTGTCCCCGAGTGCCACATGGCGTTCCCCAGGTTGGGCCCGAGGTTGATGCCGGAGAGCACCAGTTCGACCTTCTCCCAGACGCTCGCGCCCAGGTTCACGCAATCGGCGGGCGTGCCGTTGACGCGCCACGCGTCGAGGCCGTGCAGGTCGGTGCGCTTGTAGCTCATCGGCCGCGAGGCGGTGATCGACTGCGCCGCCGAGGACATCTCCACGTCCGGCGCGACGACCCGCGTTTCGCCGAAGCGGGAAGCTACCTGCGCCAAAGCGGCTATGCCCGGGCTATAGACGCCATCGTCGTTGGTGACCAGTATTCGCATGGTGACTACTTCCAGCAATTAGCGTGCGCGTCACCCTCATCCACAACCCCAAGGCCGGCCGCCGCGGCAAGAGTCCCGCCGAGCTCAAGAAGCTGCTGCGCGATGCTGGCCACAAGGTCCTCTGCGAGTCCTGCAAGGAGCCCGGCTGGAAGGATGCGCTCTACGAGCCGACGGACCTCGTCGTCGTCGCCGGCGGCGACGGCACGGTCGGCCGCGTGGCGCGCCGCCTCGCGGGCCGCGGCATCCCGATCGCGCTATTGCCTTCGGGCACCGCCAACAACATCGCCCGCACGCTGGGGCAGCTCGAGCAGCCGTTCAAGCGCCTGGTGCGCGGCTGGAACAGCGCGCGTCGCGTGAAGCTCGACGTCGGCGTGGCGCAGGGGCCGTGGGGCGAGCGCTATTTCATCGAAGGAATAGGCTTCGGCGTCTTCGCTCATCTGCTCGCCCATCCGGCCGGTCCGAAGGCCAAGAAAAGGAAGAATCCCGTCGAGCACGGCTTGAGCCGGCTGAAGAAGGTAGCGAAGCGCGCCGAGCCGATCGAGGTCGCCGCGAGGCTCGACGGCCGCGACATCTCGGGCAGCTACCTCATGCTGGAGGCGGTCAACCTGCCTTACGTCGGCCCGAATCTCCACCTCTCGCCGGACAGCAAGCCCGGCGACGGCCAGTTCGCCGTGGTGATGGCCACCAAGGCCGAGCGCGGCCGGCTGATGGAGTACCTCGAAAACTGGAAGGAGGACCGCGAGGAACTCGCCTTCCTGCCCTCGCTGCGCGGCCGGCGCCTCGAGATCGAGTGGACGAGTTTCCCGCTGCACGTCGACGACAAGCTGCTGCCGAAGAGCCACGCGAAGTCGAAAGAGATGGCGGGACGAGTGGAGGCCCGCATCGGCGGCTGCACGGTCGAGTTCCTGATTCCCGGCGATCCGCGGACCAAGGCGGCCCCGCGGGCCTAGCGCCGCCGCGGCGCTACTGCATGCCGATGCTGTCCTCCGGATTCAGCGTGAGCTGGGCGCGCTGATCCGGCCGCTTCTCCTCCCACTCCTTCCAGCCGCGCTGATAAGCCTCGTCGATGCGGTCCTTGTACTTCTCGACGAACGCGTCCGCGTCGGCGGTCTTCGTTACGAGCTGCGACTCGGCGACCCACTCGCGGAAGCGCGGATTGCCGATCGTGAATTCCGGGTCGCCGCCCGCCGGCCGCACGGGGCGCAACTGCAGGCCGCGGCCGTAGATGAAGCGAGTCATCACGTAGTAGCGCTTGCCGGCGTCGACGTTGGCCTGCACGAACTGTCCGAGGCCGGCCTGGTTGAGCATGAAGAGGTGGCTTCCCGCGTCGACGTTGACGACCATCTTGGTCTTCGGTCCCAGCGCGCCGAGGAATTCGCGATTCCCGTCCTTGACCTCGTAGAGCTGCGCGAGAAAGGCGCCCGAGATGGAGTTCGACGGATTGAGGAACACGATCTGCGCCTTGTCGGCGCGCGGTGCGGGAACGATCTGGTCGGGCGCGGCGGTGAAAAACGGCGGCGGCGACGCGCAGGCTCCGAGTAGGAGGAGTGAAGCCGCGCTGAGGTATCGGAGAGTTTTCATGGCCGCGATAATTACACGACGGCAATGGCGCGTGACTACGAGCGGAGGTGAATATTCACCTGCAGCGCGCACGCCGCGGCCAAGGCCAGGCCGGCGGTAGCCTCCAGCCAGATGGTCACGTTGGCTGCCAGGGTGTGCTCGGAGCAGAGCGCCAGCGTGTAGTGCTGCAATCCGTCGAGTCCGAGCGCCCCGTACGCGCCCAGTAGCAGGCCGCCTAGCGCGCCCAGGCCGAACCGCCACGCGATGAGCCCGGCGACCCCGACGCTGGAGATTGCTAGCCATGCCAGGTACACCTTCTCGGGCGTGAGCCAGACAGGCATATTGGGATAGAGGGCGATGAACTCGGCGTTGTGCGTGAAGTGCGCCAGGCTCGCCGCGAAGTACGCGGCGAGCAGCATCCAGACGTGCCGGGGCGGCGACAGCTCTCGACCTTAGACGATGTCCAGGTGCTCGATGCCCTTGGTGAGGTCCTTGTCCTTCGAGTCCTTGCCGTGCAGCTTGATGTTGAGCCGGACCTCGTTGGTGGAATCGGCGAAGCGCAGCGCGTCCTCGTAGCTGATGCGGCCGGCCTCGTACAGGTCGAACAGCGCCTGGTCGAAGGTCTGCATGCCGAGCTCGCGCGACTTCTTCATGATTTCCTTGATGCCGTGGATCTCGCCCTTGAAGATCAGGTCCGAGATCAGCGGCGAGTTGAGCAGCACCTCGACCGCGGCGGCGCGTCCCTTGCCTTCCTTCACCGGGATCAGGCGCTGCGAGACCACCGCCTTGAGGTTGAGCGACAGGTCCATCAGCAGCTGGTGGCGGCGCGCTTCCGGGAAGAAGTTGATGATCCGGTCCATCGCCTGGTTGGAGTTGTTGGCGTGCAGCGTGCCGAGTGCGAGGTGGCCGGTCTCGGCGAAGGCGACGGCGTGCTCCATCACCTCCATGTCGCGGATCTCGCCGATCAGGATCACGTCGGGCGCCTGGCGCAGGGTGTTCTTCAGCGCCGCTTCCCACGAGTCGGTGTCGACGCCGACCTCCCGCTGGGTGATGAGGCAGTTCTTGTGCGGATGGACGTATTCGACCGGGTCCTCGATGGTGATGATGTGGCCGTGCGAGTTCTCGTTGCGGTAACCGAGCAGCGCCGCGAGCGAGGTCGATTTGCCCGAGCCCGTGCCGCCGACGAACAGCACCAGACCCCGCTTGGTCATCGCCACGTCTTTCAGGACCGGCGGCAGCTTCAGGTCGTCGAACTTCGGGATGGTGGTGGTGATGACGCGCAGCACGGCGCCGACCTGGCCCATCTGCACGAAGCAGTTGACGCGGAAGCGGCCGATGCCCGCGGGAGCGATGGCGAAGTTGCACTCCTTCTTCGCCTCGAACTCCGCCGCCTGCTTGTCGTTCATGATCGCGCGCACCAGCATCGCCGTGTGCTGCGCGGTGAGCGGCGTGGCGGACACCGGCGTCATCTTGCTGTCGATCTTCATCGCCGGCGGGAAGCCCGAGGTGATGAACAGGTCCGAGCCCTTCTTCGCGATCAGCGCGCGGAGAAGGTCGTAGATGAATTTCGTTGCTTGTTCGCGTTCCATGTCCGAGGGCCTCTCTTCTTTATCCCGCGAAGTTGTCTTTGTTCATCGCTTTGCTGCGCGCTTCGGCCGGCGAGACGATGTTCCGCTGCACCAGCTCCTGCAGGTTCTGGTCGAGCGTCTGCATGCCGATCTGCCGGCCGGTCTGGATCGCCGAGTACATCTGGGCGATCTTGTTCTCGCGGATCAGGTTGCGGATCGCCGGCGTGCCGATCATGATTTCGTGCGCCGCGACGCGCCCGCCGCCGTCCTTGGTCTTGAGCAGGGTCTGCGAGATCACGGCGCGGATCGATTCCGAGAGCATCGCGCGCACCATCTCTTTTTCCGCCGCCGGGAAAACGTCGACGATCCGGTCGATGGTCTTCGCCGCCGACGAGGTGTGCAGCGTGCCGAACACCAGGTGGCCGGTTTCCGCGCCGGAGAGCGCCAGGCGGATCGTTTCCAGGTCGCGCATCTCGCCGACCAGGATCACGTCCGGGTCTTCACGCAGGGCGCTGCGCAGGGCGTTGGAGAACGACAGCGTATGCGGGCCGACCTCGCGCTGGTTGATCAGGCACTTCTTCGACTCGTGCACGAACTCGATCGGGTCCTCGATGGTGAGGATGTGGCCGTGCTCGGTCTCGTTCTTGTGGTTGACCATGCCGGCGAGCGTGGTCGACTTGCCCGAGCCGGTCGGCCCGGTGACCAGCACGATGCCGCGCGGCTGGTCGGAGATGTCCTCGAAGATCTTCGGGCACTTCAGCTCTTCGAGCGACAGGATCTTGGAGGGAATGGTCCGCATCACCGCCGCGGCGCCGCGCTGCTGCACGAAGGCGTTGACGCGGAAGCGCGCCAGGTTCGGCACCGCGAAGGAGAAGTCGAGCTCGAGGTTTTCCTCGTAGAACTTCCGCTGCCCGTCGTTCATGATGTCGTAGATCATCGAGTGCACGTCCTTGTGCTCCAGGGCGGGCACGTTGATTCGCCGCACGTCGCCGTGCACGCGGATCATCGGCGGCAGGCCGGAAGACAGATGCAGGTCGGACGCCTTGTTCTTGACGACGAAGGCGAGCAGCTCGGTGAGATCCATTACAATCCTCCCAGGCCGCGGAAAGAAATTTCCACGGCATTTCAGGGGATTATGGCAACAATCGGCGAAAACCTGCAACAAGTAAAAGCGCGCCTCGCCGGCGTGCGCGGAGTGATTTTGTTGGCAGTGTCCAAGGGCCAGCCGGTGGAGTCGATCCGAGCGGCGGCTGTGGCCGGACAGAAGGCGTTCGGCGAGAACTACGTGCAGGAAGCGATTGAGAAAATGAATCTCCTGCGAGGTAACGGAAATGAGCTGTCATGGCACCTCATTGGCCCCCTCCAGAGCAACAAGACGCGCGTCGTCGCCGAGCGCTTCGACTGGGTGCAGACGGTGGCGAGTGAAAAAATTGCACGCCGCCTGTCCGAGCAGCGCCCGGCTTCGCTCGCGCCGCTCAACGTCTTGATTCAGGTGAATGTCTCGGGAGAGCCGACCAAGTCCGGCGTCGCTCCCGGGGGAGTGAATTCCCTTTCGAAAAGCATCAAGAACCTGAAAGGCATTCGTCTGCGGGGCTTGATGGCCATTCCCGAGCCGGGCGCGGACCGCGCGCGATACCGCTCCGTGAAGGCGCTCTACGACAGCCTGAAGGCCGACTACGAATTCGATACGCTGTCGCTCGGCATGTCGGACGACATGGATGTGGCGATCGCCGAAGGCTCGACGATGGTGCGCATCGGCACGGCGATCTTCGGTGCCCGCAAGACGCACAAGAGCGCTGCATGAAGATTGCTTTCCTCGGCGGCGGCAACATGGCTAGCGCGCTGATCGGCGGTCTCATCGCGAAAGGCACCGATCCGCGCTCGATCTCGGTCGTGGAGATGAGCCCGGCGGCGCGGGACAAGCTCGGCGAGCGCCACAAGGTGCACCTCTCGAGCGCGCCCGATGCCGAGACGCAACACGCCGACGTGCTGGTGCTGGCGGTCAAGCCGCAGGACATGCAGCGGGCGCTCGCCCCCCTTTCCGGTTTTTCCAGGGAAAAGCTGGTCGTCAGCGTTGCTGCCGGCATTACGCTGAAGAGCCTGACGCGCTGGCTCGACGGGCATCGCAAGATCGTGCGTTGCATGCCCAACACGCCGGCGTTGATCGGCGCGGGAATCACCGGGTTGTTCGCTTCACCCGAGGTCGGAAAAAACGAAAGGGAAAAAGCGGAAACGATCCTGCGCGCGGTCGGCGACGTGGTCTGGATGCCCGAAGAGCGGCTGCTCGACCCGGTCACCGCCGTTTCGGCGAGCGGCCCGGCCTACGTCTTCTGGTTCATCGAGCAACTCGCCGCCAGCGCGGTGAAGCTCGGCATTCCCAAGGACGCGGCGCTGAAGATGGCGAAGCAGACCGTGCTCGGCTCGGCGATGCTCGCCTCGCAGAGCGCCGAGTCGCCCGAGACGTTGCGCAAGAACGTGACGTCCAAGGGCGGCACGACCGAAGCGGCGCTGAAGGTGTTCGACGAGGCGAAGCTCGCCGAGCATTTCGCGCGCGCCGTCGCGGCGGCGTCGAAGCGCGGCGAGGAGATGGGCCGGGAGTTCGGGGGAGACTGATGCTCGGGCAGATCGGCGTCTATCTCGTCGACACCGTATTCGCGTTCTTCGTCATGCTGCTGCTCGCGCGCTTTCACTTCCAGTGGCTGCGCGTGCCGTTCCGCAACCCGGTGGGCGAGTTCGTGCTGGCGACGACGAGCTGGATGGTGATGCCGGTGCGGCGCGTGATCCCGAGCCTCGCCGGCCTCGACCTGGCGACCCTGCTCCTCGCCTGGGTACTGGAGGGCGTAGCGATCTGGATCAAGGCGGCGATCGTCGGCGTGGAGCCGTCGTTCCTCGTCATCGCCGGCGTCGCCGCGCTCGGCTTGGTGCGCTACAGCCTCTACATCCTGGTGTTCGCGATCATCGTCCAGGTGATCTTTTCCTGGATCAACCCCTACGCGCCGATGGCGCCGGTGTTCAACGCGATGACCGCGCCATTCCTGCGGCCGCTGCGGCGCTTCATCCCGCCGCTGGGCAACGTCGACCTGGCGCCGCTGGTGCTGCTCGTCGTGATCCAGATCCTGCTGATCGTCCTCGCTAACGTGGCCTAGCGAAGCGCTGCTCCTCCGGATAGGGGAAGACGTCTTCCTGCTCGCCGGCGCGCACCCGGTCCTGCTTCGCCTGCCAGAACGCGGGATCGAGCAGATCGCGGTGGTACTGGTAGAAGATCTCGCGCGCCTTCGGATCGGCGACGAGAAAGCGCTCGAACTGCTCCGGGAAGACGTCGTTCTCGGCCACCGACCAGTAGGGCTCGGCCTGGATCTCCTCCTCGTAGCTCGCCGCTTCGGGGATGCGCCGGAAGGCGAGCTCGCCCATCGGCGCAATCTCGTCATAGTCGTAGAACACCACGCGGTCGTGGCGCGTCACGCCGAAGTTCTTGAGCAGCATGTCGCCGGGAAAAATGCCCGCGCCGGCGAGCTCCTTGATCGCCTGGCCGTACTCGCGCAGCACGGTGCGCAGGCCGGCTTCGTCGCCGTCGCGCCGGCAGTCTTCGAGGTGCAGGTTGAGCGGCTGCATGCGCCGCTCGATGTAGACATGGCCGAGGACGAGCTGCTCGCCCTCGATCG
>LSTF01000014.1 GCA_001644455.1 Betaproteobacteria bacterium SCGC AG-212-J23
CGCAATGCCTATTTCCACCGCGTCGACCAAGCCGGGCGGCAGCTGCCGTACATCGATCGCTTCGTGCTCGCGATCGCCGACTCGAAGCTGATCCCCGCCAAGGCTGGCGCCGGCGAGGCCGACCTGCAGGCGCGCGATCTCAACTTCAACAACTACACCTTCCTCAAGCAGAGCGAGAAGGGCAACGGCTACCGGACGCTGCTGTGGCGCGCGGCCAAGGGTTCGCACATCGCGCTTTTCCCGAACCTCAACGTCAACGACCCGGTGTGGCGGAAGCTGCTGCGCGACGTGCGCTTCCGCCGCGCGCTGTCGCTGGCCATCGACCGGTCGCTGGTCAACCAGGTGCTCTACTTCGGCCTTGCCGTCGAGGCGAACAACACCGTCCTTCCCGGCAGCCCGCTCTACCGCGACAGCTACAAGGACGCCTGGGCGCGCTACGACAAGAAACAGGCGATCCGCCTGCTCGACGAGATCGGCCTGAAGCGCGGCCTCGACGGCATCCGCCGTCTGCCCGACGGCCGCAAGCTCGAGATCATCATCGAGACCGCGGGCGAGTCGAGCGAGCAGACCGACGTGCTCGAGCTGGTGCGCGAGACCTGGCGCGAGGTCGGCATCGCCGCCTTCAGCAAGCCCTCGCAGCGCGAGGCCTTCCGCAACCGCGTCTTCGCCGGCGAGACCGTGATGTCGGTGTGGAGCGGCATCGAGAACGGCCTGCCGACGCCGGAGACGAGCCCGGACGAGCTGGCGCCGACCAGCCAGCTGCAATTGCAATGGCCGAAGTTCGGCCAGTGGTACGAAACCAGCCACAAGGTCGGCGACGCGCCCGACATCGCTGAGGTCCAGGAGCTGGCCACGCTGTACCAGCAATGGCGTCGCGCGACGAAGGACGACGAGCGCGCGCGCCTGTGGGAGCGGATGCTCACCATCCACGCCGAGCAGCAGTTCACCATCGGCATCGTCTCCGGCGTGCCGCAGCCGGTGATCGCGCGCCAGACCCTGATGAACGTGCCGAAAGAGGCCTTCTACAACTGGGACCCGGGCGCCTTCTTCGGCATCTATCACCCCGACACGTTCTGGTTCAAGCAATAGCCATGCTGCGCTACACGATCAAGCGCCTCCTGATCATGATCCCGACGCTGCTGGTGATCAGCTTCATCACCTTCATGATCATCAAGCTGCCGCCGGGCGACTTCCTCTCCAACCAGATCGCCGAGCTGAAGAGCCAGGGCGACAACGCGGCGCTGGAGAAGGTCGACTTCCTGCGCAAGCAGTACGGCCTCGACAAGCCCTTCCTCGAGCAGTACGCGGTCTGGGTCGGGCTGTGGCCGAGCGATGGCAAGTTCCACGGCCTGCTGCAGGGCGACTTCGGCTGGTCCTTCGAGCACGACCTGCCGGTGAAGGACGTCGTGGGGGATCGGCTGCTGCTGTCCTTCATCCTCAACTTTTCCGTGATCCTCTTCACCTGGGCGGTGTCGTTCCCGATCGGCGTCTACGCGGCGACGCGCCAATACAGCTGGGGCGATCACGGCCTGACGCTGCTCGGTTACATCGGCCTCGCCACGCCGAACTTCCTGTTCGCGCTGGTGCTGATGTACTTCGCCAACGTGCAGTTCGGCCTTTCGGTCGGCGGCATCATGGATCCGGAGTACCTCGGCCAGCCGTGGAGCTGGGGCAAGTTCCGCTCGGTGCTCGAGCACATCTGGATCCCGGTGATCGTCATCGGCACCTCGGGCACCGCGGGCATGATCCGCCGCCTGCGCGCCAACCTGCTCGACGAGTTGCAGAAGCAGTACGTGGTGACGGCGCGCGCCAAGGGCATGCCGCCGTTCCGGCTGCTGGTGAAATACCCGCTGCGCATGGCGCTCAACCCGTTCATCGCCGACATCGGCAACCTGCTGCCGAGCGTGATCTCGGGCTCGGCGATCGTCGCGGTGGTGCTGTCGCTGCAGACCTCGGGGCCGATGCTGCTCGAGGCGCTGCGCAGCCAGGACCAGTACCTCGCGGGCTCGTTCCTGATGTTCCTCTCGCTCCTCACCGTCATCGGCATGTTCATCTCGGACCTGCTGCTCGCCGTGCTCGATCCGCGCATCCGGCTCACCGGGGGGGCGGCAAAATAAAAATCGAGCACTACGTCTCCACCGAGCCCTTCGAGCCGTACGCCGGCGAGGTGCTCACGCCCGAGCAGGAGCGCTTCTACCGCGCCTCGCAGTGGCAGATCATGTGGTGGAAGTTCCGCCGCCACCGCATCGCCGTGGTGGCCGGCGCGATCCTGCTCGCCTTCTATGCCTCGATCCTGGTGAGCGAGATCCTCGCGCCGTACAACCTGCACACGCGCGACACGACGCACATCTACGCGCCGCCGCAGGCCGTGCATCTGTTCCACGAGGGGAGCTTCGTCGGCCCGTTCGTCTACGGCTACAACATGCGCCTGGACATGACGACGCTGAAGCGCGAGTACAGCGACGATCCGGGCAAGGTGTACCGGGTGCGTTTCTTCTGCCTCGGCGACGACTACCGCTTCTGGGCCCTGATCGAGGGCCGCTTCCACCTCATGTGTCCCGCGGAGGGCGGCACGCTCTACCTGCTCGGCACCGACCGCCTCGGCCGCGACCTGCTTTCGCGAATCATCTACGGCACGCGCATCTCGCTCACGGTGGGCCTGTTCGGCATCCTGGTGAGCTTCCTCATCGGCATCACGCTCGGCGGCATCTCGGGGTTCTACGGCGGCTGGGTCGACAACGTCATCCAGCGCTTCATCGAGATGGTGCGCTCCTTTCCCGAATTGCCGCTGTGGATGGCGCTCTC
>LSTF01000015.1 GCA_001644455.1 Betaproteobacteria bacterium SCGC AG-212-J23
CGCGACGCGCTCCAGCTCGGATAGAGCGTCGCGACGAACGACAGCCCAAGCCCCATGAGGACGATGGCGATCACGTCGCCCCACTGCAGATCGGACGGCAGTTCCGGAATGAGATACACATCCTTCGACAGGAACTTGATACTGAGCGCGTTCTCGATGGCTGGCACGATGACGTCGATGTTGAGCGCGGTGATGACGCCGGTCAGCGTGCCGATCAGGGTGCCGACCACGCCGATCACCATCCCCTGGACGATGAAGATCTGCATGATCGACCCCGGCGCGGCGCCAAGCGTGCGCAGGATGGCGATGTCGGCCTGCTTGTCGGTCACCGCCACCACCAGCGTCGAGATGATGTTGATCGCCGCCACCAGCACGATCAGGGTCAGGATCAGGAACATCATGCGCTTCTCGATATCCACCGCGCGGAAGAAATTGGCGTGGCTGCGCGTCCAGTCGGAGGCGAACACGTCGCGCGGCAGGCTGGCGAGCAGCTCGCGTGCCACGGTGCGCGCGGCGAAGAGGTCGTCGAGCTTCAGGCGCACGCCGCTCACCGACTCGCCAAGCTGGTAGAGCGTCTGAGCATCCTGCAGGTGAATGAGCGCGAGCGCCGAATCGGCGTCGGTGATGCCGGCCTCGAAAATGCCGGCGACGGTGAACTGCTTGAGCCGCGGAATCACGCCGGCCGGTGTCACCATCCCCTGGGGCGCGACCAGCGCCACCTTGTCGCCGGGCATCACGCCCAGCGCGCGCGCGAGGTCGACGCCCAGCACCACGCCGAATCCGCCCGGCTTGAGCGCGTCGAGCGAGCCCATTCGCATGTACTGCGCAAAGTTGGCGACCCGCTCCTCTTCGGCGGGCAGAATGCCGCGCACCACCGCGCCGCGCACCGCGCTGCCCGCGGCGAGCATCGCCTGCGCCTGCACGAACGGCGCGGCGGCGATCACGCGCGGGTGCTGCTGCGCGAGCTTGGCGATCTGCGGCCAGCCGTTGATTCGGCCGTTGGCGCCGAGGATCTGCACGTGCGAAGCCACGCCGAGGATGCGCGTGCGCACCTCTTTCTGGAAGCCGTTCATGACCGACAGCACCACGATCAGCGCCCAGACGCCGACCCAGATGCCGATCATCGAGACGAGGGCGTTGATGCCGATGAAGCGGTTGCGGCGCCGCGCGCGCGTGTAGCGCAGCCCGACAGTGAGCTCGTATCGCATCTTGAAGGGAGGCGAGAATACTACAATCAATACAGTGGACTCAGAAACCTCGGCGCTGCTTCACAAGCTTCTCCTTCAGGAACGGACCGCGCATCTCGGCACGCTCCGCGGGGGAGCGCCGATGGTCTCCATGACACTCTATCTGCCCGAGCGCGATTTCTCCGTGTTCTACGTTCACGTCAGCCGCCTCGCCTGGCACACGCAGGACATGCAGCAGGATGCGCGGGTGGCGTTGTCAGTAAGCGAAAGCGACGACCGCCGAGCCGACCCGTTCACGCTGATGCGCGTGACGATTCGCGGCGAAGCCACGCAGATGATCAGCGGCCCCAAGGACGCGTGGCTCGCCCGCTTTCCCGAGCAGGCGATCAATTTCACCCTCGCCGATTTTTCGTTCTGGCGGATCGAGCCGCGCGACGCCCGCTTCGTCGCCGGCTTCGGCCGCATCCACAACCTTTCCGCCTCGGAGCTCCGGCAGGTCCGGGCTTGAGGGTCTACGGCGTCGATTTCACCTGCGCGCCGCGCGGGGCGAAGCCGATCACCATCGCTTCGGCTGTATTGAAAGGGAACGCCCTCCTCCTCGAGGAGGTCGAGCGCGTCATGTCGTTTAGCGCGTTCGAAGCGTTTCTCGATCGACCCGGGCCCTGGGTCGGCGGCTTCGACCTTCCGTTCTCCATGCCGCTGGAATTGATGCGCGACCTCGGCTGGCCCGCGAGCTGGAAGAAGCTGATCGCGCACTGCTCGGCGATGAGCCGGATCGAGTTCCGCGCGGCGCTGGACGGCTATCGCGCCACGAGGCAGCCGGGCAGCAAGTACGCGCACCGCAAGACCGACATCCCCGCCGGCTCGTCGAGCCCGATGAAGCTGGTCAATCCGCCGGTGGCGCTGATGTTCCACGAAGGCGCGCGGCGATTGCTGGCGGCCGGCGTGCGCATTCCGGGACTGTCTGAAAATGCCTCTTCGAGAATCGCCCTGGAGGCGTATCCGGACTTGCTGGTGCGCGGCCAGCTCGGCCTGCGCGCTTCCTACAAGAGCGATACGCGACGCAAGCACACGCCTGAGCGCAGGGCCGTCCGCAGGGAAGTGGTGAGGAACCTGCGCGAAGGCAAGCCGCTCGGCATCGCCCTGCGTGCGGAAAGGAAGCTGGAAAGCGCCTTGATCGACGACGGCTCGGGCGACCTGCTGGATGCGGCGATCTGCGCCGTGCAAGCCGCCTGGGCGGCCGGAAGAAGGAACTACGGTGTTCCGCGAGACGCGCCGCGGGGCGAGGGGTGGATCATTTCTGCTGGTAGCCCTTCTCGCGCATGCATTCGGCCGCGAGCCGATTCTCATCCTGCAGCTGCGTGCCGTAGACGTCGGTGAACGGCCCCGAGGGATAGGCGTTCAGGCGGCGCGCAGTCGAATCGGTGA
>LSTF01000016.1 GCA_001644455.1 Betaproteobacteria bacterium SCGC AG-212-J23
GCGACACTGCTCGGCTCGCTCGCCTGGCGCGGCGAGCTCGCGGACATCGACTATCCGACGCTCGGCGGCGAGCTGAAGCTGGAGGCGACCGAAGGTCAGTTCCTCGAGGTCGATCCCGGATTCGGCAAGCTGCTCGGGCTCATGAGCCTGCAACAGCTGCCGCGCCGCATCGGCCTCGACTTCAGCGACGTCTTTTCCAAGGGCTTCAAGTTCGAGCGCATCGACGCCGAGGCGCGGGTCGACAAGGGCGTCATGGGGCTGAAGGAGTTCCGCATGAGCGGCTCGGCCGCCGACGTCGAGATGCGCGGCGAAGTCGACCTCGCGCGTGAAACGCAGAACCTGCGGGTGCGGATCATTCCCGGCGTGGGCGATACCGCCTCGACGGCGCTGGTGCTCGTCAACCCGGCCGTCGGCGCGGCGGCGCTGATCGCGCAGCGCGTGCTGAAGAATCCGCTCGGGCAGATGCTTTCGTACCAGTATTCGGTCACCGGCTCGTGGAGCGATCCCAGGGTGGCGAGGATCGTCGCTCCCAAGGTGCCCGAAGGCGAGCGGGCCGCGCCATGACGCTGATGGCGGCGGTACAGATGGTTTCGGCGCCCGAGGTGGCCGCCAACCTGGAGACGGCGGGGCGACTGATCGCGCAGGCCGCGGCCGCCGGCGCGAAGCTCGTCGCGCTGCCGGAGAACTTCTACATCATCGGTCGCCACGAAGGCGACAAGGTCAAGGTGCGCGAGGAAGACGGCCGTGGTCCGATCCAGGACTTCCTGTCTTCGGTTTCAAAAAGACATCGCCTCTGGATTCTGGCCGGTACCGTCCCCATCTCCACTCAGGATGAGACCCGTATTCGCAGCGCTTGCCTGCTCTATGACGACACCGGCAAGCGCGTCGCGCGCTACGACAAGCGCCACCTGTTCCGCTTCCGGCAGGGCGAGGAAAGCTACGACGAGGCGCGCAGCGTCGAGCCTGGCACCAAGCCGGTCGCGGTCGACAGTCCCTTCGGCCGGCTGGGGCTTTCGGTGTGCTACGACGTGCGCTTTCCCGAGCGCTACCGGGAGCTCGGCGACGTGGACGTGATCTTCGTTCCGTCGGCGTTCACCGTGCCCACCGGCCAGGCGCACTGGGAGACCCTGCTGCGCGCGCGGGCGATCGAGAACCAGGCCTATGTGATCGCGCCGGCGCAGGGCGGCACGCACGCCAGCGGCCGGCGCACCTACGGGCATACCATGGTCATCGATCCTTGGGGCATGGTGCTCGGCGTGCACCCCGAGGGCGAAGGCATCGTCGTCGCCGACATCGACCTGGAACATTCGCGGCAGCTGCGAAGGAGATTCGCTTGATCCTGGAAACGGCAACACGAACCCTGCTCACGCCTTTCGACCTCGAGGCCGGCAAGCTCGAGCGCGTCATCGGCGTCCTCGGCGCGCGCAGGATCGACTACGCCGACCTCTATTTCCAGTACACGCGCTCCGAGGGCTGGAGTCTGGAGGAGGGAATCGTCAAGTCGGGCAGCTTCAACATCGAGCAGGGCGTCGGCGTGCGCGCCGTCGCCGGCGAGAAGACCGCGTTCGCCTACTCCGACGAGATCAGCTTCGACGCGCTGCACGACGCGGCGAAGGCCACACGCGCAATCGCTTCTGCGGGTCAATCCAAGAAAATCAAATCCAACCAGGGGCGCTTGCCGGTGCCTTTGTACCGCGATATCGATCCGGTGGCATCGCTCGATTCGGCGAAGAAGGTCGCGCTGCTGGAGAAGCTGGAGAAGAAGTGCCGCGCGCTCGATCCGCGCATTACGCAGGTGATGGCGAGTCTCGGCGGCGAATACGACGTGGTGCTGGTCGCACGCAGCGACGGCAAGCTCGCCGCCGACGTGCGGCCGCTGGTGCGCCTCTCGGTGCAGGTGATCGCCGAGCAGAACGGCCGCCGCGAGTCGGGCAGCTCCGGCGGTGGCGGTCGCACCGACTACGCGATGTTCACCGACGAGCTGCTCGACCGCTACGCGAAGCAGGCGGTGTCGCAGGCGCTCGTCAACCTGGAGGCGCGCGCCGCACCCGCAGGGACGATGACCGTGGTGTGCGGTCCGGGCTGGCCGGGCGTGCTGCTGCACGAGGCGGTCGGCCACGGCCTGGAAGGCGACTTCAACCGCAAGGGCAGCTCGGCGTTCGCCGGCCGGCTCGGCCAGCGCGTCGCCGCGCGAGGCGTGACGGTGATCGACGACGGCACGCTGCCCGGACGCCGCGGCTCGCTCACCATCGACGACGAGGGCAATCCGACGCAGCGCAACGTGCTGATCGAGGACGGTGTGCTGCGCAGCTACATGCAGGACAGCCTGAACGCGCGCCTGCTGAAGATGCCGCTCACCGGCAACGCGCGGCGCGAGTCGTTCGCGCACGTCACCATGCCGCGCATGACCAATACCTACATGTTGGCCGGCGCGCACGATCCGCAGGAAATCCTGCGCAGCGTGAAGAAGGGTCTCTATGCCTCCAACTTTGGCGGCGGCCAGGTCGACATCACCAACGGCAAGTTCGTGTTCTCGGCGGCCGAGGCCTATCTCATCGAGGATGGCAAGGTGA
>LSTF01000017.1 GCA_001644455.1 Betaproteobacteria bacterium SCGC AG-212-J23
CTCTGGATCCAGCGGAAGCCCTCCATGGAAAAATCTTTTGCGAAAAGAGATTTTTCGGAGGTGTAGAGCCTGTTCAGGTCGGCGACCCAGCGCTGCACGCCCTCGTGGCGCGGGTCCGCGGCGAGCACGTGCCATTCGAGGCTCGACTCGTGCGCCCATTCGCGGCGCTGGCCGAACTCGCAACCCATGAAGAGCAGCTTCTTGCCCGGGTGCGCCCACATCAGGCCGAACAGCGCCCGCAGGTTGGCGAACTGCTGCCACGCGTCGCCGGGCATGCGGCCGATGAGCGAGCTCTTGCCGTGCACCACCTCGTCATGCGAGATCGGCAGCACGAAGTTCTCGTGGAACGCGTACCAGAGGCTGAAGGTGAGCTCGTCGTGGTGATACTTGCGGTGCACCGGGTCGGTCTGGAAATAGCGCAGCGTGTCGTGCATCCAGCCCATGTTCCACTTCATGCCGAAGCCCAGGCCGCCAAGGTAGGTCGGGCGCGACACCTGCGGCCAGGCGGTCGATTCCTCGGCGATGGTCTGCACGTCCGGGAAATCGCGGTACACCGTCTCGTTCAGGAAGCGCAGAAACTCGATCGCCTCGAGGTTCTCGCGGCCGCCGTGGCGGTTCGGAATCCACTCGCCCTGCTTGCGGCCGTAGTCGAGGTAGAGCATCGAAGCGACCGCGTCGACGCGCAGGCCGTCGGCGTGGTACTTGTCCAGCCAGAAGCGCGCGCTCGAGGCGAGGAACGAGCGCACTTCGTTCCGGCCGTAGTTGAAGATCGCGCTCGCCCAGTCGGGATGGTGGCCCTGGCGCGGGTCGGCGTGCTCGTAGAGATGCGAGCCGTCGAAGAAGCCCAGGCCGTGCTGGTCCCAGGGAAAGTGCGAGGGAACCCAGTCGAGGATCACGCCGATCCCGGCCTGGTGCAGCACGTCGACGAGATACATGAAGTCCTGCGGCGTGCCCTGGCGCGAGGAGGGCGCGAAGTAGCCCGTGGTCTGGTAGCCCCACGAGCCGTAGAACGGGTGCTCCATCACCGGCAGCAGCTCGACGTGCGTGAAGCCCATCTGCGTCGCGTATTCCGCCAGCGGGTGCGCCAGGTCCCGGTAGCCGAGCACTTTCTCGGGGTTGTCCGGGCTGCGGCGCCAGGACCCGAGGTGCGCTTCGTAGATCGACCAGGGCGCATCGAGCGCATTGCGCGACTTGCGCTTGGCCATCCACTCCGCGTCGTTCCACTCGTAGGCGAGGTCCCAGACCACCGAGCCGGTGCGGGGAGGCTCCTCGGCGCGAAACGCGTAGGGGTCGGCCTTGTCTACACGGTGTCCAGCATTGCGGGAGACGACATGAAATTTGTACACCGTCCCGGGTTTCGCCCCGGGAACGCGCGCCGACCAGACGCCGGCGTCCGAGCCCTGCATCGGATTGGCGCGCGGGTCCCAGCCGTTGAAATCGCCGACCACCGCGACCGACAGCGCATTCGGCGCCCAGACCGCGAAGTGCGTCGCGCCCTCGACGAGATGCGCGCCGAGCTTCTCGTAAAGGCGGCTGTGCGTGCCTTCACGGAAAAGGTACTGGTCGTGTCCGCCAAAGAGGGCGGAGCGCTTCGCAACCTGGGGCATGATCATTGATTTATCACCATAAATACGATGTCATCTACCTCTAAACTTTGACCATGCAAACGGACTACGTTCAGCGCTTTCTTTTCGAGGACCTGGACATCCGTGGGCGGCTGGTCTGCCTGACCGGGTCCTGGCGGCGCATGCTGGACGGCAGGGGCTACCCTGAGGACATCGCCACCCTCCTCGGCCACGCCACCGCGCTCAACGTGCTCCTGGGAGCGAACCAGAAGGGCGCGGGACGGGTCACCATGCAGGTGCAAGGCTCGGGCCCGGTCAAGCTGCTGGTCTCCGACTGCACCGCCGACCTGAAGATCCGGGGGATGGCCTCCTACGAAGAGGCGATGAAGTCGAACGTGAATGAGCGGCAACTGCTGGGGGATGGCCGCCTCGCCGTGACCCTGGAGGACGCGAAGAGCGGGCAGATCTACCAGAGCCTGGTGCCGCTCGAGGGCGAGACGCTGCAGCAGATCTTCGAGCACTACTTGTCGCAATCGGAGCAGCTCGAAGCGTTCCTGCGCCTCTACGCGGACCCGGGCGCGCTCTGCGGCCTGCTGCTCGAGAAGCTGCCCCGGGCGGACGAACGCGATCCCGACGGCTGGAACCGCGTCAAGCACCTCGCCTCGACGTTGACGCTCGACGAGACGCGCGACGCGCAGCCCTACGACCTGCTGACGCGCATCTTCCCGGAAGAGCTGATGCGCGTCTTCCGACTGCATGCGGTGGAATATCACTGCCCGTACGACGAGCAGAAAGTGAAGGCCGTTCTGCGCGGCCTCGGTCGCGACGAGGTCGAGGCTATACTAGCGGAGCAAGGCGAAGTCGTGATCCGCAACGAGATGTGCAACCACGAATACCGTTTCGACGCGCGCGCGATCGCCGAATTGTTCGCGGTGCATTGAGGAGCT
>LSTF01000018.1 GCA_001644455.1 Betaproteobacteria bacterium SCGC AG-212-J23
CCGCCGCGTGCCACACCCAGCGCGGGTTGTCGAGAAACGCCCGCGCCATGGCGATCATGTCCGCCTTGCCCGAGGCGAGGATGTCCTCGGCCTGCCGCGGGTCGACGATCATGCCGACGGCGCGCACCGGCATCGCAACGGCATCCCTGATCTGCTGCGCAAAACCGACCTGGTACCCCGGCGTCACCGGGATCCTCGCGTGCGGCACGGTGGCGCCGCTCGACACGCAAAGAAAGTCGAGCCCGATGCGCTTTAGCTCGCGCGCGTAAGCAACCGCGTCCTCGGGCCGCCAGCCGCCGTCGGCCCAGTCGGTTGCGTTGATGCGCGCGCCCAGCGCGCGCTCCTTCGGCCAGGCCTCCCGCACCGCCGCCGCGACCTCCAGCGGGAACTTCATGCGGTTCCTGCCGTATTCGTCCTTGCGCTGGTTCGAAAGGGGCGAAAGGAACTGATGCAGCAGATAACCATGCGCGGAATGCAGCTCTGCCACGTCGAAGCCGATCCGCTTCGCCCTCTCGATCGAAGCGACGAACGCATCCTTCAGGTCCGAAAGCTCCTTCGTGGTGAGCTCGTGGGGCACGTGCCACCCCTCGCCAAAGGCGATCGGCGAGGGCGCGACGGTGCGCCACGGCGATTCGTGCGCGGCGAGCGCCTTGCCGCCCCTGAACGGCGGATGCGTCGAGGCCTTGCGCCCGGCGTGGCCGATCTGGACGCCGATCGGGTTCGTGGTGATCGCGCGGTAGACCTGCACCGCGCGCGCCATCGCCTGCTCGTTATGGTCGGTGTACAGGCCGGTGCATCCATGGGTAATGCGGCCTTCGCGCGTCGCGTTGGTTTTTTCCACCACGAACAATCCCGCGCCCGAGCAGGCGAACGTCCCGAGGTGCACGGTGTGCCAGTCGCTCATCGAGCCGTCGTCGGCCGAGTACTGGCACATCGGCGAGACGACGATGCGGTTGGGCAGCGTGATGCCGCCGAGCTGGATCGGGGTGAAGAGCTTAGGGTGCGACAAGCTGGATGCCTTTTTCGGTGAATTTCTTCCTCAGCTCTTTTGCGAACGCTACGGCGCCGGGCTGATCTCCATGCAGGCAGATCGTATCGGCGGCGACCGGCACGCGCTTGCCGGAGAGGCTGGTGACGAAACCGCCCTCGATCATCCCGAGCGCCTGCTTCACCGACTGCTGCGCGTCCTCGATCATGCCGCCGGGCTTGTCGCGCGGCGCGAGCGTGCCGTCGTCGGAATAGCCGCGATCGGCAAACACTTCGGCGATGGTTTGCACGCCTTTCTGCTTGACGATTTTCATCATGGTCGAATTCGAGAGCGTGTAGACCATCACCCCCAGGTCCTTCGCCGCGCGCGCCATCGCTTCCGAAAGGCCTTCGTCGGTCGCCGCCATGTTGTAGAGCGCGCCGTGGCACTTGATGTGATGCAGCTTCGACCCGGCGGCGCGCGCGAACGCCTCGACCGCTCCCGCCTGGTAGACGACCAGGTCGTACATGTCCTGCGGCGAGATCTTCATCACGCGCCGGCCGAAGCCCTGGATGTCGGGCAGCGACGGGTGCGCGCCGATCGCCACGCCGTTGTCGACCGCGAGGCGCACCGTCTTGCGGATCGTCGCCGGGTCGCCGCCGTGGAAGCCGCAGGCGATGTTCGCCGAGCTGATGAGCGGCATGATGCCGGCGTCGTCGCCCATCTTCCAGGCGCCGTAGCTCTCGCCCATGTCGCAGTTGAGGTCGATCGTCTTCATCTCGTTTCTCAGTTACCGTATTCCCAGGCGATGCCGTGCAGAGCCGCATCGAGCCGCTCGCGCATCGCCTTGCGCAGCTGCGCCGCGATGTCGAGGCTGCAGCGCGCGAAGTGGAGGCGGCCGCCGGGCGCGAGCTGCGCGAGGCGCGGCACGTCGGCCCAGGCGACCTCGGCGATCCTCGGATAGCCGCCGGTGGTCTGGTGATCGGCCATCAGCACGATCGGCTGTCCGCTCGCCGGCACCTGCACCGTGCCCAGGCATGTCGGCGCGGAGAGTATCTCACTCTGGTCGGTCGGACGCGCCAGGGGCACGCCGCCGAGGCGAAAGCCCATGCGGTTCGAATCCGGCGCGATGCTCCAGACGGTGTCGAGAAACGCGCGCTGCGCCGCGGCGTCGAAACGGCCGTAGTGCTCGCCTTCGATGACGTGCAGCAGGATCGGCTCGCGGTCGGGCGCGGTGAGCGGCGGCGCCCACCAGCGCACGCTGCGGCCGTTCTTTCCCTTCAGCTTTTCGAAGCGCTCCTGCGACAGGGCGGCGACGTTGGCGGCCAGCGGGATCGCGTCGCCGCGCCGCAGCGTGCGGCCGTCGTGGCCGCCGAAGCGCCCCGGCAGGTAGGTGCTGCGGCTGCCGAG
>LSTF01000019.1 GCA_001644455.1 Betaproteobacteria bacterium SCGC AG-212-J23
GACGTGGCGCTCTTCCACGCGCGCTGGGCCGACGAGGCCGGCAACGTCTGGATCGGCCGGCGCCGTGAGCTTGCGACGGCCGCCCATGCTTCGAAGATCTGCCTCGTTTCATTCGAGGAAAAACGCGAGGGTGACATGCTCGAAGACGAGCTGCTCGCCCCCGGCGTCGTGTCCTCCATCTACGTCACGGCGACGGCGAGCGCACCGCGCGGCGCCTGGCCGCTCGGCCTGCCCGGCGTCTACGGCGTCGACGACACGCACGTCTCGCAGTACGCGAAAGCGGCGAAGACGCGCGAAGGCTTCCAGCGCTATCTCGAGGAATGGGTCCTTACGCCAAGGAAGAGCTCCTCGCCTGCGTGATCGGCCGGCTGCTGGACGGCCGGCGTCACGCGGCGATCGGTGCGTCTTCGCCGATCCCGGCCACTGGTTGTTTCCTTTATCAGCAAAGGAACAAGACGTTTCGTGTTTCGCTGCAACAGCGTCGAGCAGCAAACCCGTTCACCGAAGGTTCGCGCGAGCTCTTCGACCTGGCGGGGCAGGGCAGGATCGACACCTTTTTCCTCGGCGGCGCGCAGATCGACGGGACGGGCGCGATCAACCTGGTGCGCGCCGACGGCAAGCGCTTTCCGGGAACCTTCGGATCGGCATATATGTACGCCGTTATCAGAAATACCATCCTGTTTCGCGACGAACATTCCAGGCGCGTGCTGGTGCCCAAGGTCGAGTTCGCCTCGGCGCGCGGCACGCCGAAGGCGCTCCTCACCGGCAAGGCGCTGTTCTCCTGGCAGAAGGGCCGTTTTCGGCTGGAAAGCGTCCATGAGAGGTTCGACGTGCGCGCCGAGACGGGATTCGATTTCGACGCGCCGTCTGACGTACCGCTGACGCCCCCGCCGTCGGACGAAGAATTGCGCCTCCTGCGGGGACCGGTGGCGAAGCTGGTCGCCGCGGACTACCCCGATTTCGCCAAACGTGTATGGGGAATAAACTAGCGCCATGAACGCCCCGGAAAAGCTGAAGTACGACCGCTCGACGCAGGACGTCGGCAACATCGTCCACCTCGAGCATTACAACTGCTGCATCGACGACCAGCGCCTCGCGATCCTGTTCTACGTGGTCGGCCTCGGCGCGACGCGCGACCCCTATCTCTTCCCGGGCATGGAGAACATCTGGCTGAATTTCGGCCGCACCCAGGTGCACATGCCGAGCCGCGCCGTGCCGCCGAAGACCGAGCGGCTGCGCGGCACCGCAGGATTCGTCGTGCCGAGCCTCGAGGACCTGGCGAAGCGCCTCGAGCACGCCGGCAAGGAGATGAAGCGCGTGGTCGGCGATGCGCGCCAGTTTTCCTACACGGTGAAGAAGGATTGCGTCGAGGCGACCGATCCCTGGGGCACGCGCGTGCGCTGCCACGCGCCGGCGCCCGAGTACGGTCCGACGGACCTGGCGCTTGCTTACGTCGACTTCGACGTGGCGCCCGGCACCGCCGAGGGCATCGCCCGCTTCTACAACGAGGTGATGGAAGCGCCGGCGCAGGCCGCGAAGGGGCGCGCGACGGTGCGCATCGGCAAGCACCAGAAGCTGTTCTTCACCGAGACGAAGGCGAAGCAGCCCGAGTACGACGGCCACCACATTCAGGTCTACATCGGCGACTTCTCCAAGCCCTACAAGTGGCTGCTCGAGCGCGGCCTGATCACGATGGAGACCGACGAGGCGGAGTGGCGCTTCCAGTGGATCGTCGATCCGAAGGACGGCAAGAAGCTTTTCCAGATCGAGCACGAGGTGCGCAGCATGAAGCACCGCCTGTTCAACCGGCCGCTCGTCAACCGCAACCACGGCATCAGCAACATGACCTACGTCCCCGGCAGCGACGTCTTCCGTGGGACATACTGAGCCCGCAGGGTTCTGGAACGTCCACGATCGGCCGCACGCCGACCTGCGCGAGGCGATCCAGCGGTTCGAGCAGTCGGGCGAGCTGCTGAGGATCCGCGGCGCGAGCTGGAAGCTGGAGATGGGAACGCTCGCCGAGATCGTCTACCGCGGCGAGAATCCGCCGGCGATCCTGTTCGAGGACATCCCGGGATACCCGAAGGGGTTTCGCGCGCTCTCGGGCGCGACCAACAGCGCGAAGCGGCTCGCGATCACGCTCGGCTTCCCGGTGCCCTCGCATCCGCTCGACGTGGTGCGCGCCTACCGCGACCGGATGAAGACGCACAAGCCGATCCCGCCCAGGGTGGTGAAGACCGGCGCCGTGCTCGAAAATATTCTTTCTGGGAAAGATATCGACGTCCTGAAATTTCCCGC
>LSTF01000020.1 GCA_001644455.1 Betaproteobacteria bacterium SCGC AG-212-J23
GTAGCGCATCAGTGTTTCGGCGGCGGCCGCTTATCGATGAACGCGTCCATCCCGGCCTTCCCCTCTTCGTGGGCAAAGCTCGAGGCGATCACGCCCGAGGCAAGCTCGTAGGCCTTGGCTAGGCCGAGATCCATCTGCTGGTAAAAGGCGCGTTTGCCCGCGGCGACGGTCGCAGGCGGCTTCGCCGCGAGATTTTTTGCTAGTTCGGCGACGGCAGAATCCAGTTCCTGGAGAGGAACGACCTTGTTGACCAGGCCCCACTCGAGCGCCTTGGCAGCTCCGATCGGCTCGCCGGTGAGCAGCATCTCCATCGCGTGCTTGCGCGACAGGTTGCGCCCCACGGCGACGCCTGGCGTCGAGCAGAAGAACCCCCAGTTCACGCCGCTGGTGACGAACTTCGCCGCATCGGCGGCGATGGCGAGGTCGCACTGCGCGACGAGCTGGCAGCCCGCCGCGGCCGCCGCGCCGTGCACCCTGGCGACGACCGGCTGGGGTAACAACGGCATGGTCTGCATCATGCGGCTGCACTGGCCGAAGAGCGCCTCGATCTTCGGCAGCTCCTTCAGCGCCTTGATCTCCTTCAGGTCGTGTCCGGCGCAGAAGCCCTTTCCAGCCCCGGCGATGACGACGACCCGGACCTTCCTGTCGTTCTTGAAGGAATCGAATTCCCTTTGCAGCGCCGCCAGCATTTCACTCGTCAGCAGGTTCATCTGCTGCGGGCGGTTCATGGTCAGCGTGCAAACGCCGTCGCGATCCTCCCGCAGGAGGACCGGCTGCTCGGCTTGGGGGACAGCGCTCATGTGTCTATCGCGCTCGTCGATTTGGCTCGCTCGCGCAGGGCGAATTTCTGGATCTTACCCGTCGAGGTCTTCGGCAGCTCGCCAAAGATGACCGCGCGTGGCGCCTTGAATTTCGCCAGGTGCTGCCGGCAGAAGTCGACGAGCTCCTGCTCCGTGACCTTCGAGTTGCTTTTCAATTCGACAAAGGCGCAGGGCGTTTCGCCCCACTTTTCGTCGGGCCGGGCGACGACCGCCGCGGCGAGCACTGCCGGGTGGCGATAGAGCACGTCCTCGACTTCCAGCGAAGAGATGTTCTCGCCGCCCGAGATGATGATGTCCTTGGAGCGGTCCTTGATCTTCAGGTAGCCGTCGGGTTGCATCACCGCCAGGTCGCCGGAATGGAACCACCCACCGCGGAAGGCATCGTCGGTCGCCTTCGGGTTCTTGAGATAGCCCTTCATGGTGATGTTGCCGCGGAACATGATCTCGCCCATGGTCTCGCCGTCGGCCGGCACCGGCTGCATGGTGTCGGGATCCATCACCGTCACGCCCTCCTCGACGTGGTAGCGCACGCCCTGCCGGCCGTTCAACTGCACTTCCTCGGCGAGGGGCAGCGTTTCCCATTCCGGCTTCTTGGCGCACACCGTTGCCGGCCCGTAGACCTCGGTCAGGCCGTAGACATGCGTGATGTCGAAGCCCATCTTTTTCATCCCCTCGATCATCGATGCCGGCGGCGCGGCGGCGGCGACCAGCCCGCTGACCTTGTGCTCGATGCCGCGCTTCATCTCGTCGGGGGCGTTGATGAGCATCTGGTGGACGATGGGAGCGCCGCAGTAGTGCGTCACCTTATGTCGCTTTATTAGAGAAAAAATGCTTTCAGCGTCGACTCTGCGCAGGCAGATATTGGTCCCGGCATTGGCCGCCATCGTCCACGGGAAGCACCAACCGTTGCAGTGGAACATCGGCAGGGTCCAGAGGTAGACCGAGTGGTGCGGCATGCCCCAGACGAGGATGTTGCCGACGCCGTTCAGGTAGGCGCCACGGTGGTGGTAGACCACCCCCTTCGGATTGCCGGTCGTGCCCGAGGTGTAGTTGAGGGCGATCGCCTCCCACTCGTCCTGCGGCCAGCGCCAGTCGAACGCCGGGTCGCCTTCCCGGAGCAGCGCCTCGTAGGCCTCGTCGCCCATGATCACCGGAACCTTGCGCCTGAGGCGATCGACGGCCGGCGAGAACTCCGGGTCGGCGATGAGCAGCTTCGCCTCGCCGTGCTCGAGCATGAAATCGATCGCCTCGGCGTCCAGACGCGTATTCAGGGTGTTCAGTACGGCGCCGCACATCGGCACGCCGAAATGCAGCTCGTACATCGACGGGACGTTGGGCAGCATGGCCGCGACCGTGTCGCCGACGCCGATGCCGCGCTTGCTCAGCGCCGAGGCCAGCCGCCGGGCCCGTTCATAGGTCTCTTTCCACGTGTAGCGGCGCTCGCCATGGATCAGGGAGATGCGGTCCGGG
>LSTF01000021.1 GCA_001644455.1 Betaproteobacteria bacterium SCGC AG-212-J23
GTGGCGCGAGAAGGTGATCGAGCCGATGTTCGACTCGCGCACCGACCACATGATCATGTACCAGATGGCGGCGAAGCTCGGCTTCGGCGACCAATTCGTCGGCAAGAAGGACGGCAAGCAGCTGCTGCGCCTGGTCAAGGGCAAGGACGGCATGGAAGAGCCGTCGATCGAGGACGTGCTGCGCAACGAGATCAACGGCGGCTGCTGGACGATCGGCTACACCGGCCAGTCGCCCGAGCGCCTGCAGGCGCACATGCGCAACCAGCACGTGTTCGACGTGAGGACGCTGCGCGCAAAGGGCGGCAAGGATGCGAAGACCGGCTATGACCTGACCGGCGATTACTACGGTCTGCCGTGGCCGTGCTATGGCCACGCCAACATCAAGCACCCGGGCTCGCCGAACCTCTACGACACCTCCAAGCCCCCGATGGAAGGCGGCATGACTTTCCGCGCGCTGTTCGGCATGGAAAAGGACGGGGTCAACCTGCTGGCCGAGGACGGAGTCGCCAACAAGGGCAGCGACATCTCGACCGGCTATCCGCAGTTCGATCACGTGCTGCTGAAGAAGCTGGGCTGGTGGGACGAGCTCACCGATGCGGAGAAGGCCGCCGCCGAGGGCAAGACCTGGGCGAACGACCTCTCCGGCGGCATCCAGCGCGTCGCCATGAAGCACGGCTGCACTCCCTTCGGCAATGCCAAGGCCCGCGCCGTGGTGTGGAACTTCCCCGACCCGATTCCGCAGCACCGCGAACCGCTGTTCTCGCCGCGCCCGGACCTGGTCGAGAAATATCCGACCCACGACGATGTGAAGGTGTTCTGGCGCCTGCCGACGCTGTTCAAGTCGGTGCAGCAGCAGGCGGTGAAGGAGGGCATGCACACCAAGTACCCGCTGATCATGACCAGCGGCCGCCTGGTGGAGTACGAGGGTGGCGGCGAGGAGACACGCTCCAACCCTTGGCTCGCCGAGCTGCAGCAGGACAACATCGTCGAGATCAACCCGAAGACCGCCGCCGATCGCGGCATCCGCGGCGGCGAGTACGTCTGGGTGAGCACGCCGACCGGTGCCCGCATCAAGGTCAAGGCGAAGATCACCGAGGGAGTTGGTGCCGACACCGTGTTCATCCCGTTCCACTTCTCGGGATGGTGGCAGGGCGAGGACATGCTGCCCTACTACCCCGAAGGTGCCGCGCCGATCGTGCGAGGCGAGGCGGTCAACACCGCCACGACCTACGGCTACGACCGGGTCACCATGATGCAGGAATCCAAGACGACGCTTTGCCAGGTCGCGAAGGCATAAGGGGATAGCCATGGCGAGAATGAAATTTCTGTGTGATGCCGAGCGCTGCATCGAGTGCAACGGCTGCGTAACCGCTTGCAAGAACGAGAACGAAGTGCCCTGGGGCGTGAACCGCCGCCGCGTCGTCACCATCAATGACGGCGTGGTCGGTGCGGAGAAATCGATCTCCGTCGCCTGCATGCACTGCTCGGACGCGCCCTGCATGGCGGTCTGCCCGGTCGACTGCTTCTACAAGACCGAGGACGGCGTGGTGCTGCACGACAAGGACCTGTGCATCGGCTGCGGCTACTGCTTCTACGCCTGCCCGTTTGGCGCGCCGCAGTTTCCGCAGGCGGGCGCCTTCGGCCTGCGCGGCAAGATGGACAAGTGCACGTTCTGCGCCGGCGGCCCCGAGGCCGACCGCAGCGAGGCCGAGTTCCAGAAGTACGGCCGCAACCGGCTCTCCGAGGGCAAGCTGCCCGCCTGTGCCGAGATGTGCTCGACCAAGGCGCTGCTCGGCGGTGACGGCGACGTGGTCGCGGACATCTACCGCGAGCGCGTGCTTCGTCGCGGCAAGGGCTCCGAGGTCTGGGGCTGGGGCACGGCGTACGGCCCGGGTGCACCCGGCGCCCAGCCGCCTGCGCCGCAGGGACGCAAGTCATGAAGGCCCTCTTCACGCTGCTGACGGCGCTCGCGGTGCTCTCCCTCGCCGCGTGCGGCGAGCGCGAGCAGGTCGGCGAGTTCAAGCGCGGCAAGTACCAGGGCAAGCCGGACACACAGCCTTGGAGCAACGCGCCGCTCGCGTACGAGAACGGCAAGTGGACCCAAGGCGACCGTGCCAGCTGGGAAACGCAAATCAAGGCGCGCCAGTCCTGGCAGAACGAGCGCACGCGCGCAGCGCAGTAGGTCTGGAACCGATCGCGGAGGTCAGATGAGGCTTCTCGTTTCTTTGTTGCTTGCTGCTGCGCTGCTTGCCTCGGGCGCGGCTTTCGCGCAGTCGGCGCAGCCCTC
>LSTF01000022.1 GCA_001644455.1 Betaproteobacteria bacterium SCGC AG-212-J23
AGAAGTGGGCGAAGGTGGTGAGGGCTTCCGGGGCGAAAGCCGACTAGCGCATCGCTTCCAGCACCGCCGGGAAGATCTTCGGCGTCGCCGCGCAGATGTCGCCGCTTTCCATGAAGTCCTGCTCGCCCGACGGATCGGCGACCAGGCCGCCCGCTTCGGTGATGAGCAGCGCGCCCGCGGCCATGTCCCAGGGCGAGAGCCCCAGTTCCCAGAAGGCGTCCAATCTTCCGCAAGCCACGTAGGCGAGATCGAGCGCGGCGGCGCCGGCGCGGCGCACGCCTGAGGATTTGGACATGAACGTCTGCAGCTGACGCGTGTAGAGGTCGAGGCGCCCAAGCTCCTTGAACGGAAAGCCGGTGCCCACCAGCGCGGCGTCGAGGCGCTGGCATTTCGAGACGCGCATGCGCCGATCGTTGACGAACGCGCCGACGCCCTTGCTCGCGGTGAAGAGCTCGTTTCGCGTCGGGTCGTACACCACCGCGTGCGCCAGCGTGCCGCGGTGCTGCACGGCGATCGACACCGCGTACTGCGGAAAGCCGTGGATGAAGTTGGTGGTGCCGTCGAGCGGATCGATGATCCAGACGAATTCTGCGTCCGGCGTGGTGTCGCCCGACTCCTCGGCGATGAAGCCATGGTCGGGATAGGCCTTGCGCACGATGTCCATCACCGCTTCTTCGGCGGCGCCGTCGACCTGGGTGACGAAATCGTTGGCGCGCTTGGAGCGCACGTTGAGCGCGCTGCCGCCGAGGGCGGCGCGGTTGATGATCGAGCCGGCGCGGCGCGCGGCGCGCACCGCGGTGTTGAGCATGGGATGCATCGGCCGCGTATTCTAGTGCCCATGATCCGGTTCGTTCTCTGCCGCCCCCAGCACCCCGGCAACATCGGCTCCGCTGAGCGCGCGATCAAGACTATGGGCTTCACCGACCTGCGCCTGGTCGCGCCCGAGCGCTATCCGGCGCCCGAGGCTCAGTGGATGGCCACCAATGCCGGGGATGTCCTTCAAGAAACCAAAGTTTGTTCTTCATTGAAGGAGGCCATTGCGGACTGCGTCGCCACCTTCGCCATGTCAGCTCGTGGGCGCGAATGGTCGCCGCAGGTGCTGGACGTGCGCACGGCGGCGGTGCGCGCGAGGGAGGTGCAGGGCGACGTCGCCTTCGTGTTCGGCAACGAGCAGGCCGGGCTGACCAACGAGGAGTTGTTCGCCTGCCAGAACCTGGTCCACATCCCGGCGAGCAAGGGGTTCAGCTCGCTCAACCTCGCCCAGGCGGTGCAGGTCGTAGCCTACGAGCTGCACATGGCGGTCGACGTCGCCATCCCTTCGGCCCGGTCGGAGCAGCTCGCCACGGTGGACGACATCGAAGGCCTCTATGCACACTTGGAGGAGGCGGCAATGAAGAGCGGTTTCATGACCCCCCAATCGAGAGTTCGAGAGCGCTGGCGGCGGCTTTTCTCGCGCGTCCCGGCGCTGGAGCGCGAGGAAGTGAACATCCTCCGGGGTCTCCTCAAAGCCTTACTGAAATAGTCGGAAACCCTTAAAATCCCCTCATGTTCAGCAAGCTGCGAAGCGACATCGCCTGCATCCTGGACCGCGACCCGGCGGCGCGGAGCTCGTGGGAGGTGCTCACCTGCTATCCGGGCCTGCACGCGATCTATCTCCAGAAGCTGGCGCACTGGTTCTGGACGCACAACCTGCGCTGGCTGGGGCGCTTCACGTCGCACTTCGGCCGCTGGCTGACCGGCATCGAGATCCATCCCGGCGCGAAGATCGGCAGCTGCGTGTTCATCGACCACGGCATGGGCGTGGTGATCGGCGAGACCGCGGAAGTGGGCGACGGCTGCACCATCTACCAGGGCGTGACGCTCGGCGGCACGTCGCTCTACCGCGGCGCGAAGCGACACCCGACCCTCGGGCCGGGCGTGGTCGTCGGCGCCGGCGCGAAGGTGCTGGGCGGATTCGTGGTCGGCGCCGGGGCGAAGATCGGCTCGAACGCCGTGGTGGTGAAAGCCGTGCCGGCTGGCGCGACCGTGGTCGGCATACCCGGGCGCATCGTCGAGGAGCCGCGCGACGAGAAACAGGCCGATCGCTTCTCCGCCTACGCGGTCGTGGCCGAGCAGGACGACCCGTACGCGAAGGCGATCCAGAAGCTCGTCGAGCACTCGCGCGAGCTCGAGCAGATCATCGCCAACCTGAAGGAACGCATGGTCAGGCTGGAGCGCATCGAAGCAACCGAGAACGACAAAAACATCCGCGCCGT
>LSTF01000023.1 GCA_001644455.1 Betaproteobacteria bacterium SCGC AG-212-J23
GCCACCGGGATAGGGGAAGGTGTCGAGCACGATGTCGACTCGGTTGTACGCCGCGAGATATTCGCTTCGTGGCGAGGGCTCTTCCAGGATCAGCCGATCGGCACCGATTCCGTGGGCAGCGAAGCGGGAAAGAATGCGTTCGCGGGTACCGGGATGTGCGAACTGCCGGGCCTTCAGCAGCAATCGAGCGCCGGCCTTCGCCCTCAGAACATCCGCCCAGACGCGGAGCACGTGATCGGTGGCTTTGCCGATGCTGCCGAAGCAGCCATAGGTCACGTGGCCGGCAGCGTGATATGGCGACGGCGCGATCATGGGCACGGCCTCGGCCGTGGCAAAGCAGAGCCGGGTTTCTGGCAGGCGCCACACTTTCTCCGTGAACTGGTCCTCGTCGCCGGGAGGCACCGACCACGGATCGGCCAGCACATAGTCCATCGCCGGCACGCCCGTCGAACCGAAATAGCCAAGCCAGCTGATCTGAACCGGCGCCGGCTTTCGCGCGAAAACGCTGAGGCGATTGTGCGCGCTATGACCGGCGAGATCGATGAGGATGTCGATCCCGTCGTCGCGGATGCATTGCGCCAGCGCGGCGTCGCTCATCGCGAATGCCGTCCGCCAATGGGGAATCAAGCCTTCCAGCCGACGCGTTACGTTATCGGCTCGATCACGGGTGCGATAGGCAAAGAGCTCGAATTGCTTGCCGTCCAGTGCGGAAAGCGGACCTTCGAGGAATAAGCCCACGGGATGGTCGATCAAGTCGCCGGAGACGAGCCCGACACGCAGCCGTCGAGTCGGGTTACGGTCGTTAGGCCAGGCCGAGAATGCGGGCGTCCCGGCAAGCATGTCGCCGAACGATCGCGCGTGCTCGCGAAGGCTGCTCCGGGTTTGCGAAGCGAGCATGTTTCGGGTGAAAAGAAGAATGCTCTGGATCGCCGGCCGATCAGGCGGCAGCTCCAGGGCGCGATGGAAGCTCGCGACCGCTTCCCCGGATCTGCCCAACTCGTCGAGGAGCTGGCCCATCTGGACGTGGGCCTCGGCCGAGCCAGGCTGCAGTTGCAAGGTCTTCTGCACGCAGTGGATCGCTTCGTCCAGGCGCCCCAGCTCCTTCAGCGCGTTGCTGAACCCGATATACACGTGGGCCAGGCCCGGATTGAGTGTCAGCGCGCGCTGATAGGCCGCAACGGACTCCGCTGGACGCTCGAGGTCGACCAACGTGTTCGCGACATTGCCGTAGAGAATCGCGTTGCGAGGATCAAGCTCGATGGCGCGGCGAAACGACCGCAGAGCTTCTTCGTATTGCCAGACGTTACGCAGCGCGTTGCCCAGATTGTTGTGGACTTCGGGATCGCGAGGCAGCAGGTCGGCTGCGCGGCGCAGGATGGGCGCCGCATCGCCGCCCTGGATGCCGACGGCGGTACCCAACAGCTTCCAGGCGAAGCCTGAACCCGGATGGATCTCGACCAGGCGGCGCGCCTCGGTTTCGACCTCGCGGTAGCGTCCCGCCTGTAACAGCCCGGTGAGCCGCTCCTCGTCCTGCTTGCGGGTCATCCCTCGACGATCTCGAAGTCCTTCGTGATTTCGGCGGTCTTGCCGAGCATGATGGAAGCCGAGCAGTACTTCTCGTGCGAGAGCCGGATCGCGTGCTCGACGACGTTGCGCTTCAGGCCCTTGCCGCGCACTATGAAGTGCATGTGGATCTTGGTAAACACTTTCGGATCGGTCTCGGCGCGCTCGGAAGTGACTTTCACTTCGCACCCGGTCACCGCCTTGCCTTGTGCAGACCGACCTTCTTTCGCTCGACTTCGCGCGCATCGCGCGTCACGAGCCCGGCCGTGCTCAGCGTGGCCTTCAACGCCGCATCATACTCGATCAACGCCCGCGTGATGCCGTGGCGAACCGCGCCGGCCTGGCCGCTCTCGCCGCCGCCGAACACGTTCACCATGATGTCGAAGGTGTTCAGATTCTTGGTCAGCTCGAGCGGCTGGCGCACCACCATCTGGCCGGTCTCGCGGCCGAAGAACTGGTTCATCGCCTTGCCGTTGACGACGATGTCGCCCTTGCCCTGCTTGAGAAAGACGCGCGCGACCGCTCTCTTGCGCCGTCCCGTGCCGTAGTAGTAGTCGCCGACCATAGACCTAACCGATCTCCACTGTTTTCGGCTGTTGCGCCGAGTGCGGGTGCTTGTCGCCCGCGTAGACCTTCAGCTTGCGCAGCATCGCATAGCCGAGCGGGCCCTTGGGCAGCATGCCCT
>LSTF01000024.1 GCA_001644455.1 Betaproteobacteria bacterium SCGC AG-212-J23
AGCTGAAGTCGAGATCGCCGAACCCGCCGTCGTCGGCCTTGGCGGCGGGCTTGGCCGCCGGCTTGCCGGCCGGCGCCTTCGCCGCGGGCGCGGCCGCGGCGGTGCCCGGCGAGGCTTCGCGGATGAAGCCCTCCTTGTCGAGCTTGCTGATCAGCGTCTGGAAACCGGAATCGAAGTTCTTGCCGACCTTCTTCGCCACGTCGCCGAGGTTCGCGCGGCCGTCGATCGCGGAGAGCACCGCGCGGTCGGAGCGATCGAGCAGGCTGGTCTTGCCCGAGGCCTCCTGGACCCCCTTGCCGGATTTCGAATAGATGGCGGTCGGGTTCATTCTTTGACTCTTATTATATTAGGCGGACGAATAGCCGCCGCCGCCCGGACTCTCGATGACAAAGACGTCTCCCGCGGCCATCTCGGTCTGATCGAAGGGGCCGAGCTCGCTGATGCCACCATCGATTCGCTCGACGTAATTGCGGCCGGCCAAGCCCGGCTCGCCGCCCGCCATGCCGTGCGGCCGAACCTTGCGATGGCCTGAAAGGATCGCCGCGGTCATCGGCTCGAGAAAGCGCACACGGCGCACCGCGCCCTCGCCGCCGCGCCAGCGGCCCCTGCCCCCCGAGCCGCGGCGAATCGCGAAGCTCTCGAGCCGCACCGGGAAGCGCCACTCCAGCACCTCGGGATCGGTGAGCCGCGAGTTGGTCATGTGCGTCTGCACCACGTCGGCGCCGTCGAAGCCCGGACCGGCGCCCGATCCGCCTGCGACCGTCTCGTAGTACTGATAGCGGTCGTTGCCGAACGTGAAGTTGTTCATGGTGCCCTGCGAGGCGGCGAGCACGCCGAGCGCGCCGTAGAGGGCGTCGGTGATGCATTGCGAGGTCTCGACGTTGCCCGCGACGACCGCCGCCGGGTACCTCGGCCGCAGCATGCAGCCCTCCGGGATCACCACCTCGAGCGGCTTCAGGCAGCCCGCATTGAGGGGGATATCGGCATCGACCAGCGTGCGGAACACATAGAGGACCGCCGCCATGCTCACCGCGGCGGGCGCATTGAAGTTGTTGGGCAGCTGCGCCGAGGTCCCGGTGAAATCGATCCTTGCCGTCCTCCGGTCGCTGCCGATGCGGATGTCCACCTTGATGGAAGCGCCGTTGTCCATCGGCAATTCGAAGGAGCCGTCCTTCAGCACCCCAAGGACCCGGCGGACCGATTCCTCGGCGTTGTCCTGAACGTGCTTCATGTAGGCCTGCACCACCTCGAGGCCGAAATGCTCGACCATGCGGCCGAGCTCCTGCACGCCTTTCTCGTTCGCCGCGACTTGCGCCCGCAGGTCGGCGATGTTCTGCCGCACGTTGCGCACCGGGTGCGGCCCGGAGCCGAGCAGCGCGATGGTTTCCTCCTCGCGCCAGCGGCCGCCGTCGACGAGCAGGAAGTTGTCGATCAGGACGCCCTCCTCCTGCACGATCTTGGAGGCCGGCGGCATCGATCCCGGCGTGATGCCGCCGATGTCGGCGTGGTGCCCACGCGAGCCGACGTAGAAAAGGATCCGACCTGAGCCGAACACCGGGGTGATGACCGTCACATCCGGCAGGTGCGTGCCGCCGTTGTAGGGCGCGTTCAGCACGTACACATCGCCGGGCTTCATCTTCCCGGTGTTGAGGCGAATCACGGTCTTGATCGACTCGCCCATCGAGCCGAGGTGCACCGGCATGTGCGGCGCGTTGGCGATCAGGTTGCCCTCCGCGTCGAACAGCGCGCAGGAGAAATCGAGCCGCTCCTTGATATTCACCGAATAGGCCGTGTTCTGCAGGCGCAGGCCCATCTGCTCGGCGATCGACATGAACAGGTTGTTGAAGATCTCGAGCATCACCGGGTCGACCGTCGTGCCGATGGCGACGCTGCCGCGCTTCTCCCTTGCCCTCTCGAGAATCAGGCCGTCGGCCGAAGAAACCGCCGCCGCCCACTCGGGCTCGACCACCGTGGTCGCGTTGGCCTCGGCGATGATCGCCGGCCCGTCGATCCTTTGACCCGCGGCGAGCGCCTCGCGACGATAGAGCGGCGCCTCGTGCCAGCGGCCGCCCGTAAACATGGGCACGGTATCAGCCGGGCCTGCCGGCTGCCTTATCGGGTTCCGGATTTCAGCGACGGATTCTCCGGCCGAGATCGCCTCGACGGAAAGCGCCTCGGCGATGAGCTTGCGGCCCGGCATGAGAAAGGAAAACTGCTTTCGGTACGCCGCCTCGAATTGCTCCGTCATTTCCGAGACGCTGCCGAGCAGGACTGGCAGCGTGGTGTCCGTCCCCTCGTACTTCAGGTGCACGCGCATGACGGTCCTTGCGCCGGAGACGCCCTGCGCGACCAGGTCGCCGCGCGCCGCCGCAGCGAGCTCTTCGGCGACTTCGCGCAGCGAAGCGAGCTCCGACAACGGCGCCTCGACCGAGCGCTCGCGCATCGCCACCTGGTCGGCGAGGCCCATGCCGTACGCCGAAAGCACGCCGGCGTGCGGATGGATGAAGACCCGCTTCATCGCCAGCGCGTCCGCGACGAGGCAGGCGTGCTGGCCGGCCGCGCCGCCGAAGCAGCACAGCGTATAGCCGGTGACGTCGTGCCCGCGCTGTACCGAAATTTGCTTGATCGCGTTCGCCATGTTGCCGACCGCGATCTGTATGAAGCCTTCCGCCGTCTCCTCGGCGGACCGGCCTTGTTGAAATTCCCGAAACTTCTCCTTCACCACGTCGCCATCCAGCGGCTGCCGGCCGTCCGCGCCGAACACGTGCGGGAAGTACTTCGGCTGGATCTTGCCGAGGAGGACGTTGGCATCGGTGACGGTCAGCGGCCCGCCGCGGCGGTAGCTCGCCGGGCCGGGCACGGCGCCCGCCGAATCGGGACCGACGCGATAGCGCGTGCCGTCGAAATGCAGGATCGAGCCGCCGCCGGCCGCGACGGTGTGGATGCGCATCATCGGCGCGCGCATCCGCACGCCGGCAACCAGCGTCTCGAACTCGCGCTCGAACTCGCCCGCGTAGTGCGAAACGTCGGTCGATGTCCCGCCCATGTCGAAGCCGATGATGCGGTCGAACCCCGCCGCGGCGGCGGCGCGCACCGCGCCGACGATGCCGCCCGCGGGCCCGGAGAGGATCGCGTCCTTGCCCTGGAAGCGGCGCGCGTCGGTCAGGCCGCCGTTGGATTGCATGAACAAGAGGCGCGCGCCGCCGAGCTCCACCGCGACCTGCTCTACGTAGCGGCGCAGGATCGGCGAGAGATAGGCGTCGACCACGGTCGTGTCGCCGCGCCCGACCAGCTTCATCAGCGGGCTCACCTCGTGGGAGACCGATATCTGGGTAAAGCCCGCCCGCCTCGCGAGTTCCTTGACGGATTTTTCATGTTCCGTGAACCGGTAGCCGTGCATGAAGACGATCGCCACGGAACGGTAGCCTTCTGCAAAGGCTTTTCTCAGATCGATTTCCGTTTGGGAAGTGTTGAGGGGCACAACGACCTCCCCTCGCGCGCCGATGCGCTCCTCGACCTCGACCACTTTGGAATAGAGCATCTCCGGCAGCACGATGTGCCGGTCGAAGATCCGCGGACGATTCTGGTAGGCGATGCGCAGCGCATCGCGGAAGCCGCGCGTGATGAACAGCACCGTGCGCTCGCCCTTGCGCTCGAGCAGCGCGTTGGTCGCGACCGTCGTGCCCATCTTGACGCTGTCGATCTGCTCCACCGGCAGCGGATCGCCAAGGAAGTGCTTGATGCCGGCGATCGCCGCGTCGGCGTAGCGGCCGGGGTTCTCGGAAAGAAGCTTGTGCGCTGCCAGCGTCCCATCCGGCTTGCGCGCGACGACGTCGGTGAACGTGCCGCCCCGGTCGATCCAGAACTGCCAACCCCTCATGCCAGGTGCTTCCGGATCTCGGAGATCGCTTGCATGGTCAGTGCGATGCGCGGTGCGTCGAGCGGCGCCGCCTGCGACGAGACCTTGGCGATCACCAGCTGGTTCGCCCGGTCGACGAAAAGGTTCTGGCCGTGGATGCCCATGCCGAACATCAGCGGCGACTTCCCCTCGAGGACGTACCACTTGCTGCGGTACTTCATCGGCATGCCGGGGTAGTACGGCACGAAGCTGCCGGCGTCCCAGGCGGTCCGGTCGCCGTTTCGCTCGATGTCGTCGATCCAGGGGCTGGGGTTCTCGATCAGCCATTGGCCGACGCGCGCCAGGTCGCGAACCGTCACGCACATGCCGCCGGCGGTCCGCGGCGCGCCGAAGCGATCGACGGTGATGTACGCGCTGCGCTCGGCGGCAATCGGCTTCCAAAGGTGCTCGCTCATCAGCTCCGCGTACGGCCTGCCGGCCGCCGCCTCGATCACCAGGCCGAGCAAGTCGGTATTGGGCGAGATGTAGTGGAAACGTCCCCAGTGGCTGCCGTCCGGCTTCTTCAGCTGCGAATAGAACGAACGCAGGTCGGAGGGCGTTTCGCCCGGCGCGAGCGGATTCCAGCCGGTCGCCTTGCGATACTCGACGATCGGGCCGCTGGTCGCGAGGTAGTCCTCCTCGAACGCGACGCCCGCGCGCATGTCGAGCAGGTGGCGCAGCGTGGCGTCCCGGTAGGCAGTGTCCTTCAGCTCCGGCAGGAACTCCGCGACGCGCCGCTCGACGTCGAGGCGCAGCAGCCCGACCAGCAGGCCGAGCATCGACTTCGAGACCGACATCAGGATATGCGGCTGTTCCGCCGTCATGCCGTTGCCGTAGCGCTCCGCGATCTGGCGGCCGCGATGCAGGATGACGAGGCCGTCGGTATCGGTTGCCGCAAGGAAGCGCTCGAAGTCGGCCGGCATGCTTTTCCGATCGACGGGGAAATCCCGGATCCGCCGCGGATCGTTCGCGATGTCCGCGGTGGGGATCAGCTCGCGGACGTGGTGGAACGCCCAGCGGTTGTGCGGCGCCTGGCGCCAGTTCGCAAGGGTGACGGGTTGTTTCATTTCGGCGCGCGAGGGTTCACTAGAATGAGATGCTAGCTTGAAGAACAACGAAACCCCGCTCGCGTTGACGCTGCTGCTCGGCATTTTGCTCGCGCTCTCCGCGCTCGGCACCGATCTCTACGTGCCAGCGCTGCCCGACGCCGCTGCATTCTTCGCCTCCCCGGTGAGCGCGACCCAGCTCACCCTCACGACCTATTTCGCAGGGCTCGCGTTCGGGCAACTGCTGTGGGGTCCGCTTTCCGACCGCTACGGGCGCCGCCCGATCCTGCTCACCGCGCTGGCGGGCATGCTCGCCGTCACGGTCGCCGCGCCGTTCGCGCCCTCGATCGGCGCGCTGGTGCTGCTCCGGCTCGCACAGGGGTTCGCCATGGCGGGCGGCGTGGTGATGGCGCGCTCCATCGTCCGCGACTTGCATGCCCACGAGCAGGCGGCGCGCCTGTTCGCCCGCATGATGGTGGTCTTCAGCGTCGTTCCGGTCGGCGCGCCGCTCCTCGGGGCGCTGCTCACGTCGAGCTACGGCTGGCGCGGGGTGTTCTGGACCTATGCCGTGATCGCGGTCGCCCTGCTTTTCGCCGTGGTCTTCGGGCTGCGCGAAACCGCGCCGGCGGAACGGCGCTCGGCGCGGCCTTCCGAGATCGCCCGAACGCTCGGCTCGATCCTTGCCGAGCGACGCTTCCTCTCGCCGCTCCTCCTCTTCCTCTCCTGCCAGGCGGGGATCCTCGCCTGGGTAGCGAGCTCCGCCTTCACGCTCGCTCACGCCGGCGTTTCGGTGACCGCGTACGGCGCGATGTTCGCCGGCGTGATGATCGGCCAGATCAGCGGCGCCTGGACGGCCAGCCGCTTCGTCCTCCGCGTCGGCTCGGCGCGAATGATGCGTGCCGGCGCCTGGCTCGTCCTCGCCGGCGGCCTCTCGGTGGGCGCGCTTTCGTGGGCGGGGACCCCGCATTGGCTTGCGCTCGTCGTGCCCTTCGCGATCATTCTCTTCGGCTGCGCGCTCATCATCCCGAGCGCCACCTCGATGGCGCTCTCGCCCTTCCCGCACGCCGCCGGCGCGGCATCCTCGCTGATCGGCGCGATCGGCTTTACTTCCGGCGCGTTCCTCAGCACGCTGCTCGGGATAACCTTCGACGGCACCTCGCGTCCGATGGCGAGCATCGCCGCCGTCGCCGCGCTGCTGGTCTTCACCTTTGAGAGGATGCTCGCCCGTGGAAAAGCTTGACGCGGTCGTGATCGGCGCGGGCGTGGTCGGCCTGGCGGTCGCCCGCGCGCTCGCCCTCGCCGGCCGCGAGGTGGTGATCCTCGAGGGCGAAGACGCGATCGGCACGCATACCAGCTCGCGCAACTCCGAGGTGATCCACGCCGGCATCTACTACCCGAAGGGCTCGCTCAAGGCGCGCAGCTGCGTGGCGGGGAAGGAACTCCTCTACGAGTACTGCGTCAGCCACGGCGTGCCCCATCGCCGCTGCGGGAAGCTCATCGTCGCGACCGATGGGAAGCAATTGGAGGAATTGAAAAGCATTCAGAAGAAAGCACATGCGAATGGAGTTACCGACGTGGTTTGGATGACCCGCGCGCAGGCGCTCGCGCTCGAGCCCGAGCTGCACTGCGTTGCCGCCCTGTATTCGCCGTCGACCGGAATCATCGACAGCCACGCACTGATGCTCGCGTACCTCGGCGACGCCGAGGCGAAAGGCGCGATGCTCGCCCTGAAGAGCCCGCTGGAGACATGCGAGGTCGTCGCCGACGGATTCGTTCTCCAGGAAAACATTCATGCAAAGACCGTCGTCAACAGCGCCGGCCTGAAGGCGCCGTCCGTCGCCAAGGCCATCAAGGGCTATCCCGCCGAGAAAGCGCCCGGCGAGTTCTACGCCAAGGGCAACTACTATTCGCTGAACCGCAAGAATCCTTTCTCGCGCCTGGTCTATCCAGTGCCGGAACCGGGCGGGCTCGGCGTGCACGTCACGCTCGACCTCGCCGGCCAGGCACGCTTCGGCCCCGACGTGGAGTGGATCGAGAAGATCGGCTACGACGTCGACCCACGTCGCGCGGACCGTTTCTACGCCGCGATCCGCCGCTACTGGCCGGGACTGCCCGACGCGTCGCTCTCGCCCGGCTACGCGGGCATTCGCCCGAAGACCGCGGGCCCCGAGGATCCGGCGCCCGACTTCGAAATCCAGGGTCCGGCACAGCACGGCGTCCCCGGGCTGGTGCACCTGTTCGGCATCGAGTCGCCGGGGCTCACGGCTTCGCTCGCCCTTGCCGGGATGGTGCTGGACCAATTACATTAGGGAAACACTCCGGGGGATGGAAATGCGCAAGACGATCATTGCTCTCGCGGCGCTCGCCGCGTCCGGCGCCGCGCAGGCGCAAACCAAGTGGGACATGCCGACGCCGTATTCCGAAGGCGAGTTCCATACCCGCAACATCAAGGCGTTCGCCGAGGACGTAAAGAAGAACACCAACGGCGCGCTCGACATCACGGTGCATTCCAACGGCTCGCTGATCAAGCATCCGGACATCCTGCGCGCAGTCTCGACCGGCCAGGTGAACGTCGCCGAGTTCCTGCTCGGCCAGTTCGGCAACGAGGATCCGGTCTTCGCCGCCGACAACGTGCCGTTCGTCGCGCCGGGCTACGACAACGCCTTCAAGTTCTACCAGGCGCAGAAGCCGGTGCTGGAGAAGAAGCTGGAAGGGCGCGGCATGAAGCTGCTCTACGCCGTCGCCTGGCCCGGCCAGGGCATCTACACCAAGGATCCGGTCAAGACCCCGGCAGACTTCAAGGGCCTGAAGATGCGCACCTACAGCCCGCTCACCTCGCGCCTCGCCGAGCTCCTCGGCAGCGCGCCGGTGCAGGCGCAGGTGCCCGATATTCCGCAGATGTTCGCCACTGGCGCGATGCAGACCATGGTCACCTCGTCGGCCACCGGCACGGCGAGCAAGGCCTGGGAATTCGTCAAGAACTACTACAAGACCAATGCCTGGAATCCCAAGAACGTCGTCGTGGTCAACCAGCGCGCTTTCTCGCGCCTGCCGAAGGACCAGCAGGCCGGGGTCCTCAAGGCGGCGGCTGCCGCCGAGCCGCGCGGCTGGGAGATGTCGAAGCAGCGCGAAAAGGACGCGGACGAGCTGCTCGCCAAGAACGGCGTCTCGGTCAGCGAGCCGAGCCCCGAGCTGAAGAGCGCGCTCGCGAAGATCGGCGAGCAGATGGCGGCGGAGTGGGAGAAATCCGCCGGCGCCGACGGCCAGACGATCCTCAAAGCCTACAAAGGCAAATAAAGCTTGCGGCGGTTTCTCGACCGCCTGTACACCGGGAGCGGCGTCCTCGCCGCTCTTTGTGTTTTCGGGATCTTCGCGTTGATGATGGCGCAGGCGCTCGGCCGCGAGGCCGGCGTGCTGGTGCGCGGCGCGGACGACATCGTCTCCTGGCTCTGCGCCGCGGCCTCCTTCCTCGCGCTCGGACACACGTTCCGGCACGGCGAGCTGGTGCGCGTCGGCCTGTTGCTCGATCACCTCGGGCCGCGCGGGCGGCGCTGGATGGAGATTTTCGCCCTCGGTCTCACCGCACTCTTCGTCGCCTACATGCTGTGGGCGGTCTGCAGCTTCATCTACGACAGCTGGAAATTCAACGAGGTCGCGCAGGGACTGATCAAGGTGCCGATCTGGATCCCGCAGATGAGCTTTCTCATCGGCGTGGCCATCTTCTTCGTCGCCGTCCTTGACGAGCTGGTGCTGGTCCTGAAAAGACAAAAGCCGGCCTACCAGGTGGCGGAAGAAGAGCGCCGCGCTTCGGGCGACTTCTCGGAGACGGTCTGATGACGCCGCTCATGGCGGGGCTGGTGCTGTTCGCCCTGCTGCTGGTGCTTCTCACCGGCGGCGTGTGGATCGCCATCGCCCTCGCCGCCGTCGCCTGGTTCGGCCTGCACTTCTTCACCACCACGCCGCCCGACGTGAACCTGTTCCAGTCGTTCTGGGGCTCGAGCGCTTCGTGGACGCTCGCCGCGCTGCCGATGTTCATCTGGATGGGCGAGATCCTTTACCGGACGAAGCTCTCGGAGGAGATGTTCGAAGGCCTTGCGCCGTGGCTCGGCTGGCTGCCGGGCCGGCTGATGCACGTCAACATCCTTGGCTGCGCGATCTTCGGCACGGTCTCCGGATCGTCCGCGGCGACCTGCGCGACCATCGCCAAGGTGGCGCTGCCCGAGCTGAAGCGCCGCGGCTACGACGAGAAGACCTGCCTCGGCTCGCTCGCCGCCGCCGGCACGCTCGGCATCCTGCTGCCGCCCTCGATCATCATGGTGGTGTACGCGGTGGCGGCCGAGGTGTCGATCATCAAGGTGTTCCTCGCCGGCTTCATCCCCGGCTTCGTGCTCACCGCGCTTTTCTCCGGCTACATCATCGTCTGGGCGCTGCTCAATCCCTCGAAGACGCCGCCCGACGAGGCCAAGACCACCTTCGCGCAGAAGCTCTACAAGACGCGCCTGCTGGTTCCCTGCATGGCGCTGATCGTCTTCGTCGTCTGGGTGATGGTGATCGGCTGGGCCACCGCCACCGAGGCGGCCGCCTACGGCGTGCTCGGCGCGCTCGGCATCGCCTGGTGGTCGGGCGGCCTGAACCGGGAGACGTTCTGGCAGAGCCTGATCGGCGCGACGCGCCTCTCCTGCATGATCATGTTCATCCTCGCCGGCGCGAGCTTCCTCTCTTCCTGCATGGCGTTCACCGGCATCCCGCGTGCGCTGGCGGAGTGGGTGTATTCGCTCGCACCGCACAAGTACACCCTGATCGCCATCCTCGCCGGCATCTACATCCTGCTCGGCACCGCGCTCGACGGCGTGTCGATGATCGTGCTCACCACCTCGATCGTCATCCCGATGGTGGAGAAGGCCGGCTTCGACCTCGTCTGGTTCGGCATCTTCATCGTCCTGCTGGTCGAGATCGCCGAGCTCACCCCGCCGCTCGGCTTCAACATCTTCGTGCTGCAGACCATGACCGGGCGAGACTCGAACTACGTCGCCCTCGCCTCGCTGCCGTTCTTCTTCATGATGGTGCTGTGCATCGCGCTCATCACCCTCTTCCCCGAGCTCGCCACCTGGCTGCCCGACTGGTTGATCGGCGTCGCCAAGAAGTAAAGTAGACGCATGCGTGGCCCGATCTACACGACCGCCGACATCCGCCGCATCGAGCAGGCGGCCGGCGATGCGCCGCTCATGGAGCGCGCCGGCGCCGCCGCGGCCGAGCTCGCGGCAAAACTCTGCGTCGGCAAGGACGTGCTGGTTCTCGCCGGGCCCGGCAATAACGGCGGCGATGCCCGCATCGCAGCCAAGCTGCTGGCGGAGAAGTTCTTCCGGGTGACGATTGCGGAAAAAGACATTCCCGCGAAGAAGGACTGGGGCCTGGTCATCGACGGCCTGTTCGGCATCGGCCTGGCACGCGCGGTCGAGGGCGACTACGCAAAGCTCGTCAAATACGTGAATCGCCAGACCTGCCCGGTGCTCGCGCTCGACGTGCCGAGCGGCCTCCAGTCCGACAGCGGCCGCGTGCTCGGTTGCGCCGTGCGGGCGAGCCACACCCTCACCTTCATCGCCTTGAAGCCCGGCTTGCTCACCCTTGACGGGCCGGACTACTGCGGCGAGATCAGCGTGGACGAATTGAGTTTGCAGTTGCCTCCACCGTCGGCCTGGATCGCCGATCCGACTCTATTCAAGGGCGTGCTCAAGGCCCGCCCGAGCAATTTCCACAAGGGCATGGCGGGCTCGCTCGGCGTCATCGGCGGCGCCGCCGGCATGACCGGCGCGGCGCTCCTGGCGGGTCGCGCGGCGCTCAAGCTCGGTGCAGGCCGCGTTTACGTCGGGTTGCTGGAGGAAGGGGCGCCGGCGGTGGACCTGCTCGCGCCGGAGCTGATGCTGCGCCATCCCGACGACGTGCTGGGAGAGGATCTCGACGCGCTGGTGGTCGGACCCGGGCTCGGCCAGGGCGAGCGCGCGGAAACGCTGGTCGGCGCCGCGCTGGCGAGCGACATCCCGTGTGTATTCGACGCGGACGCGCTCAACCTCATTTCCGCCAGCGAAGACCTGCGCAAGGCCTGTGCGCGGCGCACTGCCGAGACGCTGCTGACGCCGCATCCCGGCGAAGCGGCGACGCTGCTCGCCGAGAGCATCTCCGCGGTGCAGGCCGACCGCGTCGCGGCAGCGCGGGCACTGTCGCAGCACTTCAACGCGCACGCGGTGCTGAAGGGCAACGGCAGCATCATCGTCGCCCGCGATGGGCACTGGTACATCAACACCTCGGGCAATCCCGGCATGGCGAGCGCCGGCATGGGCGACGTGCTCGCGGGGATGCTCGGCGCGCTGGTGGCTCAGCGCTATTCGGGCGAGACTGCTCTGGTGCTCGGTGTCCATCTGCACGGTGCCGCGGCTGACGCGCTTGGCGGACTCGTCGGCCTCACCGCCAGCGAGCTGATCGATGCTTCACGGAGGATCTGGAACACATGGTTGAAAAGCTGATCACGGAGCTGGTCATCGCGAACCGCATCCTCGCGCGCGAGGACGTGGTGGATGCGTACGGTCACGTCAGCGTCCGCCATCCGGAGAATCCGGAGCGCTTCTTCCTCTCGCACTCGCTCGCCCCGGCGTTCGTGCAGCGCTCCGATATTCTCGAGTTCGACCTCGAAGGCAAGGTCGTCGGCAGCGACCGCCGCACGCCCTACCTCGAGCGCTTCATCCACGGCGCGATCTACGAGTCTCGGCCCGATGTCATCGCCGTCGTCCACGCCCATGCCGAGGACACGCTGCCCTTCGGCATCGCCCCGGCGAAGCTCAAGCCGGTGATCCACTCCGGCGCTTTCATCGGCGCCGAGGTGCCGGTGTGGGACATCGCCCGGCGCTTCGGCGACAAGACCAACCTCCTCGTCACCAATGTCGCGCAAGGCCGGGACCTGGCGAAGTCGCTCGCGAAGAACAGCGTCGTACTGATGCGCGGCCACGGCTTCGCCGCCGCGGCGCGCTCGCTCATCGACGTGGTGCGGATGTCGGTCTACCTGCCGCGCAATGCCCGCGTGCAGTTCAAGGCGATGCAACTCGGCAAGGCGCGGCCGCTTTCGAAAGGCGAGATCGCGGCGCGTACCGGCGGCTACAAGCCCGACTCTCCTGAAACGCAGCGCGCCTGGCAGTACTGGGCCGAGCGCGCCGGCTGTGCCGACTTGCTGAAGCAGCTCGCCTAGGCCTTCAGAGCGCGGCGAATGCCGCCGCGTGGATCGGCCACGTCACCCTTGTAGCGAGGGATCAGGTGGAAGTGGACGTGCATGCGCGATTGTCCTGCCGCCGCGCCGACGTTCGCGCCAATGTTGTAACCGTCTGGCGAGTACTGCTTTTGCACCCGTTCTCGCGCCGTCTGCAGAAGAGCCATGACCGCGTCCCGCTCTGCTTCCGTCATCGCGAAGAAATCGGCAACGTGGCGCTTCGGCACGATGATCACATGGCCGCGGCTGAGGGAATTGCTGTCGTAGCGCGCGTAGGCGAGATCGTTCTCCGCCACGAGATCGGCCGGCGTGCAGAGCTCGCAGCCGCTCACACCTGGTCCTGGAGGAATTGCAGCACCAGCACCTCGTCGCGGCGCAGTGCGCCGCCGGCACGGCGTCGGCCCTTGCGAGGCGGCGGCGGCTGCGGCACGGTCCGTCCCATGAGGTAGGCCGCAAGCAAGGCCGGATGGACGTAATACTTGCGGCACACCGCGCGGGTGTTGCCCAGCCGCTCCGCAACCGCGTCGACGGCAGCGACGATGTTGCGGTCGGCCTCGCGCCGGCTCGCGGCTGCACCGAGCCGCCGCAGCTCGACCGCGGCGAGCATGGTCCCGCCCCAGGTACGGAAATCCTTTGCCGTGATATCGCGTCCCGTGAGCTCGCGCAGGTAGTCGTTGACGTCGTCCGAGGAAACCGACTGCCGCCTGCGCTTGCCGATCAGGTACTGGAACATCTCCTCGCCCGGCAGATCGCGGCAGCGCTGCACGATGCGCGCGAGGCGCGGATCCTGCAGCGAGATCGTGTGCTCCACACCGCTCTTGCCGCGAAAGCTGAAGCGCAGCGTCGCGCCATCGACGCTGACGTGCCGCCGGCGCAGCGTCGTCAACCCGTACGAGCGGTTTTCCTTGACGTACTCGTCGTTGCCGACCCGGATCAGGGTCCTGTCGAGCAGGCGCACGACCGTGGCGAGCAGCTGGCGGCGGCTCAGGTCCGGCGCCCTCAGGTCGCGCTCGATACGCTCGCGCAGCCGCGGCAGGACTTCGCTGAAGGCGAGCATGCGCACGAATTTCGAGCGGTCGCGCGCCTCGCGGTATTGCAGGTGATAGCGATACTGCTTGCGCCCGCGCGCATCGCGCGCGGTTGCCTGGATGTGCCCATCGGCATCCGGACAGATCCACACGTCGGTCCACGCAGGCGGAATGGCCAGCGTGTTCAGGCGCTTGCGAATCGCGGCGTCGCGCACGCGGCTGCCGTTCGGCAGGAAATAGACCCAGCCGCCCCCGGCCCGGCGCCGCGTAATGCCATTGGCTCCGTCGCTGACGTAGCGCAGGCCGGCGCGGCTTGCCGCGGTCCGGTGCTCGGTCAGTCGGCGTTGATGCCGGCGCTGCGAATCAGCTTGGTCCATCTTGCCGCCGGTTGCGTTGCTGGCCGATCCAGCCGCCGAGCATGACTGCCCCGACGGTCAGCAGCAGGAGCGCGAGATTCAGCTCGAGCGGCTGATCCATCGAAAGGAGCAGCCCGGTGACGCTCGAAACGGTCGCCACGACGCCGGCGCATTTGAGCTCCGTTTCCTTCGCCGTGCGCGCACAGACGTATCCGCCGAGCCAGGAGAACCCGGTACCGACCGCGTAGGCGAAAAGCGAGAACGCCGAGCCGGGATCGCGTTGCGTAAGAGCTTCCTCGATCTCGCCGGGCGCCATGCCGGAAGCGGCGAGCCAGATGCCGTAGGCGAAGCTCATGGCGATCGCCGCGGCGAAGGAGCCGCCGAGGTCGACGAGCACGCCAAACATCATCCCCTTCACCGGCGAGCCGCGCGGCCGCTCCCGGTCGGCGACCGGCGCCGCGGGCGGGCGGTAAGGGTCGGGCGCGCTCACTCGCAGCGGTAGAACATCTCGAGCGCCTTCACGCCACCTTCATCTTCGCCTTCGGCTCCGGGTACGGGTAGAGCATGTTGAGCGCGATCGACTGGCCGCCCGCCTGCACGATGCGCACGTGCTCGCGCTTCAATTCACGCGCATGACGCACGCCACAGGAATGCGCAATCATGTCGATCTCGCGGTTCATGTTGTTGGCGTAGTTGGCGACCCGCAGGTATTTCTCTTCCACCACCAGCGCGCGCTGCAGGCGCTTGTTGTGCGTGGTGACGCCGGTCGGACAGGTGTTCTGGTGGCAGCGCAGCGCCTGGATGCAGCCGAGCGAGAACATGAAGCCGCGCGCGGTGTTGACGAAGTCGGCGCCGACGGACAGCGCCCAGGCGGCGCGCGCCGCGTTGACGATCTTGCCGGAGGCGACGACGCGAACGCGCTCCCGCAGCCCTGATTCGAGAAGCGCATCGATCACGCGCGGCAGCGCCTCCTTGATGGAAAGCCCCATGTGATCGGCGAGCGCCTGCGGCGCCGCGCCCGAACCGCCCTCGCCGCCGTCGATGACCAGGAAGTCGGGCGCGAACTCGAGGCCGCGCCGGTGCACGACGTCGGCCATCTCGTTCATGAAGCGCCAGCCGCCGACCGCGGTCTTGACGCCGACCGGCCGGCCCGTGATCTCGCGCATCCAGGCGATCTTCTCCACCAGCTCGTTCATGTTGGCGATGTCGCGGTGCCGGTTCGGGCTGATCGAATCGCGCCCCTCGGGGATGCCGCGGATCTGCGCGATCTCGGGTGTCACCTTCTTCCCGGGAAGCACGCCGCCCTTGCCCGGCTTCGCACCCTGGGAAAGCTTGATCTCGAACGCTTTCACGCTCTTCGACAATTCGCGCAATCTCTCTTCCGACAGATTGCCCTGGCTGTCGCGGACGCCGTACTTCGCGGTGCCGATCTGCATGATGATGTCGCAGCCGCCCTCGAGGTGATAGGGCGACAGGCCGCCCTCGCCGGTATCCATCCAGCAGCCCGCCACCGCGGCGCCTCTCGACAGGGCGCGGACCGCGGGCTCCGAGATTGCGCCAAAGCTCATGCCGCTGATATTGACGATCGATTTCGCCTCGAACGGCTGCTTGCAATAACCGTCGCCGAGCAGCAGTGACGGCGTCGGCAGCCGATCCTCGTCGAGCACCGGGAACGCGTCATTGACGAAAACCAGCGCGCCGGCGTGATTCAGGTCGTAGGTCGAGCCGAAGCCGATCACGCCGCCCTCGTTCTTCGCCAGGCGGTACACCCAGCCCCGCGTGGCGCGATCGAACGGCATCTCGTCGCGGTCGCCGGCGAAGAAGTACTGCCGGAAGTATTCGCCGAGCTGCTCGAAGAAGTAGCGGAATCGCCCGATGATCGGATAGTTGCGCAGCACGCTGTGCTTCTTCTGCGTGACGTCGCGGATGAAGACGAAAACGAGCGCGGCGACGACGGCGAACGCCGTCAGCGTGCCCAGCCCGTAAGACAGGATGTCCTTCAGCATTGCCCCTCCCCCAGACTTCTAGGGCAATGATACTCCGCGCTTGAGCTCTTCCTTTGTCGCTTCGCGGATGGAAAGAATTACACAGGAAAACCGCAGCGCCATCCCCGCGAGCGGGTGGTTCGCGTCCAGCACCACCTTGCCGTCGGCGACGTCGGTAACGGTGTAGAGCTGCGCGTCCTCCTCGATCTCCATGCCGACCGCGACGCCGTCGCCGTAGCGCTCCAGCGGCTCGACGCGGAGCAGCTCGGCGTCGTACTCGCCGAACGCCTGCTCCGGCTCGAGCTGCACGCGCAGCGACTCGCCCGCGCCTCTGCCCTCGAGCGCCTTCTCCATCACCTCGAACATCTGGCCGTAGCCGCCATGGAGATAGGAAAGCTCGGCGGGCCCCGAGATCTGCACGCCCTGGGCGTCGTGCATCTCCAGCTTCAGCGAGACAACACAATCACGGGAAATGCGCGCGACTTTCAGGACCGTAGGCGCCGCACCACGTCGAAGACTTCGGCGGCGTGCCCGCGCGGGTTGACGCCGTAGGCGGCGTGGCGGATGACGCCCTTCTTGTCGATGATGAAGGTCGAGCGCACCAGGCATTCACGCCGGCAACCGTTCTCTTCCTTCTCCTGCAGCACGCCGTACTTGCGGCACACCTCGCCCTCGGGATCCGAGAGCAGCCCGATGGTGAGGCCGTTGCGGTCGCGGAAATCGGCGTGGGTCAGGCAGTCGTCGCGCGACACGCCGAGCACCACGCAGTCATGCTTCACGAACTGGTCTTCGTGGTCGGAGAAGTCGGTGGTGACCAGGGTGCAGCCAGGCGTGCCGTCCTTCGGATAAAAGTACAGCACCACGTGCTTCTTGCCCTTGAACGCCGACAGGTCCACCGGCTGCATGTCAGCGTCGGGAAGCTCGAACGTCGGCGCGGCTTGTCCGGGTTCCAGCATGGCGCATCGATTCTAGGCAAATCAAATTTCAAAACACAAGCGCGAAGCTGTCGTAAGCGCGCTACATATAATCGACGCGATGCAGCGACGCATGCTCGGCGGCTTGACTCCGCGCACGTTCCTTGCGCGCCACTGGCAGAAAAGCCCGCTTTTCGTGCGGCGCGCAATCGAACCGCCCCACCTGATCGACGAGCGAGCGCTCACGGCGCTCGCGCGGCGCGATGATGTCGAATCCCGCATCGTGCAACGCCGTGGCGGCCGCTACGCCACGGAGCACGGCCCGTTCGCGGCGATAAAGCCGAGCAAAATCAACTGGACGATCCTGGTCAACGGCGTGAACCACCATGTCCCGGCGGCCGAGGGATTGCTGCGCCGCTTTTCCTTCGTGCCGCAGGCGCGCCTCGACGACGTGATGGTGAGCTACGCCACGCCGGGCGGCGGCGTGGGCCCGCACGTGGATTCGTATGACGTATTTCTCATCCAGGGACCGGGGCGCCGTCGCTGGACGATCGGCGCCAGGACGTTCGTCGCCGGGCCGGGAGACCTGATCTATCTGCCGCCCGGCCGCCGCCACGACGGCGTGGCGCTCGAGCCCTGCTTCACCTACTCGATCGGCTTTCGCGCGCCGCGCGGCGCAGAGCTTGCCGCCGCCTTCCTCGATTGGTTGCACGAGCGCGGTCTTCCCGACGCTCGCTACGCCGACCCCGGGCTACGGCCGTCGGCGGCGCCGGCTCGCATCCCTCCGCAATTGGGAATTTTCGCGACAAATCTGCTGGGCAGAATCCGCTGGACACCCCCGGACGTGGCGCGCTTCCTCGGCCAGTACCTCACCCAGCCCAAGGCGCACGTCGTATTTCGCCGCGGCGCCGGCCGCGGCAGCTCGATCCGCCTCGACCCCAAGACGCAGCTCCTCTACAGCGGCGACCGCTTCTTCATCAACGGCGACGCCTTCTCGCTGCCGCGGCGCGACCGTGCGGCGATGCGCGAGCTCGCCGATCGGCGCGGCATCGCGGCAAGGCGACTTGCCTCGCAGGCGAAATTGATCCGAGAATGGCAGCGCGCGGGATGGCTGCGCATGGGCAAGAGCTGATGGACGAACCGATCTACGAGCGCTTCGACACCGCCGACGGCTTCCACGCCGCGGTCGACCGGCTGCTCGAGCAGCCGGGACGCGAGCTGCGCGTCTTCGACCCCGACGGTGCCGCGCTGCGGCTGAACGACTCGGCGCGCATCGCCGCGCTGGAACGCTTCCTGCAAGCCAGCCGCACGCGGCGGCTGTACGTCGTGCTGCACGACACCGAGAACCTGACGCGGCGCTGCCCCCGGATGATGACGCTGCTCGCCCGCTATACGCACGCGATCCAGATCAACCGCACGCACGAGGAGATCCGCGAGATCCAGGATGCCTTCCTGGTGCTCGACGCCCAGCACTACGTGCGGCGGCCGGTCGCGTCCTTCTTCCGCGGCGCGATGGGCCTGGGCGACGAAACCGAGGGCCTGGCGATGCGCGGCCGCTTCATGGAAATCTGGGGAGCGTCCTTCCCCGGCGTCTCCAGCACGACCGTCGGCCTCTAGCAGCTAGGCTTCGCGCCAGCCGAAGCCCTCGTCCTGGGTGGCGAGGCCGATCCAGTCCGCTTCGCAGCCCATCGCCCGCGCGAGCGCCGCGCGGGCCAGTTCCGGGCGATTGTTCTGCTGCGAGAGGTGCGCCGCGATCACGTGCCGCAGCCGCGAGCGGTCGAGCGCGGCGAGGAGCTGCTCGGCGCCGCCGTTGTCGAGATGACCGAACGGGCCGGCGATGCGCTGCTTCAGCCACTTCGGATAGGCGCCCGACCAGAGCATGTCGAGGTCGTGATTGCACTCGAGCACCAGCGCGTCGCAGCGCGCGAGGCAGGCGGCGACGTGCGCGGTCGGCGTGCCGATGTCGGTCAGCACGCCCAGCCGGCTCGCGCCGTCGGAGACGACGTATTGCACCGGCTCGCGGGAATCGTGCGGCACGGTGAACGGATGCACCTGGATGTCGCCCACCGCGACCGACTGCCGGCCGTCGACGATCACGATGCGCACGCCGTCGGTCACCTTTCCTTCCTGGCGCATCGCGGCCAGCGTGCCGTGGGTGAGATAAACGGCGACGCGGTGCGCCGCGGCGAAGTCGAATACGCCGCTGGCATGATCGCCGTGCTCGTGCGTCACCAGGATGCCGGTGACCGCGGCCGGCGCGACGCCGAGGCGCTCGAGGCGCCGCTCGGTCTCGGTGAGCTTCAGCCCGCAGTCGATCAGAACGCGCGTCGCGCCGGCGGAGGCGCGCACTTCTGCGATGAGGCAGTTGCCGCCCGAGCCGCTCGCGAGTGACGCGAAGCGCAGCAACCTACTTCAGCTGCTCGAGGAGCAGCGCGAGGATGCGACGGGAAGTACTCGAATTCTCCGCGGCGCCGTCCTTGTTGAGGATGCTGAGGTCGGTGCCCTGACCCACGGCCTGAAGCTGTACGCGATATTGCTCGGGCTTCGCCTTCGGCCCGGAGCCGAACATGCGGTCGATGATGCCGCGGTCCTTGGTCGCCATCTCGCTCTCGGGGTCGGCGTAGCGCACGAAGTAGAGCCCCTTCTGCCGGTCGCGGTCCTCGACCGTGAAGCCGACGCGATCGAGCGCCAGGCCGACGCGCCGCCAGGCGCGGTCGAACGGCTCGGCGAGGGTCAGCGTCTCGTTCCCGTCCGGGACCTTCTTCAACTCGGCCTGCGGCTGCGCCGCGCCGCTCGCCATCATCGCCTTCGCCTTCTCGTCCTGCACGCCCAGCCGCACCATCAGCCGGCGCAGGAACTCCGCTTCGAGGTCGGGATCGGCCGGCCGCGGCTGCCACGCAGTGCCGCCGGGCGCGTTGGTCTGCGCATCGCGCAGCGTGGTGTAGACCTCCTGCATGCCGCGGTGGCTGATGTAGACCTCGGTGCCTTTTCCGTCGGCGGCGCGCTCGAGCCGGGTGCGAAACTTGTCGCGCTCGGAGGTGGAATAGATCTGGTCGAGGAACGAGCCGAGCAGGTAGCGCACGCCGCCCTGCGGGATGTTGGCGCGGTTCTCCGCCCAGTCTGTCTCCATCACGCCCGCCTCGGGAAGCTCCAGCTTCAGCAGGAAGCCGTTCTCCTGCCAGAAATCCTTGACCACCGGCCAGAGCTTCTCCGGCGGATCCTCGACCAGCAGCCAGCGCTGCGTTCCGGCGCGCTCGACGCGCAGCTTGTCGAATTCCGGCAGCACCAAGCCCGTCGCCGGGTTGCGCTGCTCGCGCCGCTCCGCCTGGTAGCCGGAGAAGGTGGCGGTCGTCTTGCCGCCGGTGTCGGGCACCACGTAGCGATTGTCGCGCGCGGGCGAGGTCAGGTCCGGCGGCACCTCGAGCGTCGGCCGCGTGACGGTCGATTTGTAGTCGACCTTGCCGCTCAGCTCTTCTTCGGTGACGCAGCCAGCGAGAAGCAGCGCCGCCGTTGCGGCGGCGGCAATACCACGGCGCATCAACCCCTTCCTTCGACGACTCGCAGGCCGGAGAGCGAGATGCCGGCTTCGTGCAGCGCTTCGCGCAGCGGCTGGTGGCAGCGCTCCGTGACCGGCACCATCGGCAGGCGCAGGCCGTACTCGATCAGGCCCATCTCCGCCATCGCCCACTTCACCGGGCTCGGGCTGGTCTCGATGAACAGGCGCTGGTGCAGCGGCAGCAGCTTCTGGTTCAGCTCGCGCGCCTTCTTCACGTCACCGACCAGGGCCGCGGCGCACATCTGATGCATCAGTTTCGGCGCCACGTTCGCGGTCACGGAAATCACGCCGTGGCCGCCGCACAGGATGAGCGGCAGCGCGGTCGCGTCCTCGCCGCTGTAGATCGCGAAGTTGCGCGGCGCGCGACGGATGAGATCGGTGCCGCGCTCGAGATTCGCGGTCGCGTCCTTGATGCCGATGATGCCCGGCACCTGCGCGAGGCGCAGCACCGTGTCGTTCTGCAGGTCGGCGACCGTGCGCGCCGGCACGTTGTACAGGATCATCGGCAGGTCGACCGCCTCCGCGATCTTACGGAAATGCTGGTACTGGCCTTCCTGCATCGGCTTGTTGTAGTAGGGAACGACGGACAGCTGCGCGGTCGCGCCGTGCCGCTTCGCCGATTCGGCGAGCTCGATCGCCTCGGCGGTCGAGTTGGCGCCGGTACCGGCGATGATGGGAATTCGCCCGCGCGCGTGCTCGACGGCGATGCGGATCAGCTCCTTGTGCTCGTCGAAGTCCACGGTCGGAGATTCGCCGGTGGTGCCGACCACGACGATGCCGTCGGTGCCCTCGGCGACGTGCCAGTCGATGAGCTTGCGGAAGCGCGGCAGGTCGAGCCCGCCGTCCTTCAGCATGGGCGTGACGATCGCAACCAGGCTGCCAGTAATCATGGGCGGGATTTTAACCCTTAGTCGCGCAAATCCGTTGCGTCATCGCCGGCTTCGGGCGGCCGACCTCGCCTTCCTCGAAGGCGAGAATCCGCAGGGAAGCGAACGCTTCCCGCAATTCACCCGGCCGGAGCAGGAAATCCGGGTTGGCCGGGCGGCCGAAGCGCTCGTGGCCGATCATGAACGTCTCGTAGATGAGCACCCCGCCCTCGCCCAGCGAATCCGCGATCGAGGCGAAGAGCGGACGGTGCAGGTAATTGGTGACGACGATCGCGCCGAAGCGTTGGCCGGCGAACGGCCACGGACTTCCCTTCTCAAGATCGGCTTGCACGAACTTGACGCCCGGGATCTGCTGCGGCTCTCGATCGACGGCGACGACTCCGAAGCCGCGCGCCGCGAAGAAGCGCGCATGGCGCCCGGGGCCGCTCGCCACGTCGAGCACCGGGCCGCGCGCAACGGACGGCGCCCAGCGGACCACCCAGTCAGACGGCGATTCGGGCACCGTGCTCGGCAAGGATTTCGCGCAGGATCGAGCGGTGGCAGCGCTTCTCGTCTTCGCAGTAGCAGCCGACCGCGAAATCGGCGGCCAGGGAAAGCTGCGCGAGGGCTGCAAGCAGGTGTTCCTGTCCGCGCATTTCCTGGCGATACCGCGCGGCGAACTTTTCCCAGTCGACGTGAGCGGTCTTGATCAGCTTCGCGCTCGGCGCGAGCTGGGGCAGCCAGGCGTCGTAGTAGCCGAGCTTCGAATAGTCCTGCTTCTTCACACCCCGCGGCGGACGCCGCACGGTGCCGAGGCGCGGTCCCTCAGCCTTTGCGCGCGGACTGCCGAGCCGGACGATGCTGATCGTCATCGGCTGGAATTCTAGTCGGGTCCTTCTGCACTTCCTTGATGGTGTCGGCGATCCGCGCGACCACCGCGTCGACGCCGAGATGGCCGAGCCGCTCGCGCGACCGCGCGAGGTCGCCCTCGGCCGCCCACAGGGCGACGATGATCCGCGCTTGCGGATGCTTGCTGCGCAGGCGCCGGGCAGCGTAGCCGGCGTGGCTTGCCGCCTGCGGCGGCGCCGCCGAGACGACGATGACGCGGCTGTCGTCGTTCGCATCGATGTCGGTCACCCGCGCCGGCACCGCGCGCGCGAGGATCAGCGCGGCCACGCGGTCGGCTTCATCGTGTGCCGGGACGATGCGGCACGGCGTCCCCGCCTGCGTCGCCGCGGTGCCGGGCCCCTCGAGGTCCTCGGCTACGCGGCGCATGGCGTCGAAAATGAAGCGCTCGCGCGCCGGCTCGAGCGCGCCTTTGCGCCGGTCGGCGCCGACCAGGCCGAGCGCCGGCACGAGGATGTCGTCGAGCGTGGCGATAAGGCCTTGCGCGGCCGCATGCTTTTCCGCCATCTCGCTTGCTTCGTCCAGGTCGAGGGCGACGAGTCGTTGGTAGAAGCGTTCGTCGGGCTCGAGCACCGGCTCGACGCCGAGCAGCGTATTGAGGAACCCCAGCTCGGGGACGTAGCGCCCGACCACGGTGACGCAGACGGTCAGCGGCGTGGAGAGCAGCAGGCCGATCGGACCCCACAGCCAGGTCCAGAACAGCGCGGAAGCGATGACCGCGATCGGCGCCAGCCCGGCGCTGCGCCCATAGAGCCAGGGCTCGATGGCGTTGACCAGCAGCATCTCGAGCGTGACGAACGTGCCGATGGTCCATGCGGCCATCGACCAGTCGTCGCCGATGGCGAAGGCGAGCAGCGCCGGCATCGCCGCGGCGACCCACACCCCGGCGTAGGGAATGAAGCGCAGCAGCATGCCGAGCAGGCCCCAGAGCATGGCGTTCGGCACGCCGATGAAATACAACGCGATGCCGAACGGAATGCCGAACATCGCGTTGACCACGAGCTGCATGTAGAGGTAGCTGCTGACGCGGTACGACGCCTCGCTCATCGCGCGCGTCATGAGCTGGATCCGGCGCGGGCCGATCAGGCCGATGATGCGCTCGCGCATGTTCTCGCGGTTGAGCAGCATCAGGATCGTGAACACGATCACTGCGAGCGCGGTGCCCACCGGCTTGGCGAACGGCGTGATGAAGTCGAGGATCGCCTCCACCGGCGATCCCGGGCTCTCCTTGACCGCCAGCGGCGGCCGCTCCGCGGCCGCTTCCTGCTGCAGGTCCTTGATCGCGTCCGCCGCCTTCGCCAGATCGCCCTCGCTGGGCTGGCGCACCGCGTGGATCTTCTTGGTGATGTTCTCCCGGTACTCGGGCAGCTTTGCAGCAAGCGACACCGCCTGCTTGCCGGCGAGCACGCCTACGCCGCCGATCGCCGAAAAGGCCAGGAACACCACCAGCAGGGTTGCCGGAATGCGCCACAGCCAGCGCTCCAGGCGCCGCACCGCCGGCGCGAGCAGGAAGGCGAACAGGATCGCCAGTGCCAGCGGGATCAGCACCTCCTTGGCGAGGTACAGCGCCGCGGTGACGACGACGAGCGCCAGGAACGGCGAGCCCTTTTTCAGGCGAGTTCCAGCAGGAGGAGCGAGCGGCCCGTCACCTCATAGGAGTGGCCGATGGCGAAGCGGCTGCCCTCGGGCAGGTCCGGCATGTTGGTGTCGGCGAGCAGGCTCCACTCGCCGCCGCCGTTGATCTCGGGCAGGCTGAACTTCACCACGTCCTGCCAGCTGTTGAAGACGACCAGCAGCGTCGCCTCGTGGCCGCGCTGTTTGATGCCGCTTTGCTGCGCGCGGCCGTCGAGCAGCATGCCGAAGCAGCGCGTGTTGCCGTCCTGCCACTCCGCGTCGGTCATTTCCTTGCCCGAGGTGCCGATCCAGGTCACGTCCTTGACGCCTAGCTCCTCGCTATAGACGCCGCTGAGAAAGCGCTTCTGACGAAGGATCGGGAAGCGGTGGCGCAATCCGGTGAGACGCTGCACGAAACGGATCAGGCGCTGGTCGCGCTCGTCGTGGTTCCAGTCGAGCCAGGAGATCTCGTTGTCCTGGCAGTAGGCGTTGTTGTTGCCCTTCTGCGTGCGCGCGAACTCGTCGCCGGCGAGGATCATCGGCGTGCCCTGCGAGAGCAGGAGCGTCGCGAGGATGTTCTTCATCTGCCGCTTGCGCAGGCCGAGGATCGCCTCGTCGTCGCTCGCGCCCTCGGCGCCGTGGTTCCAGGAGCGGTTGTGCGAATGGCCGTCCTTGTTGTCCTCGCCGTTGGCCTCGTTGTGCTTCTCGTTGTAGGAAACGAGGTCGTTCAAGGTGAAGCCGTCGTGCGCGGTGACGAAGTCGACGCTCGCCCAGGGCTGCCGGCCGCGCTGGTTGAAGACGTCGGGCGATGCGCAAAGGCGCGGCGCGAGCGCGGCCGGCGTCGCCTCGCCGCGCCAGAAGTCGCGCACGGTGTCGCGGAACTTGTCGTTCCATTCCGCCCAGCCCGCCGGGAAACCGCCGACCTGGTAGCCGCCCGGGCCGCAATCCCACGGCTCGGCGATCAGCTTCACCTTGTCGAGCACGGGGTCCTGCATGCAGGCCTTCATGAAGCCGTTGTGCGTGTCGAACCCGCCGGGCTCGCGCGCGAGGATGGTGCCAAGGTCGAAGCGGAAGCCGTCGACGTGCATCTCCTCGACCCAGTAGCGCAGGCTGTCGGTCACCATCTGGATGACGCGCGGATGCGAGAGGTTGACCGTGTTGCCAGTGCCGGTGTCGTTGATGTAGTGGCGCTTCTTGTCCGGCACGAGGCGGTAGTAAGCGGCGTTGTCGAGGCCGCGGAAGCTGAGCGTCGGCCCCTTCTCGTTGCCTTCGGCGGTGTGGTTGTAGACGACGTCGATGACGACTTCCAGGCCCGCGTCATGGAAGCGCGCCACCATTTCCTTGAATTCCTGCAGGCTCTTCGACGGGTCGGCGGCGTAGCGCGGATCGGGCGCGAAGAAGCCGATCGAGTTGTAGCCCCAGTAATTCGTCAGCTTCTTCTGCAGCAGGAAGTCGTCGTTGACGAAGGTATGCACCGGCAGCAGCTCGACCGTCGTGATGCCGAGCGCCTTGATGTACTCGATTACCGCCTTGGTGGCGAGGCCAGCGAACGTGCCGCGCTGCTTCTCCGGCACCGCCGGATGCAGCTTGGTGTAGCCGCGCACGTGGGTCTCGTACACGATCGTCCGGTCCCACGGCACCGGCTTCCAGACCTTTTCCCGCTTCCAGTCGAAATCCCGATCGACCACCACCGACTTCGGCACGAACGGCGCGCTGTCGCGCTCGTCGAAGGTCAGATCGTCGCCGGTCTCCATCCGGTAGCCGAAGACCGCCGGATTCCACTCCAGGCTGCCGAGATGCGCGCGCGCGTAGGGATCGAGGAGAAGCTTGTGCGGGTTGAAGCGCAGGCCGTCGTTCGGCTGGTACGGGCCATGCACCCGGAAGCCGTAGATGGTTCCGGGACCGATCTCGGGCACGTAGCCGTGCCAGACCTCGTCACGGTATTCAGGGAGCTCGATGCGCTGTTTCTCGGCCTTGCCGACGGCGTCGAACAGGCACAGCTCGACCCTGGTCGCCTGCGACGAAAAGAGCGCGAAATTCACGCCCTTTCCGTCCCAGGTGGCACCACGGGGGTACGGCAGACCTTCCTTTACGACCACCCCCGCATGCTAGGAGCGCAGTGTTACGCGCCTAGCGGATTAGCAGGAGCCGAGCGTCCGGTTCCAGGTGCCGTTGTTGCAGCGGAACTGCTGCCCGTTCTGGCAGGACAGCGAGCCGTCGGAATAGGCTGCGTTGCTCCAGCTGCAGCTCGGCGCCGCGGTGGCGCCGGCGGCCGGGACAGGCCTTTCGATCACCGTCTGCCTTTCGACAACGGGGCGCTCGACCACCGTCTCCTTGTGACTGCAGGCGACGAGTGTCAGCGCACCGAACAACGGGACAGCGAGAGTGGACAACCTCATACGGGAACTCCTTTCTGTCTGGGGGAAAGCCCCTCTCCAGAAACAGCAACCCGCGTTCCCGTGTGGCGGCCGGCGGCTGTCGCCGCCCGGCTACAACGGCTTCAGCCGCAGAGGATGAGGTTGGCGAACTCGATCAGCATGCCCGGCTTGAGATAGGCCGAGAACGCCGCCGCCGTGACGAACGCGCCGACGGCGACCAGCGCCGCCTTAAGCCACAGCCGCTGCATGCTTGCGCTCGGCAAGCGGCGTCTCGTTCACCGGCAGGTTGACGAGCGCCGCGAAGATGCCCAGGCCGATCGAGGCCATGAAGGCGCCCGAATACGAGCCGGTCGTGTCGTAGAGGTAGCCGGCAAGCCAGACGCCGACGAAGCTGCCGATCTGGTGGCCGAAGAAGACGAGCGACGCGAGCATGGCCGCGTAGCGCATGCCGAAAATCTGGCCGACCAGCCCGTTGGTGAGCGGCACCGTGCCCAGCCAGAGCAGGCCGATCCCGCAGGCAAAGACATACAGCGTGAGCGGCGTGAGCGGCAGGAACACCAGCGTCGAGATAAGCACCGCGCGGATGGCATAGATCGTCGACAGCAGGTACTTCTTGCTGAAGCGCCCGCCGAGCCAGCCCGCACCGAAGGTGCCGATGACATTGAACAGCCCGATCAACGCCAGCGCGGTCATGCCATGCGAGGGGCTCAGGCCGGCGTCGGTGACGAACGCGGGCAGGTGCACGGTGAGCATGGCGATGTGGAAGCCGCAGACGAAGTAGCCCCAGAAGAGGAGATGGAAGCCCTTCTCCCCCATCGCTTCGCGCAGCGACTCGCCGATCGACTGCGGCTTCACGGCGCCGGCGGCGGCCGCCGGATTTCCGGCGAGCGCCAGGGTAAGCGGCAGGATGAGCGCGGCGATTCCGGCGAGCACGAGCAGCGCGTGGTGCCAGTCCAGGCTGGCGATCAGGAACTGCGTGAGCGGCAGCAGGAGGAACTGGCCGAACGAGCCCGCCGCGGTGGCGACCCCCATGTAGAGGCTGCGCTTCTCCGGCACGACCGTGCGGCCGATGACGGCGAGGATGATGCCGAACGACGTGCCGCCAAGCGCGCCGCCCAGCAGGAACGCGGCATTGAGGTGCATGAGCAGCGGCGTCGAAATGTAGGCGAGCCCGACGAGACCGAGGATGTAGCAGATCGCGCCGGCGGCGATCACCCGCCCCGGCCCATAGCGGTCGGCGAGCCCGCCCGCGACCGCGCCGATTGCGCCCCACATCAGGTTCTGCAAGGCGATCGAGAACGAGAACACCTCGCGGCCCCAGCCGTACTCGAGCGCCATCGGCTGCAGGAACAGGCCGAAGCCGGCGCGGATGCCGAACGAGATGGTCATGATGATGCAGCCGCAGGCCAGGATCATGGCCGGGGTACGCCACGAGCGGATTTCCATGCACCTAGTTTAGCCGAGCTCCCTGCATGCGCGGCCGTAATGCTGGCTATGCGTCGAGCTTGGTCACGCTCGGCAGGTTGCAGGCGAGGATGCCCTTGCGCAGCGCCTCGATCGCCTCGGGGCGCGGAAAGCTGCGCCGCCACGCGAGGCCGACGCGGCGCGTCGGTACCGGCCGCGCGAAGGGGAGTACGCGGATCAGATCCGTTCCGCCGGCGCCGACCGACGTGGAGGGAAGCACGGTCACGCCGACGCCGCTCGCCACCATCTGGCGGATGGTCTCGAGCGAGCCGCCCTCCACCGTCTTCGCCAGCGAGCTGCGATCGCGGCTGCGCACCACGTGGCAAATGTCGAGCACCTGGTCGCGAAAGCAGTGGCCCTCGCCCAGCAGCAGCAGGCTCTCCCGGGTCAGCTCGTCGGAGCTGATTCGCTTGCGGTCCTCCCAGGGATGCCCTTTCGGGATCGCGACCAGGAACGGTTCGTCGTAGACGGAGCGCGTGGCGATTCCCGGCTCCTCGAAAGGCAGCGCGATCAGGATCGCGTCGGCCTCGCCGCTCTTGAGGAATTCGGCGAGGTTGTGCGTGAAGTTCTCCTGGATGAGGAGCGGCATCTGCGGCGCGACGCGACGCATGATCGGCACGAGCTTGGGCAGCAGGTACGGCCCGATGGTGTAGATCGCGCCGAGACGCAACGGCCCGACCAGCGGATCGCGTCCCGCCGCGGCGATTTCCCGCACGCGCGCGGCTTCCTCCAGCACGCGCTGCGCCTGCTCGACGATCTTCTGTCCCGGCGGCGTCACGCTCACCTCGCCCGGCCCGCGCTCGAAGAGCGTCACGCCAAGCTCCTCCTCGAGCTTCTTCACCGCCACCGAGAGCGTGGGCTGCGAGACGAAGCAGGCTTCCGCCGCCCGGCCGAAGTGCCGCTCGCGCGCCACCGCGACGATGTAGCGCAGCTCGGTAAGCGTCACCGCTTGCGCGCGGCGAAGTAAAGCGGGATTCCCGCCGCCATGACCAGCAGGCCCGCGAGCACCGCGCTGCCGAACTTCGGACCGTACTGCGGGTTCATGATGTAGGTCACGCTCTTGTAGAGCATGAACGCGCACATCGCGCAAAAAGCCGCCGTCACCAGCGGATAGAACGGCACCCGGAACGGCGCCGCCGCCCCCTCGCGCCGGCGCAGCACCACCAGCACCAGTCCTGTGAGCAGGAAGAAGGTCCAGAACACCGGCGCCGTATACGCGACCATCGACTCGAAACCGTCCGGCGTGAGCGAGCCGGCGCCGACCAGAACCAGCGCGAGCACCCCTTGCAACAGCAGCGCGTTGGCCGGCGTGCTGCCCGCCTCGCGCCAGTTTCCGAGGGCGGCGAAAAGCGGGAAGTCCCGTCCCAGCGCGTAGTTGGTGCGCGCGCCGGTGAAAATCGCCGCGTTGATGGTGGTGAGCGCCGAGACGCAGACGATCAGCGCCAGCGCCACCGCGCCTTTGTCTCCCGCGACGGCGCGCATCAGATCCGCCGCCACCGCCTTCGAATCGCGCACACCCTGCAGCCCGAGCGCCGCAACGTAGCCGATATTGACAAGGATATAGAGCGCGGTCACGGCGACCACGCCCATCACGAGGATGCGCATCATGTTGCGCGCCGGGTCGCGCACTTCGCCGCCGAGATAGGCGGCTTCGTTCCAGCCGCCATAAGTAAACAGAACGAACAGGAGCGCGAGATCGAGCGCGCCACCGCCATCGCCCTTCGCCGGCGCGGATTGCCCGCCGGAGAAGATGCCCGCCACCGCGAGGCCGAGCAGGCTCGCGATGAGGATCGTCTCCAGGACCTTCTGCAACGTCTTCGTCTGCAGCGTGCCGGCGAAATTCAGCGCCGTGAGCGCGATCACGCTCAAGCCGGCGTAGATGGCCGAGCTGCGCTCGCCGAGACTCGCGATCTGCGAGGCGTAGTCGCCGAAGACGAACGCGACCGCGGCGATCGCGCCGGTCTGGATCACCGTCATGCGCGACCAGGCGAAGACGAACGCCGCCCCGTCGCCGAAGCCCCGCCGGAGAAAGGTGTATTCGCCGCCGGTGCCGGGATGGCGGGCGGCGAGCTCAGCATAAACGAGCGCGCCGCAAAGCGAGATCAGGCCGCCGAACAGCCAGACGAGGATGAATTGAACCGGCGTCGCGGTGTTGCCGGCGACGATCGAAGGCGCCTTGAAGATGCCGACGCCGATCACCATCCCGACCATGAGGAAGGTGCCGTCGGCGACCGAGAGCAGCGGCTTCGGCGCGCTCATCTCTCGCGCGCCGCTTTCCACGGCACCCGCCGCGTCTCGTTGCCGTCCGACAACGTGAGCTCGCCGTTGATCGTGTCGCCGCTCACGCGGCCGGCGAACAGGTGGTGCCAGGCATGGCCGGCAACCACGCCGGTGACGACCAGCTTGATCTCCTCTCCCCGCAGGCGGCTGGCTCGCACCAGCAGGTCGCGTCCCTCCGCGCGCGCGTTGACGTCGAGCACCTGGAACTGCTGCGCGACCTGGAAGCGCCAGACGCCGCCGTGCGCGCCGAGGTCGCTCGTCCAGCGGCCGGCGGCATCGGCCGGCACGATCCAGAGCTCCACCTTCGACAGCCCGCCGAGCCCGACGCTCTTCTCCGGCGTGCGCATCTCGAGCTTCTCGTCGGACGGCCAGGCGCCGATGCTGCCGTCGTGCGAGACGATGCGCGTGCCCGGCTTGAGCTTGAGCAGCCGCGGCAGGAGCTTGGCATTGAAGTCGGGCAGCAGATAGAACGCCACCACGCTCGCGCCCGACAGGTCGGTCTCGAAGATGTCGCGCGTCTCGAACCGCGCCCGCCCGGCGACGCCCGCCTTGCGAGCGTTCTCCGTCGCGAGCTTCACCAGGCTGGGATCGAGGTCGACCCCCAGGCCGCGCGCGCCGCGCTTCGCCGCCTCGATGACGATGCGCCCATCTCCCGAGCCGAGATCGATCAGCATGTCGCCGGGCCCGACCTCGGCCATGCGCAGCATCCGCTCGACGATCTCCATCGGCGTGACCACGAACGGGACGGTGCCGTCGTCCCACGCCCAGGCGGGCTGCTGCGCCTGCGCGGGAACGGCGACGGCGCAGGCCGCCAGCAAGAGCGTTCGCAACATGATGGCGAAGGCTATCAAGGACTTACGCGCCATAGTAGGTAGAATCGCAAGCCACGCCCGGGTAGCTCAGTGGATAGAGCAGCCCCCTCCTAAGGGGCAGGTCGGACGTTCGATTCGTCTCCCGGGTGCCAGACACAATCCCGTAAATTCAAAGGGTTAGGCGTATGAGTTATTACCTTTACGTCTAATCCTGAATAGGCGTACAGTCCCGGCCCATGCGTCTCGCCGTAACCACGATGATTCTCGCCCTCGCCGCCCTCGCGAGCGGCTGCTCGAGCGTGGAGTGGAAGCAGATGAGTCTGCAGCCGCTTCGCAACGAGCAGGGCTTTGTCGTCGGCCAGAAGGAAACGCTGTGCGATTGCAAGAACGGCGAGCGCATCGCGCGCATCGCGCTGTTCGAGCCCCGCTTCGACGAGCACGGCGTCCTGGTCGGCTACGAAGAGAAGATTCGCGGCGGCGTGCAGCTCCGCGACCTGAACGGCCGGCGCATCGGCGCGCGCTTCGCCGACGTGCGTAGCCGCGGCAACAACCCGAACAACAAGGGCCTGACCATCATCGTTCACGCGCAGCCGGCGCCGGTCGGCACCGCGAGCGTGACGACGATGGATGAGCTCGTCGGTCTCGCAGGGCTCTCGCCCTACATCAACTAGGGCCCGGCCCTAGCCCCGCAGGCTGCTCAGCCAGCGGCGGTCGATCCAGTCCTTCCACCGCCACGCCCACGCGCCTTCGGCCGTCCAGCCGCCGCGTTGCGCGATCGCGTAGCGGCCGCCGCAGCTCAACAGCACCAGGGCGCGCGCCTGCGGCAGGTAGGGCTCGAGCGGCTTGCCGCTCACCAGGCTGCGGAAATTCACCGCCAGGCTTTCGCCGTGCCGCACCGCATAGACGCCTGAGCGCGGATGCGGCGCGTCGCGCATCGTCGCGCAGTCGCCTGAAATGAAAACCTCCGGATGCGACACGCTTTGCAGCGTGTCGTGGACCATGGCAAAGCCCAGGCCGTCGACCATCAGGCCCGAGCTCGCGATCCAGGCGGGCGCCGCCGAGCCGGTCGCGCGGATGACGATATCGAATTCCTGGCGCGACGGGCCGGCGATGATCGTCGGCCCCTCTTCCACCGCCGAGACCGACATCCCGGGCCGGAAGTCGACGCGTCCGCGGCGCAGCGCGAGCGCGATGCGCTCGCCGGCGACTCCGGGCAGTGTCGGCCGGTCCGAATAAAGCGTGACCGCCGCGCCGCGGTACGCGAGCGCCATCGCCAGCTCGGCGCCCGCCGCCCCGGCGCCGATGATCGCGACGCGGACCAGTCGCTTGCCGTCGATCGCGGCGAGAAACTCGTCGATCGGCTTGACCGCCAGCGTTCTTTCCGCGCCGGGCAGCGAGCTCTCGACGACCGAGCCGGGATTGAGCGAGACGGCGTCGTAGTCGAGCTTGCTGCCGTCGTCGAGGCTCGCGCGGCGCGCCTGCAGATCGAGCGCATCCACCCGGCCGGCGGCGAACTCCACGTAGGCGCGCCCGCAGAGCGCTTCGATGTCGATCTGCGATTCCTGGAGGCCATAGTGGCCGGCGACCACGCCGGGCAGCATCCCGGAATAGATCTGGCGCGCGAGCGGCGTGACGAGCGTGACGCGCGCGCCGTAGAGCGCCTCCTTGGCGAGGCTGCGCAGCACGGCGAGATGCGCGTGCCCGGCGCCGACGAGCAGGATCCGCCTCACGAGCCCTGCTGCTTGGCCTCTTCGCGCCGGCGCAGCTCCTTGCGCTGCACCTTGCCGGTGGTCGTCATCGGCAGCGCGTCGATGAACTCGATCTCGCGCGGATACTCGTACGGGGCAAGCCGCCCGCGGACATGCTGCTGGATTTTTTCAATCAGCTCCTTGTTCCCGGAAAATCCCGGCTGCAGCACCACGAACGCCTTGACGATGGTGCCGCGCGTCTCGTCGGGCTTGCCGATCACCGCGGCGTTCGCCACGGCGGGATGCTTCACCAGGCAGCTCTCGATCTCCGCCGGGCCGATGCGGTAGCCGGCGCTCTTGATCACGTCGTCGGTGCGGCCCTGGTACCAGAGGTAGCCATCCTCGTCCATCTTCCCCTGGTCGCCGGTGCAGCCCCAGTCGCCGACGAACTTGTCCTTCGTCGCCTGCGGATTTTTCCAGTATTCGAGGAAGAAGACTGGATCGTTGCTTCGCTTAATCGCAATTTCGCCGAGCTGCCCCCTGGGCGCTTCATGACCTTTTTCGTCAATCACTGCCACCTCGTGCCCGGGATACGGCCGCCCGATCGAGCCGGGCTTCACCGGCCACGCGGCCTGGCAGTTGCCGACCACATAGTTGATCTCGGTCTGGCCGAACATCTCGTTGATGGTGACCCCGAGGTGCTCCTTCGCCCACTCGAGCACGGTGACGCCCACCGATTCGCCCGCGCTCATGATCGATCTCAGGTTCAACTGGTATTTCTGTTTTGGCGAAGGCACCGCCTTCATCATCAGCTTCAGAGCAGTCGGAAAGAGAAACGAATTGCGGATGCCGTATTTCTCGAGGAGGTAGTAGGCCTTCTCTGCGTCGAAGCGGCCGCGATAGCCGAGGATGGGGATGCCGAAATACCAGCTCGGCAGCAGCGCGTCGAACAGGCCGCCGGCCCACGCCCAGTCGGCGGGCGACCAGAACATGTCGCCCGGCTGCGGGAAGAAATCGTGGGAGTGCACGAAGCCCGGAATATTGCCGATGATGAGGCGGTGCGCTTCCAAGGCGCCCTTCGGCGCGCCCGTCGTGCCGCTCGTGTAGATGATGACCGCAGGATCATCCGCCTTCGTATCCGCTTTGGCGAAATCTGTTTTCCCTTTTTGCAGAAGGACGTCCCAGGCATGCACGCCCGATTCGCGCGCGCCGGCGACGCCGATCACGTGCTTGAGCGGCTCCAGCTTCTCGCGCACCGCCCAGAGGTTGGCGATGGTCGCGGGCTCGACGATGGCGACGCTCGCGCCGGCGTGGTTGATGCGGTATTCGAGCGCATCGGTGCCGAAGAGATGCGAAAGCGGCAGCGCCACCGCGCCCATCTGGAACACGGCCATGTAGGCGATCGCGGCTTCCGGCCGTTGCGGCAGGATGATCGCCACTCGGTCGCCGCGCTTGACGCCTAGCGCGGCGAGCGCGTTCGAGAGACGGTTCGCAGCGACCTGGACGTCCCAGAACGAGTACGCCGCGGTCGCGCCGGACTCGTCCTCCCAGTAAAGCGCGAAGCGGCTTCGGTCGGCGGCCCATTGACCGCAGCACGCGGCGGCGATGTTGAAGCGCTCGGGCACTTCCCAGCGGAAGCGGTCGTACAGCTCTTGGTAGCGGTCCCGCATGGCGCGAAGCAGTTTAACATCGGGAAATTCGATGAAGCTCGACGCGCTGGTCTTCGACGCCTACGGCACGCTGTTCGACGTGCATTCGGTCATGCGCCGCTGCGAAACCTGCTGGCCGGGCAAGGGCGCGGCGCTCTCGGCCGCATGGCGCGCGAAACAGCTCGAGTACACCTGGCAGCGAAGCCTGATGCGCGCCTACCGCCCCTTCTCGGAAGTGACACGCGACGCGCTCGAGCATTCGTGCCAGGCGCTGGGTCTCGCGCTGTCGCCCGCGCAACGCGACGAGTTGATGGGCGAATATCTCAGGCTCGCTTTGTTTCCCGACGTCGCATTGCAGGGCCTGCCGGGAAAGAAGGCCATCCTTTCCAACGGTTCGCCGGACATGCTCGACCCGCTCGTGAAGCAATCCGGCTTGCGCTTCGACGCGGTGCTGAGCGTCGACGAGCTGAAGATCTACAAGCCCGCGCCGGAGGTCTACGCGCTCGCGGTGGGGCGCCTCGGCGTCCCGGCGCGACGCATCGGCTTCGTCTCTTCCAATTGCTGGGACGCGCTCGGCGCCAAGGCTTTCGGCTTCAACGTCTTCTGGATCAATCGCAATGGCGCGCCAGTCGATCGGCTCGGCGTGCAACCGGACGCGATCCTGAAAAGCCTGGGAGATCTGCCTGAAGTTCTGCGCTAACTGCGCCTCGCCGGTCGTGCGGCGCGTGCCGCCCGGCGATTCCCTGCAACGCTGGGTGTGCGACCAGTGCGGCGAGATCCACTACCAGAATCCAAAGCTGATCGTCGGCACGGTGCCGGAATACGAGGACAAGATCCTGCTCTGCCGGCGCGCCATCGAGCCGCGCTACGGATACTGGACGCTGCCCGCGGGCTTCATGGAGAACGACGAGACGACCGCTCAGGCCGCGCTGCGCGAGACGCTCGAGGAATCCGGCGCCAGGGTCGAGCTGGGCGAGCCTTTCACCATGATCTCGGTGCCGCGCGTGAACCAGGTCCACCTCTACTACCGCGCGCGGGTGCGCGAGCTCGACTTCAAGCCGGGCGAGGAAACGCTCGAGGTGGCGCTGGTCGAGGAGTCGCGCATCCCGTGGGAAGAAATCGCCTTCCGCACGGTCGGCCTGACGCTCAAGCGCTGGTTCGCCGACCGGGCAAAGGCGAGCTTCGGCTTTCACGCCGAGGACCTCCTGTAAGTCTGAGGTATGCTTTCTCCTGGTGCGAGCCACGCACCAAAACAAGACAAAGGGGGAGGCTGAGGATGAAATTTCTGCACCGTAGTGTGCTTCTCGCGACCATGTTGGTGCACGCGCCGGCCCTGCTCGCCCAGGCGGCGCCTCCGGCGGCGCCAAAGCTGGACGCGGCGGACACGGCCTGGATGCTTACCGCATCGGTGCTGGTGCTGTTCATGACGCTCCCCGGCCTCGCCCTCTTCTACGCCGGCCTGGTGCGCACGAAGAACGTGCTGTCGGTGCTGATGCAGTGCTTCGCCATCACCTGTGTCGTCACCCTCGCCTGGATGGCGGTCGGCTACAGCATCGCGTTCGGCGAAGGCAACGCCTGGTGGGGTGGCCTCGCCAAGTCCTTCTTCTCCGGCATCGACGCGAAGTCGATCCGGCCCGGGACCACCATTCCCGAAACCGTCTTCGCCATGTACCAGCTCACCTTCGCGATCATCACCCCTGCGCTGGTGGTCGGCGCGTTCGCCGAGCGCGTGCGCTTCGGCGGCATGCTGCTCTTCAGCCTGCTGTGGCTGCTCATCGTCTATTGCCCGCTCGCGCACTGGGTGTGGGGCGACGGCTGGCTGCAGAAGATGGGCCTCATGGACTTCGCCGGCGGCACGGTGGTGCACCTCAATGCCGGCATGGCCGCGCTGGTCTGCGCGCTGGTGCTCGGGCGGCGCCGCGGCTTCCCCGAAACGGCGATGGCGCCGCACAACATGACCATGACCGTCACCGGCGCGGCGATGCTCTGGGTCGGCTGGTTCGGCTTCAACGCCGGCAGCGCGGTCGCGGCGAACGGCTCGGCGGGAATGGCGATGCTCGTCACGCACATCGGCGCTGCGACGGGCGCGCTCACCTGGATGCTCTTCGAGTGGCTGCGCTACGGCAAGCCGTCGGTGCTCGGCATCGTCACCGGCATGGTCGCCGGCCTGGGCACCATCACGCCGGCGTCGGGCTTCGTCGGCCCGATCGGCGCGCTCGTCATCGGCGGCACGGCGGGCCTGGTCTGCTTCGTCGCCACGAGCTACATGAAGCGCGCGCTCAACATCGACGATTCGCTCGACGTCTTCCCGGTGCACGGCGTGGGCGGGCTGATCGGCACGTTCCTCACCGGCATTTTCGTCTCGGCGTCGTTCGGCGGCATGGGCTACCCGGAAAAGGTCACCATGGGCGAGCAGATCGGCACGCAGCTGACCGGCATCGGCGTGACGGCGGTGTGGTCGGGCGTGCTGACCTGGATCCTTCTCAAGCTCGTCGATGCGCTCGCCGGCATGCGCGTCAACGCGGAAAATGAAACCGAAGGCCTCGACACCGTGCTGCACAACGAAAAAGGCTATAACCTTTAAGGAGGAATGGAGCGGCGCGATTTCCTGAAGCTCTGCGCCGCCGGGGCCGCAGCGACCGGAGCCCCGGCGCTGGCGGCCGATGCCCGGCCGCAGCTCTACTCGCGCACGCTCCTCGTCGACGAAAAAGGCGCGCCGCTCCGCGCCGGGCGCGTGCCGCCCGAGCGGAACCTCATCTTCCACTACCCGTTCGCCGCCACGCCGTGCTTCCTCCTCAACCTCGGCAGGCCGGCGAAGGGATCCGCGCAACTGAAGACGCTCGACAACCGCCCCTACGAGTGGCAGGGCGGCGTCGGCCCCGGCCGCTCCATCGTGGCCTACTCGGCGATCTGCGCGCACAAGCTGACCTACCCGACGCGCGACATCAGCTTCATCAGCTACCGCGGCGAGAAGAGCGTGCGCAACAAGTTCGGCAGCGTCATCCATTGCTGCTCCGAGCACAGCCAGTACGACCCGGCCGAAGGCGCCCGGGTGCTCGCCGGCCCCGCGCCGCAGCCGCTTGCCTCGATTCTTCTGGAATGGAATTCTTCAAAAGATGAAATCCATGCTGTCGGCACGCTCGGCGGCGAGATGTTCAACGAGTTTTTCCAGAAATACGCCTTCAAGCTGCAACTCGAGCACGGCGGCTCGGAGCACCGGCCGGTCGGCCCGTCGGCGCGGGTGCAGGAGCTCGAGAACTATTGCCGGCAGCAGGTGAAGTGCTAGCGTGGATCGGCCCGGGCGATCCGTTTCCGCCGGTCGCGCGAGCGCTGAAGGAGCCTAACGGACTGCTCGCCGCAGGCGGCGATCTCTCGCTCGAGCGCCTGCTCGACGCCTACCGCCACGGCATCTTTCCCTGGTTCTCGCGCGGCGAGCCGATCCTGTGGTGGTCGCCCGACCCGCGGATGGTGCTCCACGCCGGCGAGCTGAAAGTCTCGCGCTCGCTGGCGAAGAACCTGCGGAACAAAGGCTATCGTGTGACGGTCGACACCGCATTCCGCGAGGTTCTCAAGGGCTGTGCTTCCCGCAAGGAGACGTGGCTAGGGAGGCCGATGCAGGCCGCCTACCTGGCCCTTCACCAGAGCGGCTATGCGCACTCTTTCGAGACCTGGCGCGGGGATGATCTGGTCGGCGGGCTCTACGGGATGGCCCTCGGGCGCATGTTCTATGGAGAATCGATGTTTTCGACCGCCACCGATGCTTCCAAGGTGGCGCTGGTCACCCTGGTGAAGGAGCTCGTGGTCAGGGGATTCCCCCTCATCGACTGCCAGATGAAGACGCCGCTGCTCGCCTCGCTCGGCGGCCGCGAGATCCCGCGGGCCGCTTTCTTGCGGGCCCTGCCGGCGTTGGTAAACTACGCACAGCCTCCTGGAAAGTGGAGCCTTGTCGAGACTTAACGACCTGCCGCACGCAGTCCTGCAGTTCTACGTAACTGCGCCGTATCCGTGCAGCTACCTTCCGGATCGCATGGCCCGCTCGCAGGTCGCCACGCCGAGCCACCTGATCAATACCGAGCTGTACGGCGACCTCGTCAAGGCCGGCTTCCGCCGCAGCGGCATCTTCACCTACCGCCCGCATTGCGACGCCTGCCGGGCGTGCGTGCCGGTGCGCATTCCAGCGCAGCAGTTCGCCGCCAACCGCTCGCAGCGACGCGCCTGGAAGCAGCACGCTTCGCTGACCGCGCAGTCGCAGCCGCTCAAGTTCCGCCTCGAGCACTACGCGCTCTACCTGCGCTACCAGTCGCGGCGCCACTCGGGCGGCGGCATGGACAACGACAGCCGCGACCAGTACTCGCACTTCCTGCTGCAGAGCCGCGTCGACACGCGCCTCGTCGAGTTCCGCGAGAACGGCCAGCTGGTGATGGTCTCGATCGTCGACTTCCTGCCCGACGGTCTCTCCTCGGTCTACACCTTCTACGAGCCCGACCGGCGCGGCGCGAGCTTCGGTACCTACAACGTGCTCTGGCAGATCGAGCAATGCCGCACCCTGGGCCTGCCCTACCTCTACCTCGGCTACTGGATCCGCGAGAGCCCGAAGATGGCCTACAAGTCCAAGTTCGAGCCGATCGAGGGCTTCGTCGGCGGCACCTGGCGCCGTCTCGGCCCGCGCCAGACGGACGATCCGCGGGACGAGAAGCGGTGAGCGCTTATGCGCTCGCCCGCCCGCTTCTTTTTTCCCTAGACCCCGAAGCCGCGCATCACCTCGCGCTGAGGCTGTCGCGCTTCGCCCTTCGCGCCTCGGTTCCGGACCGGCCCGTCACGGTCATGGGCCTGCATTTTCCCAATCCGGTCGGCCTTGCCGCCGGCCTCGACAAGGACGCGGCGTACATCGACGGCCTGGCGAAGCTCGGCTTCGGCTTCCTCGAGGTCGGCACGGTCACGCCGCGACCACAGCCTGGAAACGCACGTCCAAGAATTTTCAGAATTTCCCAGAAGAATGCTTTGATCAACCGCTTCGGCTTCAACAATGTCGGCGTCGACGCCTTCCTCGCCAACGTCGCGCGCCGCCGCTGGCGCGGCATCCTCGGCATCAACATCGGCAAGAACTTCGACACGCCGGTGGAGCGTGCGGCGGACGACTACGCGTTCTGCCTGGAGAAGGTGTACGGCGCGGCGTCGTATGTCACCGTGAACATCTCCTCGCCGAACACGAAGGGGCTGCGCGACCTGCAGCAGGAGCGGCAGCTCGAGGAGCTGCTCGAGCGGCTGGCGAACGTGCGCGAACGCCTGGCGCGCAGCTACGGCAGGCGCGTGCCGCTCGTCCTCAAGGTCGCGCCCGATCTCGAGGAGAACGAAATTCGGGCCATTGCCGCGACGATCCTGCGCCACGGTTTCGACGGCCTGATCGCCACGAACACCACGATTTCCCGCGCGGGGGTGGAGGGACTGCCGCACGCCGACGAGGCCGGCGGATTGTCCGGCACGCCCGTCCTGGAGAAGTCCACCGCCGTGCTCGCCTCGTTCCGGGATCGGCTCGCGGGCAAGCTGGCCCTGATCGGCGCTGGCGGGATCGCTTCCGCCGGCGACGCGCGGAAGAAAATCGACGCCGGTGCGTCGCTGGTGCAGCTCTATACCGGGCTCATCTACCGAGGGCCGGCGCTGGTGCGCGAATGCGTATCGGCGTTCCCCGCCAGATGAAACGCGACGCGGTCGCCTTGGTCGACGAGGCGCGGTGCATCGGCTGCACCCACTGCATCGACGCCTGCCCGGTCGACGCCATCGTCGGCGCGCAGGGACTGATGCACACCGTGGTCGAGGCCTGGTGCATCGGCTGCGCGCTATGCCTCCCGCCCTGCCCGGTCGACTGCATCGACATGGTCGCGCCGCAGGGTACCTGGAGCGCCGCGCTCAAGCAGGCGGCAGGCCGCCGGGGCCGCCAGCGGCTTGCCCGCATGCAGAAGGAGCATTTCGTACCCGTTCAGGATCGAAAAGCGATTCTCGCAGCCGCCCTGGCGAGGAAACGCAGTTGAACCCCGCCAAGCGGCGCGCGATCTTCGAGCGCTTTCGCGCTGCCAATCCCAATCCCACCACCGAGCTTCTCTACGACACGCCCTTCGAGCTGCTGGTCGCGGTGGTGCTCTCGGCGCAGGCGACGGACAAGTCGGTGAACCTCGCCACGCGCAAGCTCTTTCCCGCCACGCCGCAGAAGCTGGTCAAGCTCGGGGTTGCCGGAATCGAGGACACCATCAAGAGCATCGGCCTGTTTCGCACCAAGGCCAGGAATGTCTTCGGTCTGGCGACAATGATTATTGAAAAGCACTGTGGCGCGGTTCCGCAGAACCGCGAAGCGCTGGAGGCGCTGCCCGGCGTCGGGCGCAAGACCGCGAACGTGGTGCTGAACACCGCCTTTGGCCAGCCGACCATGGCGGTCGACACGCACATCTTCCGCGTCGCGAACCGCACCGGTCTCGCCCCGGGGAAAGATGTGCTTGCCGTTGAAGAGAAACTCGTGAAGTTCACGCCGCCTGAATTCCTGCAGAACGCGCATCACTGGCTGATATTGCACGGACGTTACGTGTGCCTTGCGCGCAAGCCCGACTGCCCGCGCTGCCTGATCCGCGATCTCTGTGAGTTCCGGCCGAAGACGAAGTAGAGCGACAGCCTGTCGCTTCGAAGCGACGCCGACCGGACTAGTCCGGGGCAGGCCGGAAAGAACCTTGGCTCGTCATTATCCGTTCAACAAACCTCGGAGATGGCGCCCATGAATTCCCGCTTCCTCATCCTCGCTGCCGTCTTCCTGGTTTGCATCGCGGTCTCGCTCCCCTCCCGGTCCGAGGGAGTGGACGACACCATGATCCTGGTCGCCAAGCGGCAGCTGAACGACCAGCTCTATGGCTCCACCATTTTGATCGTCAAGCCGCTCGGCGAGGACCGCCACGTCGGCTTCATCATCAACAAGCCGACGCAGATGACCCTCGGCAAGCTGTTCCCGAACCACGGCCCGTCGCAGAAGGTGGTCGACCCGGTCTACCTCGGCGGCCCGTTCAACTCGCAGGTGATCTTCGCCCTGGTGCAGCGTCCCGACAGCCCGGGCGGCCGCTCGGTGCGCATCGCCCCCGACCTCTACCTCGCGGTCGACAGCCAGGTGGTCGACCGCATCATCGAGACCGACCCGCAGCACGCCCGCTTCTTCGCCGGCATGGTGCTTTGGAAGCCGGGCGAGCTCGCCGAGGAAATCAAGCGCGGCCTGTGGTACTCGCTCGACGCGCGCAGCGAGATCGTGCTGAAAAAAGCGGACGGTCTTTGGGAAGAGCTGGTCGGCCGTTCCGAGCGGAAGGCCAATACGATCTGACTGCGCGATCCAGCTAGCGCTGGTTGTGCAGCGGCGACTTCTGCCTGGAGAACCAGGCCGCCAGGTCCTCGATATCCTGCTTCGAGAGCTGGCCGGCGAAGCCCTTCATGATGCCGTTGGTGCGGTGCCCCGCCTTGTAGTCGGAGAGCGCGCGCACCAGGTAATCGTAGTACTGCCCCGCAAGCACCGGCTGGTCCGGCGCCGAAGGCTTGCTGCCGTCCGGCCCGTGGCACGCGGCGCACACTTGCGCGGCCTTCGCCTTGCCAGACTCCGCATTGCCCCGCGCCTGCGCGCTGGCGGCGAACACCATCGCCAGGAAAACAATGGTCAGTCTCATTTGGCGGGTACCCCGTAGTAGGCAGCGAGGTCGGCCATGTCCTGGTCGGTGAGGCTGGCGGCGATGCCGCGCATCGACGGATGCGAGCGCTCGCCGGCCTTGTACGCCTTCAGCGCACTGACGATGTAGGCCGGCTGCTGGCCGGCGATCATCGGTACGTGATACACGACCGGGAACGCGGTCTTGTAGCCCGGGATGCCGTGGCAGCCGATGCACATCGCGATCTTGTTCCGGTGCGCGGAGTCGGCGTCACCCTGCTGCGCGAGCGCGACCGGTGCGGCGGAGGCAAGAGCGGCGACGATGAGAAGTCTGAGCATTGTTTTCGTTCTGGAGAGCAGCGGGCGAATTTATAGCATACTAGGTCATGCGCTTCAAAGGCTCGCAGTCCTATGTTTCGACCGAGGATCTGACCCTCGCGGTCAACGCCGCGATCACCCTGCAGCGGCCGCTGCTGGTGAAGGGCGAGCCCGGGACCGGCAAGACCATGCTCGCGGTCGAGGTGGCACGCTCGCTGGGCCTGCCCCTCGTGGAATGGCACATCAAGTCCACCACCAAGGCGCAGCAGGGCCTGTACGAATACGACGCGGTGAGCCGCCTGCGCGACTCGCAGCTCGGCGACCAGCGCGTGCACGACATCCACAATTACATCGTCAAGGGCATGCTCTGGCAGGCCTTCACCGCCGAGACGCCGGTGGTGCTGCTGATCGACGAGGTCGACAAGGCGGACATCGAGTTCCCCAACGACCTGCTGCGCGAGCTCGACCGGATGGAGTTCTACGTCTACGAGACGCGCGAGCTGATCCAGGCGAAGAGCCGGCCGATCGTGTTCATCACCTCGAACAACGAGAAGGAGCTGCCCGACGCCTTCCTGCGCCGCTGCTTCTTCCACTACATCCGTTTCCCCGACAAGGAGACCATGGAGAAGATCGTCCAGGTCCACTTCCCGCAGCTCAAGAAGTCGCTGCTGCGCGAGGCGATGGAGGTGTTCTTCGAGGTGCGCGAGGTCCCCGGGCTGAAGAAGAAGCCCTCCACCTCGGAGCTCCTCGATTGGCTGAAGCTGCTGCTCGCCGAGGACATCCCGCCGGATGCGCTGCGGGCCAAGGACAGGAAAACGATCATCCCGCCGCTGCACGGCGCCCTGCTGAAGAACGAGCAGGACGTGCACCTCTTCGAGCGGCTGGTGTTCATGACCCGCGCCAAAGGCGGCTAGCCCTGCGCGCCCCCGGCGTGGAAGGGATACTGGGGCTTTCGCCGCCCGAGTCGATGAGCGCCGAGGCGCGCGCCAACCCGCTGGCCCAGTTCTTCCTGCGCAACCAGGGCCGGCTGATCCACAAGTGGCAGCACTACTTCGAGATCTACCACCGCCACCTCGAGCGCTTCCGCTCGCGCTCGCCGGTCCTGCTCGAGATCGGCGTCCTCCAGGGCGGCTCGCTGAAGATGTGGCGCGACTATTTCGGCGAAGGCGTGAAGATCATCGGCGTCGACATCGATCCACGCTGCCGGCAGTTCGAGGACGACGCGACGACGATCCTGATCGGCGACCAGGCCGACCCGGCCTTCCTCGGCGAGATCCGCGCGCGCTTCCCGCACATCGACATCATCATCGACGACGGCGGCCACACCATGCTGCAGCAGATCACCTCGCTGGGCGAGCTCTTCCCGCACCTGCAGCCGCGCGGCGTCTACATCTGCGAGGACGTGCACACCGCCTACCTGGACGAATGGGGCGGCGGCCTGCGCCGCCCCGGGACGTTCATCGAGTTCTCCAAGGCGCTGATCGACGCCCTGCACGCGTGGTACTTCGCGCCGGCGGGCGAGGAACTCGACCTCTACACCACCGGGACCTTCGGCCTGAGCTTCTACGACAGCATGGTGGTCATCGAGAAGCGGCCCATCGAAGTGCCGCGGGTATCGGCGACGGGAAAAGCCGTCTACTAGCTACGCCTTCGCCCGGACAACCGGGTTGGCGAGCACGCCGATCGCCTCGTTCACCACCTCGACGAGGTCCCCGGCCTGCAGCGCGGGCAGCGTCGCCGCGTCGCAGCCGAACCAGACCAGGTCGCCCGGGTGCAGCGTCACGTAGCGCGACATGCGCGCCAGGTATTGCGCGACGCTGAAGATCATGTCGCGCGTGTTGTAGCTCGACACCGTCTTGCCGTTGATGCGCACGTCGATCTGCTGGTTCATGGGATCGATGCCGGCGACGATGAAGGGGCCCATCGGCTTGAAGGTATCGGCGCTCTTCGCGCGCCATAGCGTGCGGTCGGTCTTCTGCCAGGTGCGCTCGCTGACGTCGTTGCCGAGCGTGTAGCCAAGAACGCACTCGAGGGCGTCTTTCTCCGAGACGTTTTTCGTTTTTGTCTTGATGACGGCCACCAGCTCGCCTTCGTACTCCACCGGCCCTGGCGAATCGGCCGGAATGACGATCGCCTCCCCGTTCTCGATCAGCGCCGCGGCCGAGCGGTAGCCGATGTCCGCCTGTGTCGGGACCTTGTGGCTGCCGCCGCGCGAGTTGGCCCAGTCGATGTGCGCCTTGTAGTTGAGGCCGGCGGCGTAGAAGTTGCGGGCCGCGTCGAAGACCTTCCGGTCGACCGGGATGCGGGCGGCGCTCACTCCTCCTTCACTCCGGCGGCCTTGATGACGCGCGCCCAGCGCTCGGCATCCTGCTTCAGCCAGGCGGTGAGCTCCTGCGGCGAGCTCGCCTGGGTGACCGCCCCGAGCGCGGCAAGGCGGGTCCTGGTCTCGGGCTTCGCCAGCGACGCGCGCACCGCCGCATTCAACTTGTCGACCGCCGCTGCCGGCACGCCGCGCGGTCCGACGACGCCGAGCCCCTGCGAGTATTCCTCGAAGCCCGGAAAGCCGGACTCGGCCATGGTCGGCACGCCGGGATAGTCGGCGTGGCGCTGGGCCGTGCTCACCGCCAGCGCCTTCAGCCGCTTCTGCGACACCTGCTCGGCGATGCCCACCATCGGATAGAACATGAAAGTCACTCGCCCGGCCATCACCTCGGTGAGCGCCGGCGCGTTGCCGCGAAACGGGACGTGGGTCATCTGCGTCTTGGAGAGCGTGGCGAGGAGCGCCGCGGCGAGGTGCGCGGAACCGCCGTTGCCGGCGGAAGCATACGAGACCTGCCCGGGCTGCGCCTTCGCCTGGCTGATGAGATCTGTCACCGAGTTCACGGGCGAGTCGCCCTTGGCGACCAGGACCAGCGGCAGGGTGCAGACCATCGTCACCGGCGTGAAATCGGCGAGCGGGTCGTAGGGCTTCTTCTCCGCCATCAGGATGGCGTTGACGTTGTGCGAGAGCGTGAACATCAGCAGCGTGTAGCCGTCGGGCGCCGCTTTCTTCACTTCCAGCGTGCCGATCAGCCCGTTGGCGCCGGTCTTGTTCTCGACCACGACGCTCTGTCCGAGGCTGGCGGTCATGTCCTGCGCGATCACCCGCGCGATCACGTCGGTCGGGCCGCCCGCGGAGTAGCCGACCACCATCCGCACCGGCTTGTCCGGGAAAGTCTGCGCGGCCGCGACGCCGCTGAAGAAAATCAGGGAAAGAAGAAGTCTCACGCGCGTTCCTCCGGTGGAATGAAGCGCGTCGCCATGACCTGGCAGCGCTTGATGAGTCGATGCTCGTCGGGCCCGTAGTCGGCCACCGCGTTGTGGATGGTGCCGAAGTCTTCCCACATCAGAACGTCGCCCTCGCTCCAGCGGGAAGCGTAGCGGTACTCGGGCCTGGTCTGGTGGGCAAACAGGAACTCGAGCGTCTCGTCGCTTTCCTTCTGCGGCAGCTCGTTGATGCGGATCGAGTAGCCGGGGTTGGCGTACAGCACCTTGCGCCCGGTGATCGGATGCGTGAGGAAGATGGGATGCGACACCGGCGGCTTCGCCTTCTTCTGCGCCTCGGTGAGCGGCGGCCGCTTGCTGCCCTTCTCGCGCCGCATCATGTCCCAGAACTTGCCGAAGTCGTGCAGTACCGTCATGCCGTCCAGCTTCTTCTTCATTTCATTCGACAAACCTTCATAGGCCGCGTGCATGCTGCAGAACTCGGTGTTGCCCAGCGGCTGGCCGTCGCGCCGCGGGATCTTGATGCCGTAGAGGACGTTGGCGAAAGCGATGGTGCGGCTGTAGGACATGTCGGTGTGCCAGTCCTGGCCGGCGTCGGCGATGCCGAGCGGCCGGCCGTTCTCGACGATGTTGGAGAGGATCATCACCTCGGGATGGCCCGGCTCCTGGTACGGCCCGGAAGCGACATTGACCTCGAGCTCGCCGAAACCCGCGGCGAAGCGCTTGAGCTGGGCGGCTTCGAGCTTCTGGCCGGGAAAGCGCAGCACGCCGTACTTGCCGAGTGCCGCCACGACTTCCTGGTCCTCGGCGCTGGAAAGCGGCCGCGAGAGGTCGAGGCCTTCGACGCTGGCGCCCAAAACAGATCCGCTCGGGATGACTTTCATGTCAGTACAATGCCCCGGCATCATGGCCGAGCCGAAGCCGTCTTTCAATCCTCGCCCTTCGAAACCGCGCCTCGCGCTGCCGCGCAGCGCGTGCGATACCCACTTCCACGTCTTCGGCCCGGCGAAGAAGTTTCCCTTCGGCGCGGGCAGCGCGTACACGCCCGCCGACGCGCCGAAAGAGGCGCTCTTCGCCCTGCACAAGCACCTCGGCATCGAGCGCGGCGTGGTGGTGCAGTCCGCCGCGCACGGCTTCGACAATTCCGCGTCGGCCGACTTGATCGCCGCCAACCCGAAGCACTATGTAGGTGTCGCGCTGATGCGGCCTTCCGCTTCTCGAGAGGAAATCCAAACTCTCCAGCGCCAGGGTTTTCGTGGAGTGAGATTCCACTACATGGGACACCTGGGTGAAGGCTTCCCCATCGATGAAGTCATGGGGTTCGCGAAGAAGCTCGCCGACATCGGCTGGCACCTGCAGATCCATACCGAGGGCCCGCGCATCGGCGAGCTGGCGCCGGCGCTGAAGCGCTCCCCCGTGCCGGTCGTGATCGACCATATCGGCAGAGTCGACGCATCGAGGGGGTTGAATGACAAGCCCTTCCTGGAGTTGATGGCCCTGCTGGAGAACAAGAACGTCTGGGTGAAGGTCAGCGGTTGCGAGCGCATTTCGCGGCAGTCCTCGCCCTGGAAGGACGCGATCCCCTTCGCGCGCAAGCTGGTCGAGGAGTTTCCCCAGCAGACAGTCTGGGGTACCGACTGGCCGCATCCGAACCTGAAGGAGATTCCCGATGACGGCGTGATGGTCGACAACCTCGCAGAGATCGCGCCCTCCGAGAAGCAGCGCCAGTCGCTGCTCGTGGATAACCCTTCTCGACTTTACTTTGCATGAATCGATTGAAAGACCGCGTTGCCATCGTCACGGGCGCCGGCTCCGTGGGGCCGGGCTGGGGCAACGGCCGCGCCATCGCTGCGCGCTTCGCCGAGGAAGGCGCGAAGATTTTCGCCGTCGACCTGCACGCCGACCGGCTGGTAGAGACGGAAAACGCGGCGAAGACCGACATCCGCGCGCACATCTGCGACGTAACCAATGGCAGTGCGGTCAAGGCGATGATCGAGACCTGCGTCGAGCATTTCGGCCGCCTCGACATCCTGGTGAACAATGTCGGCGGCTCGGCGGCCGGCGGCCCGGTGGAAATGTCCGAGGAGGTGTGGGACGCGCAGGTGGACTACAACCTGAAAAGCGTCTTCCTCGGTTGCAAGTACGCCCTGCCCGTCATGGAGCGCCAGGGCTCGGGCGCGATCATCAACATCGCTTCCAGCTCGGGGTTGCGCTGGACGGGCTCGGCGCAGGTCGCTTATGCGGCGACCAAGGCGGGTGTCATCCAGCTCTCGCGCGTAGTCGCGGTGCAGTACGCACCCAAGGGCATCCGCGTGAACACGATCGTGCCTGGGCAGCTGCACACGCCGATGGTGGAAACACGGCTGGCCAAGCAGCGTGCGGGAGGTGATGTCGAAAAATTACTCAAGGAAAGATTGGACAGGATTCCGCTCGGCTTCGCCGGCGACGGGCGCGACACGGCGAACGCCGCCCTGTTCCTCGCCTCCGACGAAGCGCGCTTCATCACCGGCACGGAAATCGTCGTCGACGGCGGCATGACCGTAAGATGCGACTGAGGAGGATGACTTGAGAAAAATACTTTTCGCGGTGCTGTTCTTTCCCTTGCTGGCGCTCGCGCAGTACCCGACGAAACCCATTCGGATGATCGTGCCCTTCCCTGCCGGCGGCCCCGCCGACATCTTCGGCCGGGCGCTGGCGCAGGGCATGAGCGAGCAGCTCGGGCAGCCGGTGGTGATCGAGAACGTCGGCGGCGTCGGCGGCGTGCTCGGCGTCGACCGGGCGATCAAGTCCTCGCCCGACGGCTACACGCTCGGCTTCAACAGCGGCTCGACCCTTTCGATCGCGCCCTATTCCTTCGCCAAGCTGCCCTACGACGTGAAGAAGGACGTCGCGCTGATCACGCTGGTGGTGCGCGTGCCCGAGGTGCTGGCGGTGCATCCGTCGCTGCCGGTGAATTCGCTCGCCGAGCTGGTCGCCTACGCGAAGGCGAATCCCGGCAAGGTGAATTTCGGCTCGGCCGGCGGCGGCAGCATCACGCACCTTGCCGGCGAACTGCTCAAGGCCGAGGCGAAGATCGATCTGGTGCACGTGCCCTACAAGGGCGGCGCGCCGGCAGTGAACGACCTCCTCGGCGGGCAGGTGCAGATGGGCATCTTCGACGTGCCGATCCTGCTCGGCCACATTCGCGCCGGCAAGCTGAAGGCGCTGGCGGTGACGAGCGCGCGCC
>LSTF01000025.1 GCA_001644455.1 Betaproteobacteria bacterium SCGC AG-212-J23
TGCTGCATGTCCCCTACAAAGGCGGCACCGCGCTCGTTGCCGGACTGCTGGGCGGCGAAGTGCAATCGGGCTGGTCGGGCATCCCGAACGTCGCCGCGCACATCAAGTCCGGGAAGCTGCGCGTGCTGTGCATCAGCACCGCACAGCGCTCAGCGTCGCTGCCCGAGGTGCCGACCGCGGTCGAGCTCGGCTACCCGGGGTTCGACATCGCCACGGTCATCGGCCTGCAAGCGCCCGCGGGCCTGCCGCGCGAGATCGGCGCGCGGCTGCAGGCAGCGGCCGCAAAGGCGCTGCGCGAGCGAGACGTCGCCGAGCGGATGGCAAACCTCGGCATGGAATTGCGAGAGAACGGCACCGAGAGCTACGCGAGGTTCGTGCGCGAGGATCTCGAGCGTTACGTGGCGGCCGTCAAGACTGCGGGGATCAAAGGTGAATAAGCTGAACGTCGGCATCTTCGACTGGGTGGAGGAATCGGTACGGCCGGCAAGCGAGGTCTTCGAGCACAAGCTCGTCCTCGCGGCGGCCGCGGACCAGGCGGGGTTTCACGGCTACTTCGTCGCCGAGCACCAGGGCACGCCGCTCTGCATCGACGGCTCGCCCGCCCTGCTGCTCGCGGCGATGTTCCAGCGCACGAAGAAGCTGCGCGCCGGCGCGCTGACCTTCTGCCTGCCCTGGTACAACCCGTACCGCTTCTACAACGAAGTGTGCATGCTCGATCACCTCTCGCACGGGCGGCTCGAGCTCGGCGTCGGGCGCGGCGTCTCGCCGATCGAGAGCCTGATCTACGGCCTGAGGAGCGTCGACGAATCGCGCGAGAAGTACCGCGAGACGCTGGAGATCTTCTTCGAGGCATGCCAGAGCAAGACGCTCAACTACCGGGGCAAGCACTACAGCTTTCAGGACGCGGAGCTGCACCTGAAGCCGCTGCAGCAGCCTTACCCGCCGCTCTGGTTCCCGAGCTCGAACAAGGAATCGATCGAGTTCACCGCGAGCCACGGCTACCACACCGCGTTCCTCGGCAAGCTGGCCGACGTGAAGCCGCAGTTCGACCGCTACCGGGAGGTCTGGGAGAAGCACCGCAACGATCCCGGCCGGCACAGCGCCCACGTGCGCACGCCGTTCCTCGCCAAGACGCAGCACCTGGTGATCGCCGAGACCGACGCCGAAGCCGAGAAGCTCGGCCTCGAGGCCTACTGGAAATGGGCGGGCCACATCCATCACCTGACCCGCAAGCTCGGCCGGCCCGACGTGCACAAGTCCGAGCCCTACGCCGAGGACTCCGCGCAGCGCCTGATCACCGGCTCGCCGCGGACCGCGCTGGAGAAAGTGCAGGAGATGCTGCACGTCACCAGCGCCAACTACCTGCTGTGCATCTTCTCCTTCGGCGACCTCGCGCCCGAGCACGCGCAGCGCTCGCTGGAGCTGTTCGCGCGCGAGGTCATGCCGAAGCTGGGCTAGCTACTTCGGCCGGTAGCTGAACTTCTGGCCGCCGATGCTCGCCTCGCCCATCAATCCAGCCTTGGCGATGGTGAAGACCGCCATGCCGTCGTGGTAGTGGCTCGCGGTGGTGGCGTGATTCCGGTTGCCGCTCGCGCCGACGCCGGCCCCGCCGGTGGTCGCCTGCGCCGAGGCCGCCGCGGTGAGCGCCACCGCGCTCGCCTGCGCGCCGAACTCGAAATGGCCGCTGGTGAATTCGTCGAACGCGCGCTTGTTCTCGAAGAAGACGATCTGGCTGTAGGCCTGGCCGCCGAGCTGCGGGCCGACGGTGACCTGAGTCACCGCCGTATCGCCGACGTACTCCTTGTTGACATAGACGCGGCCCGAGCCGTGCGCGGCGCCGAGAACCACGGCGCCCTTGCCGATCGTCGGGAACACGGCATAGCCATAGCTGGTATCGAGGAGGTTGGCATCCCCCTCCGCGCTGCGGAACCGCTGGATGGTGTCGGTGTATTCGTCGGCGAGCGCCGACGTAAACGGCGCAGCGAGCAGAAGCGAGAACAGGACTGTACGTAGCTGAATCATGACAATGGGCCTCCTTGTGGGAACAGGCTTACATCCCAGCAAGTTCCGAGCCTACTTGCCTGCCGGCTCCATCCCGTTGTTCGCGAGCAGCAGCCGCTTCATAGCCGGAAGATGCGAGCGGCGTTGCCGCCGCGCACCGCGTCGCGCGCCGCCGGCGCCAGCGCATCGACGCGCGCGAGGCAACCC
>LSTF01000026.1 GCA_001644455.1 Betaproteobacteria bacterium SCGC AG-212-J23
CCGGATCCGCCTGCGCACCTCGGAGCCCGAGTACAACCTGGTCGCCAATCCGACCGGCGGCTCGCGCACGCTGCACGGCCTGGGCAGCGCGATGCACTGGGCCTCGCAGGAGATCGTGAAGAACGGCATGAACCTCGCCGCCGACCATCTCGAGAGCGCGGTGCAGGACATCGAGTTCGAAACCGGCACCTACCGGATCAAGGGAACCGACCGCAAGGTGCGGATCGACGAGCTGGCGAAGACCTATCCCGGCAAGCTCGACCTGGATTTCACGGGCCGGCCGAAGGTGGGGGCCACTTTCCCGAACGGCTGCCACATCGCGGAAGTGGAGATCGATCCGGACACGGGCGAGTGCGACATCGTCTCCTACGTCGCCTGCGACGACGTCGGCACCATCATCAATCACCAGATCGTCGAGGGGCAGATGCAGGGCGGCGTTACCCAGGGCGCGGGGCATATCTTCCTCGAGCAGGGCGTATATGACTCGGCCGGCCAGCTCCTCACCGGCAGCTTCATGGACTACGCCATGCCGCGCGCCGGACTGGTCGGCGGGCTGACCGTGACCGACCATGCGGTGCCGACCGCCACCAACCCGCTGGGCGCCAAGGGCGTCGGCGAAGGCGGCGTGACCGGCTCGATGCCGGCCCTGATGAATGCGGTGATGGACGCGTTGCACTCGGCCGGCGTGCGACATTTCGACATGCCGGCGAGCCCGCGCCGCCTGTGGCAGGCGCTGCAGGCCGTCCGGACTAAATCGGAACATTCCCCTGTTGGCACAGTCGGATCACACTAAGCGCATGGACGCCAAGGACGACAAGGACGCGCCGCCGCAAGCTTCCAGCCGCTCGAGCTGGTCGGCGGCAATCGCGCAGCTGCCGGGATATCCGGCGAAGCCGGTGCCACCGCAGGCGCCGGCCGGACCGGTGCGCGAAGTCTCGATGGGCACCGACCACGAGGACGACCACCACCCGTAATACCATTGCTGCATGCCCCGCAGCGATGGCCGCAGTGATGGTCGAATCCCGACGACCCACGTCGGCAGCCTGATCCGCCCGCCCGAGCTCCTCAAGTTCATCGCCGCCCGGCAATCCGGCCAGGGCTACGACGAGGGCGAGTACCAGTCCTGCCTGGCGCGCAGCGTCGCCGAAGTCGTGCGGCAGCAGGCGAAAGCCGGCATCGACCTGCCGAGCGACGGCGAGTTCGGCAAATCCATCAGCTGGTCGCAGTACGCGCTCGAGCGACTGAGCGGCTTCGAGCGCCGGCGCAGCACGGCGAGCAACGACCCCTTCAAGCGCGGCGCCGATCGCGCGCGCTTCGCCGAGTTTTATGCCGAGCTCGACCGCGCCGACGGCGCGCCGACGACCGCCGCGGCCGCGGGCGCGCCGGTTGCGGTTTGCGTCGGCCCGATCGAGTACACCGGCCGGGCGGAGATTCAGCGCGACATCGCCAATTTCCAGGCAGCGCTGAAAGGCGCCGGCGTGAAACAGGGCTTCCTGCCGGTCGCCGCGCCGGCGAGCGTCATCCCGGATCGCAAGAACGAGTACTACAAGAGCGAGGACGAATGCCTCGAGGCGATCGCGCGGGCGATGCGCGTCGAGTATCGCGCCATCATCGACTCAGGGCTGCTGCTGCAACTCGACGATGCGCGCTTCGCCGTCACCTACGACCGCATGGTGCCGCCTGCGACGCTCAAGGAATATCGCAATTGGGTGGCGAAGCACGTGGAAGTGCTGAACGCCGCACTGCAAGGCATCCCGGAAGAGAAGGTGCGCTACCACGTCTGCTGGGGCAGCTGGCCGGGGCCGCACGTCACCGACGTGCCGCTCAAGGACGTGGTCGACCTCATCCTGCGCGTTCGCGCCGGCGCCTACCTGATCGAAGGCGCGAACCCGCGCCACGAGCACGAGTGGCGCGTCTGGGATTCGATGGATTTCCCGGAAAGCAAGATCCTTGTTCCTGGCGTGATCAGCCATGCAACGAATATCGTCGAGCATCCCGAGCTCGTGGCCGAGCGGCTCCTCCGCTATGCAAAGGCCGTCGGACGGGACAACGTGATGGCCGGAACCGACTGCGGTTTCGCGCAGGG
>LSTF01000027.1 GCA_001644455.1 Betaproteobacteria bacterium SCGC AG-212-J23
GCTTCGCCTCGATCTTCACGCCGTACTTGAGCAGGTCGGAAACCAGCCAGATGTCGCCGGGCGAGTAGCTCGTGACGCGCTTGCCTTCGCTGGTGGTCGCCTTGAGCTGGCGGCCTACGATGGTGACCTTGGCGATGCGCCCAGCCTTCACCTCTTCCAGGAACTGCGAATACTCCATCGGCGCCTGCGCCGTCTGGCGGGTGTTGAACTGGTTGAACACGGTCATCAGCACCAGCCCGATGACGAGCCAGATGACCAGGTTTTTCAGCATGTTGTTCAAGGACTTGCTCCTAGTTTTGCACCGCGCAACGAAACCATCTTACAGGCGCCGCAAGCCACGCGCCACCCATCTAACCCTATGGGGTCAATAGTCCGGAAAGCAAGCTCATTTTGGGCCGCGCGCAAGGAGGTAGGTTTCGCGCGACTCGCTGCGCGAGGCGCCCGGCTTGCACACCTGAACGGTGCGAAAACCGCGCTTCATGTCGTCGAGAAGCGTCGAAAAACGGCCGCCGTGGAACACTTTGACGAGGAAAACGCCGCCCGGTGCGAGGACCTTCCTCGCCAGCGCCGCGGCTTCCTCGACCAGCTCGGCGACTCGTGCCTGGTCGGCGTCGCGGATGCCCGAAATGTTCGGCGAGACGTCGCTCAGCACGACGTCGGCGCGCCCGTCGAACACCAGGGCGCGGAAATCTCCCTTCTGGAAGGCGACGCCCGGAATCGGTGCCATGTCGAGAAGATCGATCGCGACCACCCGCCCTCCCGGGCGCACCCGCTGCGCCGCGATCTGCGACCAGCCGCCGGGCGCCGCGCCGAGATCGACGACGGTCATGCCGGGCCGCAGCAGCTTCTCCTTCTCGTCGATCTCCTGCAGCTTGAACGCCGCACGCGAGCGATAACCCTGCTCCTTCGCCTTGCGCACGTAGGAATCGGTGATGTGCCGGCGGAGCCAGGGCTTGCTCGATGATTTCGCCATCGCCGGCCATTTTGTTACAAAGCGTGCCCTCGCAGAAATCGGAGGGAAACGTGCGCACGAGACACTGGCAGTGCCTCCGGATTTGAGTTTCAGGGCGTCCTTCCTCCTCCTCCTGCACTACACGCCCTGAAGGTCCGGAGGGCTTTCCCCTAGTGGTGATAGATGCTCGAGCGCACCCGCGCTTTCCCCGAGGGGCGCGGGCTCGTGGCCCTCACGTGCGCCTGGACGGGATGGCGCAGGGGCCTGCGGGCGAGCAGCGTGCGCAGCTGATCGTCGCTAAAGGCCGAGCCGGCAAGGCGACGCATCTCTCCGCCCTCGACTGCGGCGATGGGCACGCCGTCCTTCATCAGGACGCGGTTGCGATAGACCGCCGGCACGCGCGCCTCGGGCGTGAGGATGCCGACGAGATTGAGCGGGTCGACCGCGCTCAGCACCACCAGTTCGTCGAGCGGCGCCTGCTTGCGCACCGAGCGCAGGCGGCCGACGGCATCGGGCGCGGCGAACTGCTCGCCGCCGAAGCCCGCGACGAAGCGCCCGCCGCGGATTTCGCCGCGCGCCTCCAGGCGCCGGTAGATCCTGACCAGCTCGCGCCAGGGCGGAAGCTGGGTTTCTTTTTGCAGTAAGGATCTAAAAACTATTCCATAGCGTTTGAGAAGCGCCCGCGCGACCGCCTCGAAGTTGCTCTCGAGCGTGGTCGACAGCAGCGCCCAGCGCCCCGCGGACTCGACCATCGCTTTGCGCTTCTCCGCTGGTGCAAGGAGCGCGCGCAACCCCGCGAAGCTGTCCGCGGTTGCCAGGCCTGCCCCAGAGAGTTCCGCCAGGGCACGCTCGACGACGCTCGGCAGAAGGCCGATCTCGCCGGGGAATAGCGCGCCGCGGGTACGCAATGCGTCGAAGACCGTCCTGGCTTCCGGCGATAGCGACTCGGGAGCCGCGCGTTCCGACGGCGCGACGTGGGCGCGCAGCATGAGCGCGATCGGCGAGCTCTTCAGCGGCGCGCTCGTCCCGGCCGACAGCCTTCCCCAGGTCACGCGGCCGCTCAGGCACAGGCGATCGAGCTGCTCGAGCTCGTAGTCGGCGACGCGCGCGGGCAGTACGTCGTTCTCC
>LSTF01000028.1 GCA_001644455.1 Betaproteobacteria bacterium SCGC AG-212-J23
CATGGCGACGGCCTGGTGCGCTCGGAATGGATCGCGCCGTTCTTCGGCCCGCGGCTGACCGCGGCTCTCGGCGAGATCAAGTCCTGGCTCGACCCGAAGGGCCTGATGAATCCGGGAAAGATCGTGCGGCCGTCGAAAATGGACGATCGCAGCCTGTTCCGCTTCAAGCCGGGCTACGAGACGCGCCTGCCGCTCCAGGCGCTCGACTGGCGCGAATGGGGCGGCTTCGACAAGGCCGTCGAGATGTGCAACAACAACGGCCACTGCCGCAAGTTCGACGCCGGCACGATGTGCCCGTCGTATCGCGCGACGATGGACGAAGTGCATGTCACGCGCGGTCGCGCCAACACGCTGCGCCTGGCGCTTTCGAATCAGATTCCGTTCGACGAAGCGAAAGACGCCCTCGACCTGTGCGTCTCGTGCAAGGGCTGCAAGCGCGAGTGCCCGACCGGCGTCGACATGGCGCGCATGAAGGTCGAGTTCACGGCGCAGTACAAGGCGCGGCATGGCTTCAGCGCGCGCGACCGTGCCATCGCCTATCTGCCGCGCTATGCGCCCTGGGCAGCGCGCGTGGCGCCGCTCGCCAACGCGGCGAGCGGCTGGTTACGGGGCGCGCTCGGCTTCACGACCGACCGCGAGCTGCCGCGCTGGCGCCGGGACGTGTTCACCGACACCGGCACGCCGGCGGCAGACGTGGTGCTGTTCGTCGACACGTTCAACCGCTACTTCGAGCCCGAGAATGCGCGCGCTGCGATGACGGTGCTGCGCGCCGCGGGCTACCAAGTGCATGCGCCCGCGGGCCTGTGCTGCGGCCGCACCTTCCTCTCCGCCGGGATGGTCGACGAAGCGAAGCGCGAGGCCGGAAGGCTGCTGCGCGCGCTCGCGCCTTACGCCGAGCGCGGCGTGCCGATCGTCGGCCTCGAGCCTTCGTGTCTCTTCTCGCTGCGCGACGAGCTCACCGTGCTGCTGCCGGGCACCGAGACGGTCGCCAGGCAGGCGCTTCTTTTCGAGGAATTCCTGGCGCAGCGTCCGGGCAAGCTGAGCTTCGCGGAGACAAAGCGCAAAGTCCTGCTGCACGGGCATTGCCACCAGAAGGCGTTCGGAGCGATGCCGGCGGTGGAAAAGGTGCTCGGCATGGTGCCCGGGCTCGAGGTGCGCACCGTGCAATCAAGCTGCTGCGGCATGGCCGGCAGCTTCGGCTACGAGGCGGAGCACTATGAGGTCTCGATGCGCATGGGCGAGCTTTCTCTTCTGCCGGAAGCAAGGAAGGCGGGTGACGCGCTGCTCATCGCCGACGGCACGAGCTGCCGCCAGCAGATCGCTCACGGCGCGGGGCGCGACGCCATGCACGTGGCACGGGTGCTGGAGAGCGCGCTCAGCGCGACGCGAGCAGCGCCATCACCAGCGACACCGTAAGCACGGAGGCGGCGGTGGAAAGCGCTGCGCCGCTCGAGGTTTCCGCTTCGAGCAGCTTGTAGCGCTGCGCCAGCACGAACGCGGTCGCGCCGAGCGGCAGGCTGGCGCAGACGACGGCGATTTTCGCCCAGAACGGATCGACCGGCAGCACCAGAAAAACAAGCAACGCCATCAGCAGCGGATGCAGCACGAGCTTCAGCAGCGCGCTCTGCCAGCTAGCCGCCACGCCGGCGCGAATCGAGAGGCGCGAAACGAAGAGCCCGATGGCGAAGAGCGCGCAGGGCCCGGCTGCCGCGGCGAGCAGGCTGGCGAAGCGCTCGACCGGAACCGGCACGCGAACGCCCAAGGCGACGAGCGTGATCGCCAGCGCAATCGGCCAGATCAGCGGACTGCGCACCACGCCGGACAGCGCACGTCGCACGCCGCCGCGCCGCGGGTCGACGAACAGCTCGATGCACGCGATCGCCAGCGCGAACGAGACGATGTTGGTCGCGACCGTGGCGAGCGCCGCCGGAAGCGCCGCGCGCTCGCCGTAGGCGACGGTGACCAGCGGAATGCCGAGGTAACCCGTATTCGCGAAGGATGCGTTCAGACCGCGCAGCGTGCTCTCGGCCGGCGACGCGCCGCCGACGTAGTAGGACAGGA